>CALCKU010000136.1 GCA_937965735.1 uncultured Caulobacterales bacterium
CGCTAATCGGCGGCTCGATTCATTAGCCACTCTATCGGTTGCAGCCGTCAAGACAGAGCCTTTCCAAGGCGTAACCGTAAGGCCTAGCGCTGTGTTTTGACTGTCAATTGTCTCGCCTTTTAAGATTTCATGGCGCAAGGACAAGGTCGCATTCTTACCCAAAGTTTTATCAGCCCCGAGCGTTGTACGTTGCGGAAGCGCGTCCACAGCATCAATACCGTTTAGGGGTTCTTCACGACCCGCCGTCAACGTCAATCCCTGTTTAGGCATTGCGTAGCGCGCGGTTGCAACACCAATCACAGAGTCTCGGTTAACACCGTTCGTCAATTTGTCCTTCGCCATACGAACACCCAAGCTCGCTTCAAGATTATTGGTTCTATGACTAAATGTGATTTCGCCCGCATCTCTTTGATCGCCTGTTGTCAGATTATCTTCGTGATATACGCGCGCTTTCACCGACTCGGTTCCGCGGCGACTATTGTCCTCTGTTCCAAACTCTCGGAATTGATATGCCACATCAGCCCCGTAACGGCGCAGAGAATTTGTATTCGAATTCGTTTGACCCAGACCAAAACCTGCTTCTTCTTCGCGGAAATAACCTTGGACGTTCAGCCCGTCACTTGTATGGATAATTTCGGCGAGTTTAGCGTCTCTATGGCCGTCCACCGCATTATTATCAGACACCGCATATTCTAGGCGTACTTCTGTATTATCTGTCACTTGAACCCGTGCATCAATACCCGCAACTTTACTTTCTGAACCTGCCGCCAAAGCACTGCCATTTTCAACAACAGCCGTCGAACCAATCCGTACGCGATTATTATTTGTCGAAACTTCCACACGACCGCCATAAGTGATATTGCGCTCTACAGCTTCTGAAGTTTCATAATTTACAATGATAACATTGGGATTGAAATTGGCATCACTCAAATCAATAGGGAATGTAAAGATCAATTCACCCGTAAAATAATCAAGCGTGTAATCTGTGAATCGTCTGAGCGTTTTTGTCTCTAAAACAATATCGGGCCGAACACGGTCGCGCGTTTCCACAATAATGGTTTCAGATTGTGCTAGAATGCGCGTGTTAGAAAGCTGATATGTGCCAGATGTTCCGTCCGCAGCCAGTTCGTCTTTGGCAAACCGTTGATTGGTCTCTGCCGCAAAGCCTAAGACTTGAAGGTTTTCGCCAACATATTCGGCTTTAAGTCCAGACAGCCTACGATTATAATGCGTCAGCTTCCCTTCTTTAATATTCGTGTCGAAATCTCCGAACAAGGCATAAGCGCTCTGCTTTTCAAGCTTTACATAAAGCGGGTAGCGACTTGCGGCTTCAAATTCTTGGTAAGACTGATCTCCGTAAAGCGTATAATAAGCATTCGGATCAATTTCCCCTAAGAAATCTCCGTCTTTAGCGCCGCGTTTCGTTTTCGTATCAACGGCTAAAGTCAAAAGCCAATTGCCTTTCACCAAGCCTTTAGCAAAGAACGCGATACGACCATCTTTGACAACATCTTTTTGGGACCCTGTAAAGTTTTTAGCTTTGGAGGTCAGTGTCTCATGTGCGAGTGAACCTTCGGCAATTCCGACAACAACCCAGTCGCGCTGCTCTGGCTTTAAATACATTGAAACCGGTACGATACGGCCATTATCCAATGTGACATTCAAATCGACTTTACCCGTTTTGAGTGTCGGTTGTAGCTTGACTTCGACAATACCGTCCGCACCGACAAACATATTCCGATTGTCACCCAATGCAGAAATTCGCGTTGATGTTTGCTCGGCAATTTCTTGGCGGTGTTGCGCGTCATAAATGCGGTACGGCGTATCCACATCAATCTTTGCAATACGTCCCGCATGTACGGGTCGACCCGCCTCGTCTTCAAGACGAACGGCTAAAACGGGTATTGTCCGTCCATCGGCAATCAATTTAGACCGATTAGCAACGCCACTAGCGCGCGCAATCATAGTCACAAAAGAAATCTCTTCGTTTAGGGTATGCACGACATTACCCGCACCGTCTTTGAACACTGCTTTGAACCGGTTGGCTCCAGGTAGAATATCGACACCTTTCCAACGGCTAATCGCCACTGTCGCATCTGGGTCTAAATCTTTACCTGTAAAATTATAAGACGGAACAGCGTTACCATTCACAAACAAATCGACCGAGCCGTTGACGGCGTGCTTAAGTCCAATATTGATAGATTGTTGAGACGGTGTTTTTTCTGGCGAGGGATAAACCCATTCCGGTGTGTCATTTTGCGTCGACAACCATTGCGCATCATAATTTAAATAATCCGTCTTATCGTTGAAGCCCTCAGTATCTTCGACAATATCCAGCGCCTCATCTGTACGCTTAAGATAGAAATTTACTTTGGCAATTCCACCGCCTTGAATGTCGACGAATTTAGACGTTGCACTGCCTGCATAGCGCGTATTCTCTTCACAAATTGCAGGGGCATAGCCCGCTGGCAATGTATCCTTATCCACTTGCACAACATGACTACCGAGTTCTACGCCCTCAAAATGATAGAGGCCAAATTCATCACTCACAGCATAAGCGCCGTTTTCCATATACAGACGAACGCCTTCTAAGCCACGACCCTCTTGGAGAGTCCGGGCCCAAGGCTCACTTTCATTACACCCATCCGATGCAATACGGCCCACGATCGTCGAAGAGCTACGCATTAAGTCTTCACGTAATTTGACTTCTGCACGCGCTGTGTTGGAAACAACAAAGCCGCGACCCGTTTCAGCAACAGCCCTATTCACCGCGTCACCCAGAAAAGCGCCAGGGCCGACTTCAACTTTATAATCAATGGCCATCGTTTGCGAGCCGAACGGGAGTTCCGCAGGAAAGAGCAATTCCGCACCATCGCCTGAAATTTGAATATCATCAATAGGCGTTTGATTAACACGTGTTGTACCGGGTACATATTGAAAACCTAATGGAAGCGTATCCCGCACAACGGCACTTGGAACCTGACTGCCATTATTATCCAGCGTCAACGTGTACGTTAGAAAATCACCAATATCAGCATATTGATTGTCTACAGTTTTCGTCAGGGATAAATTCCCAAAACGGTCAAGTGGTACGTCAAATTTAACGTTTTGAGCGTCATCAATGATGAACGTTTCGCCGTAAGAGCCTTGTGTAATCACAAATGGCTTATTCCCTTGGTTTGCAATTTGTTCTGGCGATAAAGACGATGCAAAAGTATAGCCATTGGGCGGCGTCACTTTTATTGAATACTCACCCGGCTTTAACCAAGGAATTACAAAATTTCCGTCTTCGTTCTCATAAACCGTACCCGAAGCGTCTGTAACGGTCTCACCGCTTTTAAAAGAGGACGGGAACATTGACATACCGTCAAGGCCATAAACCTTAGCGGGCTGTTGCGTAACCGTATTAATAACCTCAATCGTAGCATCACTTAACGGTTCACCCGTAAGGGAGTCAAAAACTGTATTGATGGCACTCACATTGATCTTAATGTTCGCAGCATTAACGGCAATCTCTGCGTCTTCAAATTCCACTTCAACAAGGCCTTCATCACCCGTCGTCAAAACAGCATCTGTACCCGCTGAAGATGTTTTTGTAACAGGAACATAACCCCAGAACACACCTGTATCAGGGCCGCTTTCAAACACTTTGACCTTAATAATATCACCCGTGTCGGATTTTACGTCCACAATGGTTTCATCAATCAATAACGAGTTTTTGTTGCCCGTAATATAATCGAGACGAATAAAGGCGAGGTCATCGGATTTATAAGATTGCGCAGGGACCAAATTAACCCCTGTTGCAATATTTTTTCCGCCCGTCAGAGCTTCCGGAACAGCGATCTCAACAAACGGCCCATCTTTTGATCCCGAAGGACTAAAAAAGGTCGATTGAATCGCGACATTTTGAGACGTTGTCTCGTTATCCGTAATCCTGTGAAATTCCAGTTCAGGACTCACAATTGGCGGTTGTACAACAAATTTAACCTTATTTGTCGGCAAGATTATGTTGCCGCGTTCTGTTGAGGTATATTTAATCGTCGCATCGGAGAAAACTTCTAAGCCGAAGTTCGCCGCATGCGCTGTGGATGATATAGACATCCACGCAATAGAACAGGATACGGAATACGCAACCACCCTATTGATATGTCCAACGATTTTCATGACATTTATCCAGCCGAATGGTGTCTTCGCCATAAACTGGGCGAAGACGGTTTAACTCGGAAACTTGAAAAATACGGCCCCGTTAGGGCCGTTATTTTATGATTACTTAATCAGTGCTCTGATTGTAATCGTGCCCTGAGTTGGCGTGGCGTCAGACCCCCCTGCAAGTGTTGCGTTTTCATAATTGATCTCGCACGCATTGCTGATACAATCTGTGTTTGTCGCGGGTAATGCGGGTGAAGCAAAGCTACCCCCTGTAAAACCAGTTGCCGAAGCCGCAATAAACGTGATTTCAGAAGGCAATATATCATTGACAGTCAATGCAGTCGCACTCGTACCGCCTCTATTTTCAACCGTAATCGTGTATTCTATACACGCCCCTGGAATGGAATACTGGTCACCTACAGCGGGTGTACCTGGTATTGTTGAACAATTTGCTCCGTCTTGCGAGAAAATAGAAAGAGCTTTAACAGCGGTTAGATCAGCAGAAGCTACCTTGTATTGTGACGTTGCAGAATGATCCCCTTCACCGACATTTTCATTCGACGTGCCACTGCCATCTGCTAAGATGTTTTCAGCATCGCCGTTCGTGTCGTTTCCGTCCGTGTCCGCAACAACAGGCGTAACAGACGCGCCTTCTGAAGACGGCTCTAATGTATCAGCAAGAAGCGTTAAACTATCAACATCTTCGTCCTGTAACCCCGTTGGAATGTCGGCTTCAATGTAAACAATATAAGTTTCGTCAGCCAAAACGTCGACTGTTTTACCTGAAAACTCGACGGCGGTATTTTGGGCATCGCCCTGCTTGTAATAAAATATTTTCTTTGTCGTGGCTGAGAACGCATCGCCGCTCTCATCAATAAGCGATAAAAGATACGCTTGGGTATCATTACCATTATTGGTGAGTGTAAAGATGAGGTTTTGATCTTGAGCCCCGGGCGAAACCACGGTTTCACCACTTGATGTCACAGTTAAGTCAACAAGACGGTCAACCGTAAACGTTACAGGGGACGGATTACTCACTTGTGGCTGTTGAACCGTTCCAACAGTATAGTCGAGTGTAAATGAATTAGAGACGGTAACGCCCGCAGCGGTTCCTGCCGCGTAAGCTGTTCCTGACATAAATGTTGTTGCGCCCACACAAAGCAACATTAGCGTTTTAAATTTGGTTCTTTGTAAAAACATTTTTTGCACCTTTTTGTATTTCACGCTCGTAACTTACAAAAAAAGTTTTAATTTCAAGGAAATTGAAATGGTTAAAATGAAATAAACTTCTGCGGCTTAATGTGCAGTAAAAACATATAAATACAGTTATGGGCAATGCCAGTATGCTTTACCGCGCCATATTCGCGAAAGCCGAAGTCAGCATACAATCACACTATTTTATAAAAGCTAATTTTATGTGTTTAAAAACTTAGTAATGCACGGTGAATGGCTTTCATTTAGAAAAGAGTATGATTTGATTGCCATTTAACCTGTCAGGCTTGACCCCAAACCACACTATCGACATATTCAATGTTTATTTAGGTTTTATTCGGGCATACCTATTATGAACTTCCGCGATCTAGACTATATTTGTTCTGTAGCTGAGCATAAACATTTCGGCAAAGCCGCAATGGCTTGCAATGTCAGTCAACCCACGCTCTCGGGGCAAATCAGAAAATTAGAAGCACGATTAGGTGTGACTTTGTTTGAAAGAAGTCACAAAGGCGTACGCACGACCCGTATTGGTGAGGAGATTATCACAATCGCAAAAGAGGCCTTATCAGCCGCAGACCGAATCCAGTCCGTCGCTGCATTGGCCCAAAACCCGCTCTCAGGGCGCTTATCTTTGGGTCTTATTCCAACAATAGCACCTTATCTCATTCCACGGTTTGTCAAAAATCTTGGCGCAGACTTACCCGAGCTAAAAATTCATTATATCGAAGATATTACCCCGCGCCTCAACGAAGCCTTATTGGACGGAAAACTGGATGCGGCTATACTCGCAACCCCGCCCGAAGAAGATATGCTCACAGCAATTGAGCTCTATTCAGAATCATTTTGGGTGGTTTTGCCGAAGGGGCATAAATTGAGTTATACAGCCAAAACCCCAAGCATGTCTGATATTGATACAGACGACTTATTACTTTTGACCGAGGGGCATTGTTTTCGCGATCAAGCCTTATCAATCTGTAAACCCGCACAAAATAGACGCGATCAATCCTTAAGGGCAACAAGTTTAGAAACACTCATTAATTTAGTTGCGGCGGGGCAAGGTGTAACGCTCGTACCCGCCCTTGCCACTGAAAGCGGCGGCTTAAATCAATCTGATTTAATCTTGCGGAAACTATCAGATATGGGTGCGGCGCGCACAATTTACATGACATTCCGCAAAAGCTTTCCCCAAAGAGAGGCCTTAAGCGCGCTGATAAAAACAATCCGAACGGGCCTGCCCGACACGGTCACGCAGAGAGTTAAACGGGTAATATAAGCGGATAATATAAGCGGGCAATCTAACCCGGTGATTAAAATGGGCCAGAGTTTAGCTGGCTCTCAAACGGTCGTGTTAAAATGGCAGAATTTTACGTTTCCGAGTATAGCTCGTATAACCGACATTCGCACCCAGACGCACACCAACACCTGTCCGCACAGGCGCTAATATAATTCCGTTTGCCCGTTGGTAATTCACTGCCATTCCAGCCACCAAGAAGGCACTACCATCGACGCCCGGGAAACGCTGATAAAGATAATTCGGATCGT
Organism: uncultured Caulobacterales bacterium; assembly: GCA_937965735.1. GTDB lineage: Bacteria > Pseudomonadota > Alphaproteobacteria > Caulobacterales > Maricaulaceae > CALCKU01. The sequence goes on from CALCKU010000136.1 coordinate 6,907, forward strand.
TTAAATTATAAACCAAGGTGAAAACCTTTGAAGCATCAATGCCAATATCGAACCCAACGCTTGGCCCCTGCCAATACACACGTTGCGTCCGTCCGTCCTTCATCCATAATGTCCCTTTTCCGAAACGGGCCCCAATGGTCAAAGCACCGCCGCCCTCTTCACCCGTTATATAGCCTACGGGTCGCCCGCGATCTTTGAACAGCCGTTCAATCGTGGAGGCCGCGGCTTCGGAGGTTACGCCTAAATGTCCCGAAATCGCATTAACCAGCTCATTCTCATTATAGGTCGCAATCTGGGTTTCACCCTGCCCGCTTTGCGCTTGTGGCATAGCATTTCCATAAGGGTCTGATGGTGTTGTTGCACAGGCCGCAAAGCCTGTTAAACAGAACACAGTAAGCAGGCCCTTGTAAGCATTCCGTCGCGAGGCGTTAAAAAAGGGTCGAAATCCAAAACATTTCATAATGACTTTTCCTCGCTTGAATTTGATAAATGTGCGCCGCTTAATATTATATACCTAAAAGTCATAGCTTACGGTTAATAAATGGCTAAAGTTTAAAACGTCATGGATGAAAAATCAGACAGGTTTGTTAACTTTAGTCTAAAGACACCGCCGATAACGCCCCTATAGCCTTTCCTTTACATCTGTCCTTTTAAAGCCTTTTCGTTTTATGCTCTGGCTTTAGCCATGATACCGCCAATTGCACAGATCAACGCGGTGAGGGCTACGATTGAAAACATCACAAATTTTAACGGCGTTAATACGCCAGCCAGTGTTCCGAAAATTTCTAAGCCACTGGCAAGGGTCAGCGCCAATGCACTATTTTCAAGAAAGTCTACCGCTAGAAAAAGGATGGGTAAACTCAAAAGGATGGGTAAACTCAATAAGCCCGTCCACCCGCTAGCTTGCTTTTGCAAAGCTATAAAGCCAAACACAATGAGGGCTTCAAAAATGAGTGCCGTCATAATCATATAAGGCACATCAAAAAGTAGGGAGAGATATTTCGTCCGACGGCCTTCGGGCGAGAGGGTTGAAAAAACCTCAACACAGTAGGCACCGCTATAAAAGCCCTTTTCTTCAAGGGGCAATCCCGGCCCTAATGCAGATAATTGCCCGTAAAACCCTGGCCCTAAAAACCAAAAAGAATAAACAAGATAGACAAAAAGTAAGATAAAGAAGCTTCGCCCTTGAAACCGGGTGAACGGCAAAAGATGTGCATATTTTAAATCGGGCA
>CALCKU010000137.1 GCA_937965735.1 uncultured Caulobacterales bacterium
TTGAACCGTTTGAGCGTTTGCAATGACGGATGTGTTTGCCGTTTCTTGTTCACTTGATTGAAAGATTTGGGTTAGCGCAGTATGGAGCCTTTTTTCACGAACAGGTTTTGTTAAATAAAGGTCAATACCAATATTTTTTAAGCTCGCGGATGTTTGATCTTGGTCAACGGAAGACAGCATGATCACTGGATATTCGAACTGACTGTCTCTGGCTTTCAAACGCTCCGAAAATTGTAAGCCGTTCATGCCTGGCATGAGGAAGTCCAGTAAGATTACATCATAGGGCTTATTTCTGGCTTCTTCTGATTTAATTAAGGTCATAGCGGAATCGCAGTCTTCAGCTGTATCCGACGTCATTTCCCAAATTCTAAGCCGTTCCGATAAAATGCTACGATTAACAAGCATGTCATCAACTATGAGGGCGTGCTTGCCCTTTAAATCTTTTAAATCAAACGCGGGCAGAGTAATTTGCTTGTCAATTTCCAGTGGAATGATGAAGCCAAAATTAGAGCCTTTATCCAATTCACTTTCAACAAACATCTCACCGTCCATCATTTCCACTAAATGTTTTGTGATGCTTAGACCGAGACCTGTCCCACCGTATATACGGGTTGTACTGCCGTCCGCTTGGGTAAATTTATTGAAAATCTCTTTGACTTTAGAGGCTTCAATTCCGATGCCTGTGTCTGTGACATTGATTCTGATATTCGCATGGGTGTCACTTATCTTTTCGGTTTTCACATCAACAATAATATGACCCTCATTTGTGAATTTTAGGGCGTTTCCGATTAAGTTTGTCAAAATTTGCCGAATTCGGCCTGAATCCGCAATAAAGCCTATCGGCATTCCGCTCGGGTAATTGACAACAAGTTCGACATTTTCAGATTTATTTTGTGTGGCGAGAAGTTGGGCCACGCTGTGTACGACATCCCGTAGATCCATGGGTAGGGGGTCGAGAACGAGCGCACCCGCTTCAATTTTAGAGAAGTCTAATATGTCATTGATAATGGTAAGAAGTGCCGTACTCGATTGCATAATGACTTTGACAAATTCTTGTTGACGATCATCAATGTTTGATCCTGATAAAAGCTCTGCCATACCCAAAACACCGTTCATTGGAGTTCTAATCTCATGGCTCATATTAGCAAGAAATTGTGATTTCGCTTTTGAAGCTTCCAAAGCCTCATCTTTTACACGCTCTAACTCTTGGGCTTGAAGGCGTTTTTGTGTGACATTTTTTATAAAGGTCTGAATTTTTGCGAGCTCACCTTTATGATCTCTAACAACCACGCCCGTAAAGACGCACCACTCAGTCTTATGCGTGTTTTTATGTTTTATTCGGGCTGTGAACTCAAACTTACCTTTGTGTTTCATGCTTTCTTGAAGCGCGGTTCTAAAAAGATGGCGGTCATCAGGGTGTAAGAACGCGATAATGCCTTGTCGTTTGATTTGCTGAGCGACGGTTTCTGTTGTGCATTCGTCAATCAGCTCACTAATTACGTGTGTTTTCTTTTTACAATCGTAAACCCAATATCCTGCTTCCCCTAGTCTGAGGGCCGCTTTCAAAAGTTGTTCTTGTTCGACGATCTCGGTAATATCGGTTGCCATAGAAACGATATTGCCATTGGGAAGGGTCTTGCGAACAAAACGGTGAAATGTACCATCGGCGAGCTGCATTGTCGAAAAACTTGCATTACTTTCGTCAGCCGCTCTTTCAGTTTGTGATTCTGGGGCTAACTTATTTTTTTCAAGGATTTCTTTGGTCAAGAGACCTTGCTCAAACATCAGCTCGTGGCATTTGGCGAGATTATCGCCAGGGCCGATATCTTTGTGCGTGAAGTTGAGCTGTTTATATACGGATTGACTTATATATTGATAAACGAGATCGGGATTCAAAATACTGACAGCAACATCAAGCGATTGGTCAAGAGCTTCAAAAAATTCGATTTCTCTGCCTTTGGCGTAGTTGAGCGCTAAGCTTTGATCTTGTGAAGCCCTTTCATTTGGTGAAACAGTTTCTTTAAGTAAAGCGTTTTCTTGAGATGAAACGATTTCTTGAGCGTGTCTTTGATTTACATCTGACATTATTGATCCCAATTTCCATACAAATATTATTTTATTTATGAATGGAGTTAAAAAAGTTGGAAGATTGTTAAATTTTTCAAAAAAAAACCGAGCTCAGAATAAATCTGGCTCGGTCTAAAGTCTTCGCTATTCTATTCGGGGAGGAACATGAATGCGGTAAACACCTTATAGTAGAACTATCTTGTGTATGCATGTAAAATAGTATAAAAAAAATAATTTTGAAGACCCAAACCTGCAAATAGACTATGCAAAAATGCATATCTTAGCACGGTGAGTGGGCAACTGGTTTTATACTGTCCAGTTCTTAGTGACCCTGACAAGAAATTCTCGAAAAACTTTAGCTTTTACAGAGCCTCTGAGCTCAGATGGGTATACAAAATAAACGTCAAAAGGTTCGCCTTTAATTGTGGGCAGGACCCGAACAAGGCGACGCGACATTGTGACCATATAGTCGGGTATCCCCGCAATACCAATGCCCGCCTCTGCCGCTCGCATAATACCGTGCAGATTATTGACCTCTAAAGCAGGTTTACGGGGATCACCTTCTGCGCGTCCAAGCGATAAAACCCAATTCGAACTGTGCAAGCGCGGGGGTATCAAGGCCCCAAAAGCAACGATTTTATGGTTATCAAGCTCATCGATAGAAGAGGGTGCGCCGTATTTAGCCAAATAAGTGTCTGAAGCATAAAGACTTTGTGAAATAGTTCCAATATTACGCTCAATCACATCGCCTTGCGTTGAAGGCCAGGGTCTAAGCGCACAATCAACCTCAAATGATGACAGATCATGTTCTTCGTCTTCAAGGATCAGTTGAACGGAAATATCGGGATAGCGATCTAAAAATTGCGGCAAAACGGATGTAAGCCAATTAGAGCCCAAAGAAATTGGAGAACTGACACGCAATACGCCTTCTGGTTTATTGCGACTATCGCGAACAGATGTTTGCGCAAGGGCGGCGGCATTGGCCATATCTTGCGAGGCGCTAAATAGGATATGACCTTGTTCTGTTAATGTTAGGCCACGTGCATGACGATGAAAAAGCGGCGCGCCTAATCGGTCTTCGAGTGAAGCGATTTGGCGACTAACTGCCGATTGGGAAATTAATAATTTATTCGCCGCCGCTGTCAAAGAGCCTGTTTCAGCGGCTGCGTGAAACGTTTTTAATTTATCCCAATCTAGTGAGTCTGGCATAAAGGTTTATTCAGCCGCTTCCATTAAGGCGGCTTGTTCCGTTAGCCAACGCTCGGCCTCTAGAGCGCCCATACAGCCGAGACCCGCCGCCGTCACCGCTTGACGAAAGGTCTCGTCAGAGACGTCGCCTGCCGCAAAAACGCCCGGGATATTGGTGGCGGTACTGTCTGCGGCGGTTTCAATATAACCGCCAGAATTCATCTTGATATGTCCGTTAAAAACTTCGGTCGCGGGTTTGTGTCCGATTGCAATAAAGACCCCGTGCGTGTCGCGGTCATAAATCTCATTTGTATCTGTGTTTTTTAGGCGTACACCTGTAACGCCTTTTGGGTCTGTATCCCCTAGGATTTCTTCTAGTGTGGTATTCCAGAGAATTTCGACTTTATCGTGATTAAGGATGCGATGTTGCAATATTTTTTCAGCACGCAAGCTATCTCTACGGTGAACCAAGGTGACGCGCGACGCAAAATTAGTCAAAAATAAAGCCTCTTCCACAGCCGTATTCCCGCCGCCTACCACGACGACTTCTTTACCCCGGTAGAAAAATCCGTCACAGGTTGCACAAGCTGAGACGCCAAAACCTTGGAAAAAATCTTCAGACGGTAAGCCGAGCCATTTGGCTTGTGCGCCAGTTGCGATAATAACGGAATCGGCAGTATAAAGCGTACCGCTATCCCCTTTCATTTCAAATGGTTGTTTTTTGAAATCAACATCAATGATAATGTCTTCATGGAATTTCGTGCCAAATTTCAGGGCATGTGTTTTAAAGTTTTCCATCAGCTCTGGGCCTTGGATTTCGGGAAAACCTGGATAGTTTTCAACTTCGGTTGTGATCGTCAACTGACCGCCGGGTTGAAGCCCTGCGACGATACCAGGCTCTAACATGGCCCGCGCGGCATAGACGGCAGCCGTATAGCCCGCCGGGCCAGAGCCAATGATAAGGACTTTATGGTGTATAGTAGAAGCCATGGTATAATCTCACAAACTATAAGAACAGTGCGCGTACTCGTTTTATATGCAGTGCCTTAGTTAGGGCATGCCGTATAGATTATCAATAAGGCGCATGTCGGTTATACCCGTTTCATTCCACTCAAATGGCCAGTGTTAATTTATGGCCAGTGTTAATTTATGGCCAATGTTAATTTATGGCCAATGTTAATACATAGCCAGAGTTAGTGTATGCGCTTTGCTATCGACTTAAAGACTCAACCAAATTTCTTTTGCCGCCCTGCGTGTTTCATTTAAAGGGTCTGGCTTTTTGGAACCAGAGGCGATTAGCAGAGTTTCTAAGAGACCTTGTTGATACGCTTTTAGGTCACAGCGCGCTTTGAGCTGATTGTGTAAACGCTCAAATTTTTGCGCGCGTCTTTTATTTTTTATCGTCATGGGTAGGGTGATGACGGGCACGCCTGTTGCGCAGGATTCGGTTAGCATATTTGTGCTTTCCTCTGTCACGAAAAGCATATCTGCCGCGCCGAGCCACGCGAAATAGGGATGGGTAATGTTGGACGCGTCAAAATCTGTGACGCGCAATTCTGGGCTATTCGAATCTGAAATAAACAGGCTTTTGCGCGATAGGGGTTCGCGCAATAGGGTTTTGCAAAGGCTTTGATATTGTTTTGCAAAGGCTTCGGGTGTGCGCCGCGAAACGGTGAGTAGGATTGTAAACCCTGCATGAGCGGCTTCTAAAATTGCGGCCTTGTGTTTTTCAAACGAATTCGGAGTTAGCGTATAAGCGCTGGACGGGCCGCCGATTAAAAATACTGCAAATTTTTGGGGTGAATCAGAGCCGTTTTGACTGCCTTTAAGTGAGTCGAGTAGTGGGCGCGCTTGCGCTTTAGCGTCCGAGAGTTTTTCCAAAGTGATACGATTGGGGGAGCCAATTATATTGATAATATTTTCGCCTTTTAAATTATCATGTTGAGGCGCGACGACACAGTCAAAATTCTTTGGGTCGATATGCGGATCTTGAATATAGACCGTAAAAATATTGGGCCCCAACTTTTTTTTGAGGGCCATTAAAGGCGCAATGGCTTGACGTCCACAACCAATAGCGATTTTGGGGTGAGCGGATTGATCGAGGTTTGAAGGGAAATAGGCCCCAGACCTGTGTTTTAAGAAAAACTGCATCCGCGGTGGAAGGGCTTTAAATATGGGTCTGTTGGATATCGTCTGTTTGATGAGTGTAAGCGGATGTATATCCGCTAGGGCTTCAGCTAATCCTAAGGCCTGATTTTCAATGCCGCGTCGCCCATCGCTTATGACCCAACATATCAAAGCTGTGCCCTTTGAAAACTACGCTCTTTCAAAACTATGCCTTTGGGCAGTGTTAGCATAATTACTGAAAAGTGATCTCTAGAATTTCATACCCCTTAGCGCCGCCAGGTGCGACAACCTCAAACACATCACCAATTTCTTTGGAAATCATAGCGCGCGCCATAGGGGCCGTAATCGAAATTTTTCCATTACGAATATTGGCTTCATCTTCGCCAACGATTTGGTAGGTGCTTTCTTCCTCCGTGTCCTCATTGACGATTTTAACGGTTGCACCGAACTTAACAGTATTTCCAGACATTTTCGTAACGTCGATGACTTGTGCGAGCGAAAGCTTGCTCTCAAGCTCTTGAATACGGCCTTCAATAAAACCCTGCTTTTCTTTAGCGGCGTGATATTCAGCATTTTCAGAGAGATCGCCGTGATCGCGTGCCACAGAAATCGCATTGATGATTTCAGGACGTTCAACAGATTTTAAATGCTTAAGTTCTGTTTCCAAGGCCGCATGGCCTGCGACTGTCATAGGGAATTTTTGCATTATTTTTTTTCCTAAACCCAAACATCACACTAAAGTTGAAGTTGAAAATTATCTATTAGGCGAGATAAATTAAGGGTTTTGTTGTTGAAATCAAGAGAAGAGTTTGTTTCATTCAATAAGGCTTGCAGAAGTAAAGTTTATATGAATAAGATAATGCAAGGCTAAATTGGGATTGCCGAACTTGTTCCAAACTTTCTTTATGCGCTTGCAATCTTAGTTTGCAACACTGCCTTGCAATCTTGCAAAGAGCGACGAGGGTGCAACTCGCCGCTCCCGCCTAATAAGTATTTCCGTATGGAGACGACAAACACAAATTAAACACATTGTAATTATCTCAAGATGAAAATTAGTCAAACTCTGATTTAATTTTTTTTCTGATGAAATGCAGTTTAAGTTATTCAATTTATTATGAAAAAGGCCATAAGACGGGTGCGTCCTATGGCCTTACTCTATCCTTTGGGACAGAATTATGTGGGTCAGTCTTTAAGCCGCATTTTCGAACTGGTTCATAGTATTATGCGCGCCGCCCGCTTTGAGGGCCCGATCGCCGCCTGTCATTTCTTTGAAATCATCACCAAGGTTGGAGCCCACTTCGTGTTGATGTTTCACGGCAGAAACATGGGTACGAATTTCTTCGCGTTGAATGTTTTTAACATAGGCCAGCATTTTTTGTTCACCGAAATAACCGAGTGAGAGATCGTTCATAACTTTTGCCGTACCGTGGAACGTTGGCAGGGTAATCAAATTATGGAATACACCCGCTTCACGCGAAATATCCGTTTGGAAATTTTGCAACCGGCGATCGGCTTCAAGTCCCAGCGCATCTTCATCAAATAATGCTGACATGAGTTGAATGTCGTCGGGATAATCCTCCGCTTTAATCTGACCCGCTTTAATCCAGTCTTCACGCACTTGTTTACGTAAGTTCAGTGTCCAGTTAAAAGAGGGGCTATTATTATAAGTCAGTTTAGCATTCGGAATAACCGTTTTAACTCGGTTTACCATTTCTGCGATTTGTCCCACATTCGGTGTTGCGGTTTCAATCCATAAAAGATCCGCTCCGCCTTCGCGTAGACTTGAAATGCAATCTTCGACAACGCGGTCAATGCCTGTGTTTTCTTGGAACTTATAAAGGCCATTGGGAAGGCGTACAGGTTTGCGAAGCTCACCATTTAATTGAATGGCAATTTCACCGTCCTTGAGTGTGTTTATATCAGACACAGCCTCTGTTTCGAGCCATTTTGTGTATTCATAAGCCATATCGCCTTTTTCGCGTGAAACAGGGATTTTTTGTGTCAGACCCGCCCCGAGTGAATCGGTTCGCGCAACAATCACGCCGTCATCCACACCCAACTCTTCAAATGCCATGCGAACCGCCCGGAGTTTTTCAATAAAATCTTCGCGCGGTACAGTGACTTTGCCGTCTTGGTGTCCACATTGTTTCGCATCCGAGACTTGGTTTTCAATTTGAATGCAACACGCCCCCGCTTTAATCATTTCTTTTGCGAGGAGATAAGTTGCGTGGACATTTCCAAAGCCAGCATCAATGTCGGCAATGATCGGACGAACATAGCTCTCGAAGCCGTCGATTTTTGCAATAACCGCGTCGCGATCATCTGTCGTCTTAAGCTCGGCGAACATGTCGTTCAAATCCACTTCGTCCGCTTGACGTAGAGAGGTGTAAATCTCTTGGATTAAATCTACAACGGATGTTTTTTCATGCATGGATTGGTCGGGTAGGTGGCCAAAACGGTTGCGAAGTCCCGCAACCATCCATCCTGACAAATAAACATAGGCCTTATCGAGCGTCCCTTTTTGACGCTTAATCGCACGCATCATTTGTTGCGCGTGAAAGCCTGACCAGCACCCAAGGCTCTGGGTGAATTGACGACTGTCTTTATCATAGGCGGCCATATCTTTACGCATCTCGGTTGCCATTGCTTTGGCAATGTCCAGATGGGTTTCAAAAGTGTTTTGCGTTTTAAGTTGAGCGAGGTCTTCGAGGTTTATGCCTGCGGGCGCCCCTTTAGGGTAACGCGCTTCTAGGGCTTTGAGTGTTGTTGAGTATGTCATTAAATTGGCTCCAATATTTTGTAGGCTGGGAGAGTTAAAAATTCTGGCAATGTGCTTGCCGTTGCGGTTTGGGTGAAAATGTCTGCTGCGTCTTCGAAACGCCCTTGTGTGTATCCGTCTTCGCCAAGCTCAGATTTCAGCGTGTTGACCTCTTCATTAAACAATCGTTCATAGAGGCGGAGCGTCAGAGTTTCTTTGAAGCCGCCTTCCATCTCAACGGATGCGCCGTGGCAGAGCCATTGCCAAATTTGTGTTCTGGAAATCTCAGCCGTTGCGGCGTCTTCCATCAAGTTATGGATCGGGACAGCCCCGCGACCACAGAGCCACGCAGCGATGTAGCGAATACCGACTTCGATATTGGTGCGCACGCCTTGTTCGGTAACCGTACCCGTATGTGCGGTAAGCATTGCGGTGTCGGACATGCGTGGGCTTTGGCGTTTTTTGTGAATCTGATGTTTACTCGGCATCACGTCATCAAAAATGTCCATCGCAACAGGCACGAGGTCTGGATGAGCAACCCATGTGCCGTCATGGCCCATTTTGGCTTCGCGACGCTTATCGTTTCGAACTTTTTCAAAGGCCGCATCATTTGCGGATTCGTCATTCTTAACGGGAATTTGAGCCGCCATGCCGCCCATCGCATGCGCGCGGCGTTTATGACAAATCTCAACCAACCGCGTTGCATATGCCGACAGGAACGCCCGGTCCATGCCCACTTGTGCGCGGTCTGGAAGCAGAAATGCTTTGTGATTGCGCAAGGTTTTTATATAGCTGAAAATATAATCCCAACGTCCGCAATTTAAGCCCGTAATATGATTGCGTAAAACATAGAGAATTTCTTCCATCTGGAATGCGGCGGGAAGGGTCTCGATCAAAACCGTCGATTTAATCGTGCCATTGGGAATGTCGAGGACGGCTTGCGTGAAGTTAAACACATCATTCCAAAGCCTCGCTTCTTGGTAGCTTTCAATTTTGGGTAAGTAGTAGAAAGGCCCCTTTTCAGATTCGGCGAGTAATTTTCCGTTGTGGAAAATATGCAGACCAAAATCACAAAGGCTCGCGCTCATAGGCTCACCATCAACCGTGATAAAACGCTCTTCTAAGTGCCATCCGCGCGGACGGACGAGCATCGTGGCTGTGTCATCATTCAGTGCGTAGCTTTTCTTCTCTGTCGTTAGAGAGAGCTGCCCACGGGCATAGTCGCGCATATTGATTTGCCCCGATAGCATGTTGTCGAATGTCGGAGAACTCGCGTCCTCAAAATCGGCCATGAACATTTTCGCGCCGCTATTTAAGGCGTTAATCATCATTTTCCGGTCAACAGGCCCTGTGATTTCAACCCGACGGTCTTGAAGTGCGGGTGGGCAAGGGGCCACTTCCCAAACTGAATTGCGAATGTGCAAGGTCTCAACAGGCTGTGTCGGAAGTTCCCCGTCATCAAAACGCTCTTGCTGTAGGGCTCGGTTTTGCAAAAGGATTTTACGTTGCGGGCCAAAACGACGTTCAAGGTCAGCCAGAAATAAAAGCGCGTCTGGAGTCAATACATCGCTATATTTACCAGCGCTGGGGTGCGTCACCTTCGCCAACACTCTGTGACGCGGTGTTTTTTGCGGCATTTCCATTTGAGCGTTCATCTCGACCTCCAAGTTTAATAATATTAAATTCGATGTCGGACTATATTTACAATTCAAATTGAAAATCCATAAGTAATTGTAAAACCAAGGTATTTTTGTGTAATTTGTAATAACTCTATAAATTTTTTTGTAAATTTTGTAAAATTACCTAGCGTGAATAAGCGTTTGGACGTATGAATTTGAAACTATGAGTTTGGCTGATAAAAAATTACTAGTAGGTCCGCGCCTTCGCCGCTTTCGTCAAACCTTAGGTTTAACACAAGTCCGCATGGCAGAAGATCTTGGAATTTCAACATCTTATCTGAATTTGATGGAACGCAATCAGCGCGCTTTGTCGGCCAAAGTATTACTTAAAATGGCGGAAGTTTACGATTTCGACATTTCAAGTTTTTCAGGGGCTGGGGACGCACATTTGATCGCTGAACTGTTCGAGACGCTCAAAGATCCTGTGTTTAAAGGGGAGAGCGTTTCAAAAAACGAGGTCGAAGATATTGTGAATGCCAGCCCCTCTGCGGCGCGGGCTGTTCTAAAGCTTTACACAAAGCATCGAGATTTAACTCTACGCGCGTCTAATTTTACGCCAGACCGAGACCGTATTGAACTTTTAGAGCAATCTGCGGATGCTGTTGAGAGCGTCAGGCGGTTCATTCATAAGCAAAGAAATTATTTCCCCGAGCTCGACGCATCGGCAGAAGCGCTTTCGCATGAAATTGGTTTATCAAAACGGGAACGGCACGCCGCGTTGACAGAGCGTTTAAAGCACAAACATGATATATCGGTCCGAATTGTGCCTCTTGATATAATGCCCAAAATGCTTCGTTACTTTGACCGGCATTCAAAACGGATTAATCTCTCGGAGCTTTTGGGGCAATCGGGGCGGCGCTTTCAGCTCGCATATCAAATTGGCATGTTAGAGCAACGCGATTTAATCGATTCGATTATCAAAACAGCCGGTCTGCAAAGTCGAGAGGCTGAGGGGTTATGCCGGACATCTCTTGCAAATTATTTCGCCGCCGCGACCCTCATGCCATACGGGATGTTTTTACAAGACGCCGAGAATACAAAATATGATGTGGATTTACTGGGCCATCGTTACGGCACGAGTTTTGAGCAAACCGCCCATCGTCTCACCACATTGCAAAAGCCAGAGGCGCGCGGGATTCCTTTTTTCTTTGTTCGAATTGACGTGGCTGGGAATGTTTCCAAACGCTTTAGCGCGGGTCGTTTCCATTTTTCAAAATTTGGCGGGGCATGTCCGTTGTGGAATATCCACGAAACCTTTCAAACGCCTGGGCGTACTGTCAGCCAAATGATACAATTGCCCGATAAGACCACTTATTTTTCTATCGCAAAAATGGTCAGTCGAAGCGATAGTACATTTAATGCGCCTGCGCAAAAACTCGCAATCGCACTCGGATGTGATATTGCCTATGCGCCGCGTTTGATTTATTCACAAGATTATAATCTTGATAAAGCGCGTCCAACGCCTATTGGCGTGAACTGCTATGTGTGTGAACGTGAGAATTGTCGACAGCGCGCGCATGCGCCGTTAAATAAAACTCTGAATTTTGATGAACGCGCACGGGGCGTGTCTATTTTTTCATTTGATACAGATTAGCTTAGCAGGATATAATTTTGCACCGCACGCCAATTACACTTGATGATGTTGCCGCCCGTGCTGGGGTTTCCCCCAAGACTGTATCGCGGGTTTTAAATAATGAACCGAATGTACGAAACACAACGCGGGACGCTGTTTTGGCGGCCGCTCTAGAGCTTGGTTACCGGCCTAATCGTGCGGCGCGAACCTTGGCGGGATCGCGTTCTTTTTTAATTGGACATTTGCACGGACGTGCGGATCGCGATTATATTTTGAGTGTCAATGAAGGTATTCATACCGCTTGTTTCCAGCATGGATATGTCCTTTTGCCAGAGCCTTTGCTGGATTATAATGAAGGTTTTGTACGTCGTTTACAGCAATTTTTGCAAACGGCCCCTGTTGACGGGGTTGTTTTAACACCGCCTTTAACTGATCATGATCCTTTGCTCGCATTTTTAGCCGCTCGCAATATTCCAATTGTCAGCATATCGCCTGAAAAAGTGCGTAAGAGTATTGCATCCGTATATATTGACGAAAAAGAAGCGGCCATTGCGATGACGCAGCATCTCATCAGCCTAGGGCATAAAAAAATTGGATTTATTTCAGGACCAAAGGATCACGGGGCCTCACATCTTCGAACTGAAGGGTTTTATGAGCAGATTTTAAAGTCTGGTTTGAAACGCGAAGCGTGTCCGCAAGCTCAAGGCGACTTCAAATTAAAATCTGGTGCGATTGCGGCTAACGAAATGCTTGAAACCCACCCAGACATCACAGCTATTTTTGCCGCTAATGATGCTATGGCAGCGGGGGCGATGACATCGGCTTTTAAACGGGGGTTATCCGTACCAGAGGATATTTCAATTGCAGGGTTTGATGCTTCCCCCCTTGGCGAGGCGCTTTGGCCCGCCTTGACCACGATCAAACAACCTGTGAATCGTATGGCTATGGCGGCGAGTTTGTGGTTGATTAGCGGGGCTTTGGCACGAACCGAGCAGCCATTGCGCGAACGCTTTGACTTTGAATTACTGGTTCGTGCCTCCACGGCCCCGTCTCGTGAAAACTGAATCTTGACTATGCTTTTTTCGGTCTAAGGGTCAGCTTTGTTTCTTTATTTTTGACGATTTGTTTGCGTTGTGATCTGTTCGGGGTCGAACATTTATCAACAATACCAATGCTTTGATCAAGACGGGCTTTTGCTGTGAAAAACTCAGCTCGGGCCAGATTTTCTCGCAAGGTAACTAGCTCTCGCATTAATTCTTCTTTGACAAGATAGGTTTCGGACTTGTTTTCCGTTTTTACACTGTCTTGGAGCGCGTCTGTGATTTGTGTCTGAACCTTTAGGGCTTTTAAGGCGAGGGATAAGTCATGGTCAAGTTGTTGAACCTGCTCACGCGCAATCATCACTTGCGCCATAATTGCACTTGCGAGGACTTCTGTTTCATATCGACGGTCCAGCAAACGGTTTCTTCCACGCCGTTTGGTTTGGCCAATTTGGCCTAGACGTAGAATGTCCCATGATAAATTCAATCCGGCAGACGCAAAGTTCTGGTTAAGCAGGAAACTGTTACTATCCATATTTGCACCTAGGAATAGTCTCAAGGCGGGGAGGTGGTTGATTATCGCCTCTTTGTTTCCAAGCTTTACCAGATCGTGTGAGTAAAGCGCCTGCCGGATTTCAGGTCGGTTTTGATACGCTAACTTTATGAGGGTGTTAACGTCCGACCCAGTGGTTTCCCCGAGGTGTTGGGGAATTTGGGTTTCACTTAGGGTAAACTCTGTCCCTAAGGGTAAATTCATTAAGCGCGCTAAATCTGCTTTAGCAGAGGTTAATCCGCGGAAAATGGATTCGTACCAGCGGTTAATGTCAATCAGCTCTCGCTGAAACATAAGCTCGCCAAGCTTATCGTCTGGTTTTTTATCGATATTCGATTGTGAGAGTTCAAGCGCATATTCAATGCGGGACTTTAGCCAAACTGAACGTTTGGCGGCTTGTTCATAAGCCACAGCTTTCCAATAAGCGTGTTCAACATCGACCATCAATTTATGACATAAATACTGGTTCTGCTCACCTTGTTTGAAAGCTGATATTGTACGGCGATTGGCTTTTAACCCGCTCATGCCAATTTCTAAGATGTCCCATGTTGCGGTTAGGTTCGAAACACCGAATACTTGGTCTTGTCCTGTGTAAAAATCTTTTTGACTATTTGAAACCGTATTGGTGTCTTGTGAATTGACCTTTTCACCAACAGCGGCATTTGTGTTATTTCGCCATTGCCCAAAGGCATTTAAATAGATCTGGGGGAGGTAATCTTTTGCTTTACGTCCTGATTTTTTGACATCACTGACGAACCGTCTTTCCTGCCGCGCAAATTCTGAATTGTGGGAGAGCGTCCGAATTTGCGCGGTCTCAAGCGTGATCGGTTGTACGGCATTGTCAAGGGGGAGGGCGGCGGGTCTCAGAAAGCTATCGGTCACTTTCTGTACATTGTTTGATAAATATTCAACGGGCGTCGACATACATGCGGACGTTAAAGTTAAAAGAGCGGCCACTGATGTGCTTCGTAATATTGTGTAGAACTTATGTGATTGTATTCGGTGCATGAAAACCCTCATTGATTGTATTTTCATAAGAGCAAGGCTTGGGCCAAAGAGGCCGTAAAAATTTTACTTTAAAAACAATGGTTTAAAGGGTTAACTAGGCGTGAAGATTTTTCACCTATTTCGCAATTTGCGAAATTGCTTTTTAAACTGCAAAGATATTTTCAATTCAGGAAGATTCGGCGCGTTTATCGCGGTCATAGACTTCCTGTTGATGTGTTGAAGCTGCGTCCATTGGATAGCATGGGGAACAGGTCATTACAGTATCGCGTAATGTCAAATTATTGGCGCAATATATAAACTCTATAAAAATTTAGATCTGAAATATATCAGGGCGCAAATCTGCGTCCGTACCGCCGTCAATATATAAAGCACTGCCTTGCCTAAAATTTGTATCTGTATCTGTAATCTACATCTGTAATCCGCATCTGTAATCTGCATCTGTAATTCGTTGCGTCTGATCGCATGAACTCAATCATGCCTGAAAATTCACCGGGTGGCGTCATGCGGGTATTGAGAATCGGAGTGGCTTTTATACTTTCTCTAATGATAAGGTGGTGTGCGCTGCCGCGAAACATTGGAGTTTGTGTTTGAGCGGGCGTAATAGCGTTGAATTTATTGAATTAAACCTTGGTCATTCGCCTTATAAGTGTATTTGCGTTTAAAGAGCAATAAGTTCCCTTATTGGTTGTTTTTAGGGTTTGCAGTTAATGGTTTTTAAACCCTGAGTTTAATGACTCTTCAATCTCTTTTCACTAAACTCATTGAATATTCAACGAGTTGGGGCTTGCTTGGGATGATAAAACCAAAATTTATACAAGATGATGCGCACACTATTGTGCCGAAACTAAAGTTTAGTGCAGCGGAATTCGCTGACACTACATTTCAGGCTCTTGCCGATAAAATAGCTTGGGATTACACTTATATTGTCAAAAAGAAAATTATTCCCCAATTAGGAGATTTAGGGCGTTTGAAATTGCGTGAATTACGCATATTGACGTCTGTTTACTTCTATACAGAGCCGCTTTCGCCTCATGAAATCTCTGAAATATTGCGCTATGATCCTGCCACAGTAACACGCGCACTCGGTTTATTGGAAGAATCTGGCATGGTCGAGAAGGTCAAACGTGAATATGATTTGCGAGCCTTTGACATCAAAGTTACGGATGCGGGTAGCGTTCTGGCTCGGCGTTATGTCAAAGAAATACAAACCGTCTTTGATACGATTGAATCTCGCCTAACTGTCGATTTAGATGATGAAGACAAAACAATCCTTCTCAATGCGATGCTCAAAGTTAGCCGCCGCGCCGAAGCGATGAAGGCAATCAGCCATAATTTAAAACCCTAAAAGCCAAGACGTGCTTGGTATATTAGGGCCAAGGAAAACCACCATTCTGCAAACAATTGGATCAAGACAAGAACGTTAGGGGTTGCTTGTGTTCGGTTACAATATAAATCTAAGCCCGTCATATGTGATGATGAACCCGGATGAGGGTATCGAAGTGTAGCTGCGTACGGATAGAATGGTAAGACAAAGATGATAAAACACACGATAAGGCTTTCCGCTTTTGGGCCTGTGCTGGCATTTGGATTTTTGCTGGCAGGCTGTAATCTTATTCAGAAAACTGAAATTACAGAGGATACACCCCCAAAAGTAATCAATAAGGCCGTTGAAACGGCGTCTTCTTCCGTGACCGTTGAAATTCAACGCGATCCGAATAAGCAGGCTTATTTTGGCGACACACATGTACATACACGTCATTCATTTGATGCGTTTATTATAGGCACGCGCAGTAATGCCGATGAGGCTTACCGGTTTGCCAAAGGTGAGACGATTGATAACGGGCAAGGGCATCCGATTACTTTGTCTGGTCCGCCTTTAGATTTCTTTGTTGTGACCGATCACGGTGAATATATGGGCGTTATAGCGGCTATGCTTGATAAGAACTCTCATATTTCTAAGACGAAAACGGCAAAGTCAATTTTTGGCTTAACCGCAGGGAGTATGGAAAATCGCCGCACGTCTTTTCTGCGTATCGGGATGACGATCGTCACGGGTCAGCCGATTGAAGATATTTATGACCGCGCGTTTATTGATAATGCATGGGGGCAGAATGTAGCGGCGGCAGAAAAACATTACCAGCCTGGGGTCTTCACCACTTTTGCAGGGTATGAATTTACGGCCATGGAAATTATCGGCAAGATTGAAGATAATCTTGGAGCGATTAATCTTCACCGAAATGTTATTTTTGAAAATTCTGCGCCTAAGCGTCTATTTTCGACACTCGATAGTCCCAATCCAGAAGATTTATGGGCATGGATGAATGCACAAAGAGCGTTAGGGCATGAGGTTTTGGCCATTCCGCATAATTCAAATGGCTCAAACGGACAAATGTTTGACAGGGCCAAAACAGACGGTTCCGCTTTTGATGTCGAATATGCCGAGAACCGCTTGTTAAATGAACCGCTTGTTGAGATTACACAAATCAAAGGTACGTCAGAAACCCATCCTTTATTGTCCTCGGCTGATGAGTTTTCAGGGTTTGAACTTTACGATATTTTGATTGGTATGCCCGTCAAAGCCCAAATTAAAGACGGTAGCTTTGTGCGTCCTGCGCTTGCGCGCGGCATGGCGATTGAAACAGATATTGGGGCTAACCCTTACGCTTTCGGATTGATCGGGGCCTCGGATACACATGTTAGTGCGCCGTCTCTCTCTGAAGAAAACCATTTCGGTAAATTTGCCAATGATATGGACGGCGATGTACGCGGCTCTATTCCGCCCAAAGGGGTAAAAGTCTGGCCGTCTGATTTTAAAAACCAAGATGACTTAATTGCGGCCTCGCAATACGGGGCGTCTGGTCTTGCGGGTGTTTGGGCGGAAGCCAATACGCGCGAAGATATTTTTAAGTCTATGCGTAGCAAAGAAACATTTGCGACGTCTGGGCCGCGTATTCGCGCGCGCATGTTTGTTGGGGATTATGACGACACGATCTTAAATTCTAACGCAATGATTGAAACGGCTTATGCCAATGGCGTAGCAATGGGTTCAGAGGTTAAATCGACCCAAGTCTCGCCCGATTTTCTTGCTTGGGCCCTGCGCGACCCTCAAGGACAAGCTTTGCAGCGGTTACAAATGATTAAAGTTTGGAATATGGAGGGGCAGAGGCAAGAAGCGATTTATGATATTGCGTGTGCAGGCGGTATAACTCCAGACCCGAAAACCAATAGGTGTCCAGATAACCACGCAATAGTCAATCTGTCGACTTGTGAAACTCAGGCGGATACAGGCGCGACAGAGCTAAAAGCTCTTTGGCAAGATCCAGATTACAAGGCAGGGCAAATGGCGAGTTATTACATTCGGGTCTTGGAAAATCCGAAATGTCGTTGGAGTACATGGGATGCCGTTCGCAATGATAGCCCGCCCAACCCGAATATGGATGCGACATTACAAGACCGCGCTTGGGGGTCCCCCGTATGGTTTAAGCCGTAAATGAACATGAAACAGAATTAGAGACTATAAAATGACAGATGAAATCATAAGTCGTGTTGTGGGTAATTTAGGGCATATTACACTTAATCGACCCAAAGCCTTGAACGCATTGACTTTTGCGATGTGTGAGAGGCTGACGCGGTTACTCGTCGAATGGGAGCAGGACGACACAATTGGAGCGGTTTTAATTGACGGGGCAGGAGAGCGTGCCTTTTGCGCAGGCGGCGATGTGATACTACTCCATGATAGTGGTAAGGCGGGTGACGATAGGGCTGAGAATTTTTGGCGCATAGAATATGCGTTAAATGAACTCATTCACCGTTATTCCAAGCCTTATATTACCTTGATTGACGGTTTTGTGATGGGCGGTGGGGTTGGCCTGTCGGTTCACGGGAAACACCGTATAGCCGGTGATACCACTGTTTTTGCAATGCCTGAAACAGGGATTGGATATTTCCCAGATGTTGGCGGAACATATTTTCTGCCCCGCCTTGGCCTTGATGTGGGTCAATGGCTTGGCTTGACGGGCGCGCGTTTGAAAACGGCTGAGGCTTTGTCAATTGGTGTCGCTAATGGATACATTCCGAGCGAACGCCATGCTTGGTTTATTAAAGCGCTAAGTGAAGCCGATCTGGACGGTTCTGATGAAGCTGTGATTTCTGTTATTGATAAATTCCATGAAGCTGGTCCGATGGACGCGGATTTCCCTGCCGCTTTAACGGCATTTAATGAAAAAGACGTGCCGTCAATCCTGCGTGCGCTCGACGGTATGGCAGGGCAATGGGCCGAGACGCAAGCCAAGAGTATTCGCGCGAAAAGCCCGCTGGCTATGTGTGTTACGTTTGAGGCAATTAAGCGTGGGCAAAATTTAGATTTTAAAGCGGCCATGCGTGCAGAACTCGACCTGTCATTAAACTTTTTGAAGACGCAAGATTTTTATGAAGGCATCCGCGCGCAATTGATTGATAAAGACCGCAATCCAAAATGGTCACATGAGCGTGTTGAGGATGTAACCGACGATCAAATCGCGAGGCTGTTCAAAGTGTCGGCGAACCCGCCGCAGGGATTTTTAGACCCTGCCCCCAATACGGGGTGATTGTGCAATAGAAACCAAAGCCCAAATTGAGGCCGCACCTGTGCGCTCAATCAAGAACGGTTCGGCGAAGTTATTTGGTCTTTACTGGAACACCCTTCGAGTCCACGGCTCCGCCTTCCTCAGGGTGAGGCTCCGCCGTCCTCAGGGTGAGGCTTCCGTGGCAAGTCTCTATCGTCTTCAGGGTGAGGCTCCGTATCGTTCCTCTCGCGCATGTCTTATAGATATATCCCGACATCTCATCTTGATGGATTTCGAAGCAATCGTTTCGTGGCCTCATCCTGAGGGATTGCGAAGCAATTGTCTCGAAGCCTCATCCTGAGGGATTGCGAAGCAATTGTCTCGAAGGAGGAGCCAGCGCCAATCGGATAAACCTGTCCTAAAATTTCAATAGGAAAAATTCCTTAAATCACCTCAAAATGAAATCTGTGGGAGGCAAAGTGCAAAGGTAAAGGGGGAGGCCAAGGCAAAGGTGGAGGCAAAGGGCAAAGATGTTCGTCAAAGCCCATATCAGGCACTGTACTTTGTATTTTCAGGCTTTTTCTTTACTTGATTCGTGGTGTGAATAAGCAGAATGTGACGGCTAAATGTGAACCAAAAGAGGTATATATGACACAGATTGCATTTATTGGCCTTGGGAATATGGGTCTTGGCATGGCGCGTAATCTTGTCAAATCGGGGTATAGTGTTCACGCTTTGGATATTTCCAAAGATGCGATGACACGGGCAGTGCAGGCGGGGTGTGTTGCGGCGAAGCATTTAGAGGCCGCCGTGAAAGTTGCGAATGTTGTTATAACCATGTTGCCCGCAGGCCCGCATGTCAAACGCGTTTACGAATCCGAGGATGGTGTATTCGCGCACGCTAAAGAAGGCGCTCTCTTTATAGACTGTTC
>CALCKU010000138.1 GCA_937965735.1 uncultured Caulobacterales bacterium
CGCCTATCGGTTCGTGCTTCTTCGCACCAGTCCGCCCGCCCACAGGCTGGCAAGCGCGGCGCCCCCCCAATCTGCAATGCGTTTTTTCGCGCGGTCCGGGGCAAAGAAAAATTCAGACTTTGGAGCTGTTTTTTGGGTATCCCCAATAGTTTCACCCGCTTGAGGCATGCGGGTAGACGGGGCGTCCCAATGGGATAAACCAACACGGCAAATATAGTTTAAATTTTCACCAAAATGCGCTGTGAGGTCATTTAGCAATTGCCCATTACCCGACATATCAACAATCACGGTTTTCACACGATTATCCAAATCCGCCAAACGATCGTAAGCGTGGACATTATGATAAAAGCCTGTGCCTTCAACAAAGGCTTTATTACTCTTAGAGGTCAGGCCCGTGACAGTGACGCCTCCGCGTTCCTTTAAGCAAAAAGCCGTGCCCAGCGCCGTCTTTGAAGAAGCGGATAATATCAAAACTTGGTCGGCTCCGTAAAAGGCACTATCGGCTAAAGCGTCATCAATTAAAAAGCTCGTGGTAAATAACGGACGCAAAATCGGTTGCAAATCTTTATGCATGCTAAAAGACGAATCTTTATCAGTAAAAGAATAGCTATTATACAGACTATGCAGGGGGACACGATGCGCCGCCCCGTCTTGGAAGCCTGTTGTATTGCGTTTAACAGGTTTCATATCCAAAGTTTGCGTTATTGGAAAAAAACCATAAATTTCTTGTCCGACAATTATGTCTGCACATGTGCTTTCAATAACCTCGCCATACCCCCAAACAGGCATACGTCCTTCATGGTCTTGCCCTATGCCATACGCCTGAGGGGCGAAATAATGCCAATACCCAATACGGTCACCCGTCACCATATAGGTAACATTATTCGCCGTAAGCGCCCACGAACCCGTTTTGACGCGAATAAATCCGTCTGCGAGCGTTTCTCGTTCTTGTTCAACAAATTTAACGGCTTCAAAATCCGTCTTATCGACCAGTAATGTCCGGTTCTTAGTCATTTAAAATACACCTTTTCCGTCACAAGAAATCAAAAGCTGGCCTTCAAGACCAGCCCGCCTGTGTTTATGAATTTTTTTGTATGAATCAGAACTGACCATCTCAAACATCTTGGCCGCATTGGGATATTTGACAATTGCGACCGCGTCCCATTCGAAATCAGAAGCCGTTGACCCCGTCTCTGCGCCAATTAAAAACGCATTCACATTACCGCCAAAGAGTGTATCGGCTTGCACCCCAGATTCGCGCACCATCTCACCAAAGGCTTTGGCATAACGGGCATACGCTTCGCGACCCGAAATATCTTCCCCGTCTTTATAAGTGGCCCGAGTTTTAAATTTCAGTAAGTTGAGCATAAAGACAGGTTCATTTGCCCCTTTATGCGAAAGAAAAGCTTTAATTTGTTCTGGGCTTGGGTCAAGCGCGTTAAGCGTAGTCATTATTTATATCCTGAATGTTGCATAATATTGGATACAGAGCGTTTGACCCAATCATCTGGAACAAAGAAATCAGCGGCCAAAGGCCCTTCATAATCAGGATGTTGATATTGTTTGAAATCCGTGACACCCGTCCCAGCCAAGATAAACTCATCAATGACAAATTGCCCCGTATATTCACTGGCATCTTGTAACATAAGCACATGCGCAGCATCCGCCATAATCTCAGGAGACCGGCTCATACGCGCCATGGATTCCCCGCCCAGAACATTGCGAACAGCAGCCGTATCAATAGAGGTCATTGGCCAAAGCGAGTTTACAGCAATACCGTCTAACCGAAATTCTTCGGCCATACCCAGCGTACACAAACTCATCCCGTATTTTGCAATTGTATAAGCCGTATGATTTTTGAACCATTTCGCATTCATATCAAGAGGCGGAGCAATATTGACGATGTGCGGGTTAGGACTATTTTTCAAATGCGGGTGACAATATTTTGACACCATAAATGTCCCGCGCGTATTGATCTGATTCATCAAATCATAGCGCTTCATATCTGTCGCCGTTGTTGATGTCAGAGAAATTGCACTGGCATTATTGATACAGATATCAATCCCGCCAAAAGTTTTGACGCATAACTCAACCGCATCCAAGACCATTTCCTCTTCACGAATATCGCAGATAATGGGCAAGGCACGACCACCCGCTTCTTCAATTTCAGCAGCCGCTGTGTAGATCGTGCCTTCCAATTTGGGGTGTGGTTCAGCCGTTTTCGCCGCAATTGCAATATTGGCACCATCCAAGGCGCATTTTTTTGCGATTGCCAGCCCGATGCCGCGGCTCCCGCCCGACATAAAAATCGTTTTCCCGCGTAGAGTAGATTGTACAGCCATAACGTCCTCATTTCTTCAATGTTACATTCGAACATATTTGTGATAGCGTATGAATTTTGTTGCATAATAACAAGGCCTAGCTTGAATGCTAAATCAAGTAGGTTTTGATCACTCTATAAGGATGCTTATGGCCCTCGGCGAAGCAATTTTAGTCTGTTTAACGGAACGCCCAATGAGCGGTTATGATTTAGCCAAAAACTTTGATGCCTCAATCGGGTTTTTCTGGCGGGCTTCACATCAACAAATTTATAGAGAGCTGGGCAAACTCCGTGAAAAGGGCTTTGTTGAGCGTCAAGAAATTAACCAATCGGGCAAGCCAAACCGTATTTTGCATACGATTACCCCCAATGGCCGAACAGCGCTTTTAAATTGGTCAAAAAAGCCAAGCCGACAACCCGCCTTTAAAGATGACCTGCTTGTCAAACTCTATGCAATTGAAGACATTGATTTACAGACCTTAAAAGAAGGGCTCGCAATGCGGATGGAACAACATCAATCCAATTTATCAAAGTTTAAACGGATAAAAGAGCGATATTATACAGGGCGTGAATTGAGCGTGAATCAAAAAGGAAAAGCCATAGCCCTTGATATGGGAATAGAAGAACAAATGTCGCGTATTCAGTGGCTTGACCAAGCTCTAACCCGAATAGACGACATACATTCTGAATTAAAGAACGCACGCGACCCTAAACTATAGTGTCTTGGCATAAGCCAATATTTTGTTGGTTTTAGGACAATATCCTAAGTTTTAAGACACGGTCTTAAGCTTTAGGACAGCCTCAAGAAGAATGATACAGACCAAGCGTTTCAATCGGCGATATTTAAAAGGCTTGAAGGGATTAAAGCGCGAAACCAAAGGGTTGAGCGGTAAAACACGCTCGATTTCACGCCGGCGTATATGCCGCCGTATATAATGTAAGAGCTTGGGTGGTAAGCAGAGTGTCGCTACCTCTATGTCTCATTATTTTGGTGTGATTTTGAACAAACACAACATAAATCGCCTTTTTTCGTAAATTTTAGGCTTTATGTTAATCACAAACCAAAAAAACTTGCGTCACTTTAAGACATTCTCAAAAGTTTCAGGCTAATTTCCAAACAGAATTAAGAAAACGCGCCGAAAATGTGCGTTAAAATGTTTTGTGGATATTTTGGATTTCAATATGCGTTATTTTACTCTTAGTCTTTTAGCACTTTCGGTAACGGCCTGTGCCCCGTCATATCATCAATCCAATTTTTCAGGGGGTCATGCCCATAAGTCTGTAAACTCAGGCCATATGGCACAAAACCTATTTATGGAACACAATCCGTCTTATAGCACTTATAAGGATGTTCATTCCGCCTATTCTGATGCGTCTTATTCTGGCGCAGAACCCGTTACAATCTATCCCGTTGGCTGTGCAAATGTTGACGTAAGTGGTTGCGCCCATGAGGCTGAATATTCAGACCATGCCGTGCGCCCCCCTAACCTGCGCCGCGGTAATGGCCGCAAAAACTTCTACGGTTCAATCGGTGCTGGAACCTTTGATATTGATAGAGATATTTATACGGGTGTAATGCGCCTTGGTGTTGATGGCGGGTATTTAGGCCTTGAAGTTGAAGGATCAAAATCCTTTAAAAGCGATAAAACGACACTGACATCTGGCACACTTCAAAAGGATGAAATTGATTATTCGGTTGCTGGTTTTGGTGTTGTTCGCGTGCCTCTTGGATCACGCATAAAGGCTTTAGGTAGATTTGGGTATCATTTCACCAAAATGGATCAGTCTTTGACAGCGACAAGTGGTACGACAACCGTTAGCGCACAGAAAATCAATGATATAGCTTATGGCGGCGGATTAGAGTTTGATGTGTCTGTCAAAGACAGCTTTCGCATAGATTACACAGGTTATGAAACCGATACGATTGGTCGTGCTGATAGTGTAACCGCGTCATATTTACGCCGTTTTTAAACCTATAAACCCAAATACCCTAAGCCCTAAACGCTTAGGTTAAACCATCTTGTTGCTGCGCCCAAAGCGCAGCATAAGCGCCCCCTGCATTCTGAAGCGTCACATGTGTACCGCTCTCAACAATTTTCCCGTCATCTAAGACGATTATACGGTCTGCATTGACAACCGTAGACAGTCTATGCGCAATAACCAAGGTCGTGCGTGACTGACTAATGGTTTCAAGCGCACTTTGAATATCGCGTTCGGTCACGCTATCCAAGGCAGAGGTTGCCTCATCCAAAATCAATATTGAAGGGGATTTTAAAATCGTTCGCGCAATCGCGACTCTTTGCTTTTCTCCGCCTGAAAGCTTCAACCCGCGTTCACCCACGATTGTATCATACCCCAAAGGTAAGCTTTCTATAAAGTCATGGATTTGGGCCGCTTGTGCCGCCGCTTCGATTTCTGATAGGCTCGCCCCTTGTTTCGCATATCCAATATTAAATCCAATCGTATCATTAAATAAAACTGTATCTTGGGGAACAATCCCTAGATTTTCTCGCAAGCTATCTTGCGTCATATCGCGAATATCAATCCCGTCAATTTCAACAGAACCCGACGAAATTTCGTAAAAGCGAAATAAAATACGCGAAAGGGTCGACTTACCCGCACCCGTAGGGCCAACGACAGCCAGAGTCTGCCCAGGGGAAATTTCAAAACTCACATCTTTCAAGATTTTGCGGTCAGGGTCATATTGAAATTCCACATGTTTAAACACAATGTGACCTTTAACATCCGACACAGTTTTGGCTGTGGCTCGGTCTATCACTTCGGGTGCAATATCCAAGAGTGCAAACATCTTCTCCATATCGGTTAAAGCTTGTTTGATCTCCCGGTACGCAAACCCTAAAATATTGAGCGGGCGATAAATTTGATTCATCAAAAGCGCAATGGTTGTCATAGACCCCAGTGCCATCTTGCCTTCGATAATAAAATTAGCCGCCAAAATTAACATGGCGACGATACCACCATTCATTAACAGGCTCTGCCCAATATTGACGGTTGCAAGCGACGTCCGTGATTTTATTGCCGCCTTCTGATACCCCGCCATTGCCCCGTCATAGCGCGCCGTTTCAAAATGTTCTGCGTTAAAATATTTGACAGTCTCATAGTTTAAAAGACTATCTATGGCTTTGGCATTGGCCTCTGTATCTTGGCGGTTCATCTCACGACGAAACTTCAAACGCCATTCTGTTGTCACAACCGTAAACCAGATATAGGTCAACACCACCGTCAGAGCAATTAAAGCAAATTGCCAGCTATATTCATACCAGAGCGCGGCACTGGAAAATGCCAATAACATCAAAGTTGGCCCAATATTAAACAATAAGAACCGAAACAGAAAATCAATAGACCGTATCCCGCGTTCAATAATGCGCGACAAGCCGCCCGTTCGTTTATCAAGGTGATAGCGCAAAGACATGCGGTGCAAATGCGCAAAGGTTGCGGTCGCGACTTCTCTCTGGGCACGCTGGCCGACGGGGGCGAAAATATATTCGCGAACTTCGTTAAACATAACGGATATAAGTTTCAGCCCGCCATAACCGATTATAAAGGCCGTAATCACCAAGCCAGCATCCTGCCAAACCGACTGCGTTTCGAGCGCAGATTTTACCGCGTCTACACTGGCCCCAACTCCAAAAGGGGCAATCACAGAAACAAATATACCCAAAATTGTCAAAATAATCGCTAATATAATCCGAACTTTATCCCCAAAGCGCCCCGCTTTCCAAAGGTAAGGCCAAAGGCGTCCAAAGCTCTTTAATTGATAACGAAGCGATTCCTCTGGACGCGCGACCACAGGGTCTGTGTGTGGAGTGACCTCTTTTTCCATATTC
>CALCKU010000139.1 GCA_937965735.1 uncultured Caulobacterales bacterium
ATGCGCGCACCGCATTGGCCAAGCTTGACTTCAATATATTCAAATCCTCGGTCAAGGTGGTAAACGCGTCCGATATGTGTTGTCCCCTTAGCGATCAATCCTGCACTTATCAATGAGGCCGATGCGCGAAGGTCTGTGGCCATAACTTGCGCGCCTGTTAGTGCCTTGACGCCGCGAACAATCGCTTCTCGTCCTGTAACCGTTATGTCTGCGCCCATGCGCGTCAGTTCAGGGCAATGCATAAACCGGTTTTCAAATATGTTTTCTCTAATAATAGACACACCCTCCGCCAATGTCATCATGGCCATAAATTGCGCTTGAAGGTCTGTTGGAAAGCCCGGATAAGCCTGTGTATCAATATCAACGGCTTTAAGCGGCCCGCTATCGCGTTCAATTAAAACCGTTGTTTCGTCTAAGCTCACCTTGGCCCCGGCTTGCGCGATTAAGGGCCATAGAGCGCCTAGATGATCCGAACGAATATTTGTCAGACGCACCGCGCCGCCTGTCGTTGCCGCTACAAGGGCATAAGTGCCAGCTTCAATACGGTCTGGCACAACGGAATGTTCAACACCCGAGAGCGATGAAACACCTGTTATTGTAACTTGTGAACGCCCTGCACCTTCAATCTTGGCCCCCATTGCGTTTAGACATTCGGCAAGATCAATAATTTCGGGTTCTCGCGCGCAATTATTTAAAACGGTTGTTCCTTTTGCTAAAACTGCGGCAAGCAGTGTGTGTTCCGTTGCGCCTACGCTAATAAATGGAAATGTAATTTCCGCTCCAATGAGACCTTTTGGAGCTTTGGCATCCACATAGCCTTCGTCAAGCGTGATGTCGGCCCCTAGCGCTTCTAACGCTTTCAAATGCAAGTCTACGGGCCTTGCGCCGATCGCGCATCCACCCGGCAAAGACACACGGGCTTTACCTTCCCGTGCTAGGAGTGGCCCTAAGACGTTAAAGGTCGCTCGCATTTTTCGGACAAGATCATACGGCGCGGTCGTCGATGAAATTTTAGCGCCATTCAGACGCATGGTTGATCCTAAGCCCGCATCGATTTCAATTCCAAGATGAGATAAAAGATGTGCCATAGAGCGCGTGTCACGCAGACGGGGCATATTGGTTAGGGTCACTCGCTGATCTGTTAAGATGGATACAGCCATTAGTTTGATCGCAGAGTTTTTAGCCCCGCTAATAGAAATATCCCCAAATAGCGGTTGCCCGCCCTCAATTACGATTTTATCCATAAGGTTTTATAGTCTTTCTCGTCTGAAACGTGCACGAATGGTGAATATGGGAATCGTATGTCATCAAAATTTGTTCTTCTTAAGGCACAAACCCATAAAATCCCACATCAATAAAATTCTGCATTTACAAAATTTATGTCCATAAATATCGAGGTGCGTGAAATGTTTTTAGTAGCGCGCCCTGCATTAGATCCGTGTCAGCGGGTTACATAACCCGCTATAACTTTGCAATAAAGTTCGCGCCCAAAGCGGGTTAAGCCCGTTTAATTTTGATTGTTAATTTTGCGCATTGCTGTTTTCCGTCTTCTCAGATTTGCCCGTAGGTTTTCAGCGAGACGTTGCTCTCTCTGAGTTGGTGCTTTTTGAATTGGCATTTTTTGATTGCAATTGCGACTTTCGCTAATAGGTGTTTTTTTTTGAGGTTCGTCTTCAATTGACATATAGCAATATCCTACAGATTTTAGAAATTTCACTCTATAGCCTAATCTGTCTCATTTCAAAATGGGTTTATTGTGATACACTTTTTTGGGCGGTCATTTGATCAAGAGGCGGCGTTATAGTAAGCTTCGATTGATTGAACCACTTTGCGTTGAACGTTCATTATATTGAGTTCGAATTAGATATAGGGTTCGAATTAGGCTCGCCATATGTTCTTGCAACTCAATTTGGGCGTTTGAGATTCAATCGCTTTATTTTCAGTCCTTATGACAACCCTCTCATTACAGCGCTTGCAATCATTAGCTTTTCATCTCAAACTTAACCCTTAATAAATTAGACTCGGGGTGGGAATGAACCAAAAAGCGCTTGATAACTTTCAACTCGATCTTGGCGCAAATTCTGAAATGGCTTTAGCCTTTATTTTGGGCCTTATGATGTTTGCTGTTGCGCTTGGGTTGCGCATTGAACATTTTAGGTTTTTCAAAGAAAAGCCCCGTGTTTATCTTGCAGGCGTTTTTACTCAAATTATTGGACTGCCACTCCTTACGCTCGGCCTTTGTTATCTTATAAATCCCTATCCTAGCATTGCACTCGGCATGATCTTAATCGCCTGTTGCCCCGGCGGGAATACATCCAATTTATTAGTGCTTTTTGCACGCGGGAACACCGCATTATCGGTGTCATTAACAGCGACCAGTAGTTTAGCGGCGGCATTTATAACGCCCGTTTCTATTTTATTTTGGTGTTCGCTCTATCCACCGACCCGTAACCTCCTGACAGAAATCAATTTTGATGTTAGTCGTTTTCTAACGCAAACCCTTATCATTCTTGGGCTACCTTTACTCTTAGGAATGTTGATTGCGTGGCGTGCCCCGACACTGTCTCGCAAACTTCAAAAACCGTTGAGCTTGTTAGCAGGACTCGGACTTATACTGATTATCTTAGGGGCCTGTATGAAATATGTACCCATTTTTTTAAAAATGGGGCCGCCTATTTTTGTACTTGTGATCTTGCATAATGCTTTGGCTTTTGGACTAGGATATTTTGCAGGAAAACTAACGGGTGCGGATAAGCCTTCTCGCCGTGCATTAACTTTCGAAGTGGGGATTCAAAACTCTGGCCTCGGCATTGTTATTCTTTTGACACAATTTGGCGGCCTTGGCGGCGCGGGTGTAGTTGCTGGCCTATGGGGGGCATGGCATATAATTGGCGGCTTAATGTTGGTTACGCTTTACCGATATAATGACAAAAGGGCAGGATAATATGTTTGATGTAAAGATTATAAATGGCCATGTATTTGATGGATCGGGCACTGAAGCCAAACAAATAAATGTGGCAATTAAAGACGGCTTTATTACCGAAATCGGAGCCTGTGAAGGCGAAGCCAAGCAGATTATTGACGCCAGAGATTCGATTGTCACGCCGGGGTTTATTGATCTTCATACACATTATGACGGGCAAGTGAGTTGGGATGAAGAACTCAAACCTTCGGTCAATCACGGCGTGACAACGGCTGTTTTGGGCAATTGCGGTGTAGGCTTTGCACCGTGTCGTAAAGACGACCGTGACAAACTCGTGCGTCTTATGGAGGGAGTCGAAGATATCCCCGGCACAGCCCTCCATGAAGGCCTGACCTGGGAATGGGAGACTTTTCCTGAATATATGGACGCAATTGATAAAAAGCCTCACACGATTGATGTTGCGGTCATGGTCCCTCACGACCCCCTGCGCGTGTATGTTATGGGTGATCGTGCGGTTTATAATCAACCCGCAAATTCTGACGAGGTTTTGCAAATGAAATCCCTTGTGTCCGAAGCGCTCGATGCGGGCGCGATTGGGTTTTCTATTGGCCGTTCAGACTTTCACAAAACGTCAGACGGAGATTGGACACCGGGATCAGAGGCGGGCCGCGATGAGCTTGTCGGTATTGCCAGTGCTTTTTCTGATAAAGACCACGGCGTTCTTCAAGCGGTCAATGATTTTGATATGCTCCGCGAGGGCGAAAGCTTTGAAACGGAATTTGATTTAATGGAGGCATTTTTTCATGCAGGTAATGGCCGTAAAGGATCCATTTCACTAATGGAGCGAGATTTTGCGCCTGACGATTGGAAAAACATCATCAAGCGTACAGAAAAAATGAATGCAGACGGGCTTGATATTTACTTGCAAGTCGCCCCGCGCGCGATTGGTGCGTTTAACGGGCTGAACTGTACCTTCCATCCCTTTATGGGCCATCCGAGTTATCTCGGGATAATGGATAAGACTTTGGAAGAAAAAGTTGAAATTATGCGCGCCCCTAAATTTAAAGCGCAAATTCTGTCTGAGACACCGATAAAATTATCGGGTGAAAATAGCCCCGTCCCGCCCGTCGTTGATGTTATGATTGCTGGTTTTGAAGGAATTGCAGAGAAACTCTTTAAACTCGATTATACAGGCGTTGTCGATTATGAGCAAACCTCCGAGACGTCTATTGCAGGTCTGGCCCGTCGCGACGGTGTGAGTGTTTGGGAAAAAGCTTATGATCTTATGCTCGACGATAATGGGCGCGCTATGATTTATTATCCCGTCTATAATTATACACATATGAATTATGACAACGTTCTTACCATGATGAACCACCCCAAAGCCCTACCCGGACTATCGGATGGCGGCGCACATGTTGGCACAATTTGCGACGCCAGTTTCCCGACCTACCTCCTCTCCCATTGGACGCGGGACCGGATGCAAAATGGAAAATCTGGCGTCAATCTGGCACGGGCTATTCAAATGTTATCTGCGGACGGTGCAGATTATCTAGGTCTGAGTGATCGTGGACGCATTAAAGTTGGCTTACGGGCCGATCTTAATGTCATAGATTACCGAGGTCTTGATCTCGGTGTGCCGCGCATGATTAAAGATCTCCCTGCTGGCGGGCAAAGGCTGGTGCAACCCGTCAAAGGCTATAAGGCGACTTTCGTGGCAGGGCAGCAAGTTGTGGCCAATGATGTTGTAACGGCTGCTCGGCCGGGGCGTTTAGTACGCGCGGGGCAGTCCTAACGTTTATCTCTAATCCATCTGTGGAAACAGTTGCGGTCTATCCTGCCATCCTTCGAGTCCCGAGGCTGACGCCTCGCCTCAGGATGAGGTGTGACAAAGAATATCCTATCCTCATCCTGAGGATGCGCCCTTGCGCGTAAAGTGGAAACCCCTGAAATCCATCCTTCGAGTCCCGAGGCTAACGCCTCGCCTCAGGATGAGGATCAGGGGAAAATCAAATCATGGAGACCAAGCCTCATCCTGAGGACGCGCCTTGCGCGTGGACTCGAAGGATGCTTCAGCGGAACGTCAATTAGGAAAATTTGCTATTCCTTGAGTCCTAACTCAAATAAAGGATGATGTTTTTACCTCAACCAACCCCTTCACAATATCCATTGTCTGCATATCTACCACGCCGTCAATCCGTGTCGGACGATAACGGCGTTGGACGGCCTCGATAATCTTGACCGTCTCTTCGTCCATAACGCCGCTGACTCTCGCGCCGTATCCAATATGCGCGAGGCCGCTTTGAACCGCGCTAACGCCGCGGTCACGATCACCGCGTTCAAACACTATACGGGTATCATCCGTAATGTGTTGTGGCCAATGCCCAATACCCGCAGCGGCCAAACCTGCCCACGGGAAATGTTCGCCCGGATCAATTTTACGCGCCGGCGCAATATCGCTATGTCCTAAAACGGAAAATGGGCCAATTGAGTGACGTGTCATAATGTCTTTCGACAAGGCGATCACCGCATTGATTTGTACGTCTGGATAACTGGGTAAATCACCATTCGGTAGAGGTACATTATGGCCACCATTGACGATTTCAATACCAATTGAATTCGAATTTATATTCGTCTCGCCCGCCCATTCCGAAACACCCGCATGCCAAGCACGCTTATTTTCATCCACCAATTGAAAAACCCGCCCGTCAGTTTCAACCATATAATGCGCGCTAACTTTGGCATCCGCATCGGTCATGCGTGAGAGGGCGACTTCACCGTTCTCCATGCCTGTATAATGCAGGATTAAGAGGGAAATCTCTAAAGTTCGCGCGTCAAAATTTGGAGATGAGGCTTTTATAATATTCATAAGTTCACGTTAAAGGCTTTTATTTATGCGTCTAGCGGGTATTTTCTGGCCATAATATCCAGACTTTTTTTGCAAATTTCACGTAATACGACTTCGTCTATATCCGATAGACGTTTGATAGACAGGCAGACCTTACCGAGCTTATATTTACCTAGACGTGACAACTCATCTTCAAAACCTTCATAGCCGGGCATAATATAGACCGAGATGTTTTGCGCTCTTGACGCAAAACCGAGGCGCAAGGAATCCCCTTCACGTCCGCTCTCATATTTATAATGATATTGGCCAAATCCAATAATTGCGGAACTTAGTTTTTCACCCCAGACTTTGGCTTCATACCCTGAAATCTGTAACATTATTGAAAGTAATTTTTGACATTCAGCCCGTCTTAAATGGTCTTCAATCTGGGCGATATAGTCTTTTACGGATAAAGATGTTGGTATGATTTTATTCGATGATTTTGACATAAAATTTCAACAATTTACTGGTTTTGATCTATTGTTTTACTCTTTGACGTTTTGCAATTATGTAAACGCAGGGGATAATCAAGGCTGCGCCAATATAGTAACGCAATATTATCGCCTCACCCAAAAGCCAGACACCCAAGATACAGGTAAAGAGCGGCATAACCAATGTGAGCGGCACTACGACCGAAACAGGGTATTTTCCAATTAATTTGAAATATTGGCCATGAGCGAAAATTGTCACAGCCAATCCCGCATAGCCGGCGGCGATTAAGAGCGGAATGAGGCTCTTGCGTAAAACTTCATTTTGATCTGTCTCAAACAATAAAGAAAACGGGATCATAGTCACAGCCACCATGACCGCCATCCATGCTACATAAAGACGCCAATCGACATCACCGACCCGTTTCATCATCACAGATCCAAAAGCTAATGATATATAGGCCAGTAAAATATAAAATAGCCCCATATCAAGTTCTAAAGCGGCAGGATCATAAACCATAACCATGACACCGATAAAGGCGCCAAAAATCGCAAGGCCCCGCGTCCATCCTATGGTCTCACGCAAGATAATCACAGATAAAACGGTTGCGATCGGTATCATCATTTGTGCAACAATTGATCCGCCAGATGCGCTTGCTGTTTGTAAACCTGTATATAAAAACCCCAAATGCAGAGGCCCAACACAGGCGCAAACAAGTAATAAAATATGAAAATTTTTAGGCGGTTTCCGAAACAAAAATGGGCCCATAAGACATAAAACTATAATCGCCCGAACCGCAGCTAACATAAACGGGGGAATAGGATGTGCGCCTAAAGCCCAAGCCGATACGACAAAATTGCCAGCCCATGCCAAACAACATATCATAATCACAATAAAGTCGAGTGGTTGCATGCCTACGGCTTAGTCAAAAAACTTAAATTTGACTAGCGATAATACACTGTGAGGAAAAGAATAAATATCAAACGCAATACAAAACACAAAACGTCTTAAATCCACAGTAAATATTATATACAGAAAGGCGTTATAGACCCGTCTTAATCATCCACAGACCATCCCTGCGGCGTTTCATGGGCATCAATGATTGGCCCATTAGGCTTTTTAGCGTTTTCAGTAAATGCAGAATTTGTCGTAGAAAACTGTGCTTCAAATGCTTTTCTTTGCGCTTCAAAATTCGCTTTAGGGCCAAAAGGACGATTTGTTAGCTTAGCCCGCACCCAGAAAAAAACAAAGACTGCCAAGCCAAATATCGCAATTCCCGCCAGGATAAAGAATGCGACAGCGGCAGAAAAAACCAGCATAAAAATCCCGCCAATTACGGACGCGATTAGAATAAACCCACGAAACAGGGCATGAAATATATTTGTGTTGCCACTTATACGGTATGTTTGACTCATATGTGTAATGTCGTTGCAATTACACGTTTCGTCAAGAGGTACGACTTATCTTTTCATTAATGAGCGCTTTCTTACGGCTTTTATCTCGGCATAAGCTTTATTTATTATTGCCATTTTGTGATTGGCCAGTCCCATAAGTTCACGCGGTAGACCACGTGCCACAAGGCGATCGGGATGATTCGCCGCCGCCATACGGCGATAGGCTCTCTTTAGATTTTCATCAGAAATATCGTCATCAACGCCCAGTATTAGATACGGGTCATCGGATGCCCGTCCCATGTGACCAATTTGTATGCGTTTAAACTCTCTCTCAGAAAATCCAAATATGCGTCCTACTGTTTGCAGAAAGTCTAATTCATCGTCAGTCATCACACCATCTGAGAGTGCGATGTGAAACAGGCCGTCTATGACGTCTTCAAGTGCAGCTGGCTGTGCGCGGAATTTTTTGGCAATGATACGCGCATAACGCTCATAACCCAGAGTCGTTTTTCGCGCGAGATCAAAAAAGCGCCCTATTCCCGCCTCGTTTTCAGGACTGGCTTGGAATACACGTTTAAACGCGGCGACTTCATCAGGCGACACATGACCGTCTGCTTTTGCCATTTTAGCACCAAGGGCCACGAGTGCCGCCGCGACACCCCCAGATTCAATCGCGCTTGCAAAACCGTCCTCATCTTCACGCGGCGGGGGACCGAAAAGACGCGCACCTGCCGCCCAAATGGACTGCCAAAAACTCATTTAGTGATTCACAGATTGCATCGTCATAAAAGCGGTTTGCCCGAAACAAGCACGGCATTCAATGTACGTTTTCAAGAAAGCGTCAATGACAGCTGTAATAGGTATTGAACCCGTAAAATTTAATTTAAGACATCCGATCATAATTCAATATAGGGGCGAGCCAGCGTTCAACATCGGCCAAGTCCATTTTTTTACGGCGGGCATAATCTTCCACTTGGTCTTTTTCGATTTTACCCACGCCGAAATAAACGCTTTCGGGATGACTAAAATATAGGCCCGACACCGAACTCGCAGGATACATAGCAAAGCTTTGCGTGAGTGTGACATGGGCTTCCTTAGTCGCATCGAGAATACGGAACAAGGTCGCTTTTTCAGTATGATCGGGCTGTGCAGGATAACCTGGCGCAGGGCGAATGCCCGCATATTTTTCGGCAATTAGGTCATCGCCTTTTGCCGTTTCATTCGGCGCGTAACCCCAAAACTCACGGCGGACACGTTGATGCAGGTGCTCGGCAAAGGCTTCGGCGAGGCGGTCTGTGAGGGCTTGGAACAAGATCGCGTTATAATCATCACCTGCGTCTTTGAACGTTTGCACGCGACCGTCTTCGCCCCCTAAATCTCCGAGCCCTGTGGTCACGCAGAACCCGCCAATATAGTCGTTTTTAGGGGCAACAAAATCAGCAATATTGAAATTCGGTTTACCGTTTTGACCTTTGCTAATTTGTTGGCGAAGGCCGTGGAAGCGCGCATGGACTACAGTGCGCGTTTCGTCTGTGAAAACTTTCACATCTTCACCGTCTCGTTCGCACGGCCAAAAACCGATTACTGCGCGCGCCTTCACCCATTGCTCCGCTATGATCTGGTCAAGCATTGCATTCGCGTCTTTGAACAAATCCCGCGCAACTTCGCCGTAAGCCTCCGAGTCTAATATTGCGGGATAACGCCCTTTCAACTCCCAAGTGGCAAAGAACGGTGTCCAGTCAATAAAATCACGGAGCTTGGCTAAATCATAATCAACAAGTGTTTTCGTCCCTGTAAAACTCGGTTTCGGCGGAATGTAACCCGCCCATCCATTTTCAGGTTGCCAAATATTTGCTTGTGCTTCTTTTAGAGTAAGGCGCGCTTTTTTGTTTTGACCAGCCAAATGCGCTTTACGCGCTTTGGTATAGTCTTCGCGAATCTTAGTTTTATAATCGGCATGTTCTTCACTCAAAAGCGTGCTGACGACACCCACGGCGCGTGACGCATCGGTGACGTAAACCGTCGAGCCGCTCTTATAAGCGGGTTCAATCTTAACCGCCGTGTGCGTTTTAGAAGTTGTCGCCCCGCCAATTAGCAAAGGCATATCCATGCCGAGCCTTTGCATTTCTTCGCCGACATAAACCATCTCATCCAAGGACGGTGTAATCAAACCCGAAAGACCGATCATATCGACTTTATGTTCTTTTGCGGCGGCAAGGATTTTATCACACGGTACCATAACGCCGAGGTCAATGACGTCATAACCGTTACATTGCAATACAACGCCGACAATATTTTTGCCAATATCATGCACGTCGCCTTTGACTGTTGCCATAAGGATTTTACCGTTCGAAGTCCCTTCCGTGCCGAGCCGTTTTTTCTCCTCTTCCATATAAGGGAGTAAATGTGCGACAGACGCTTTCATTACACGCGCGGACTTTACCACTTGAGGTAAAAACATTTTACCCGAACCAAACAAATCACCCACGACATTCATCCCGTCCATGAGCGGGCCTTCAATCACGTGAAGCGGACGCGCGGCTTTCAGGCGCGCTTCTTCGGTGTCTTCAATAATAAATTCGGTAATCCCGCGCACGAGCGCATGTTCAAGGCGTTTTTCAACGCTCTCTTGGCGCCATTCCAGATTAACGACCTGTGCTTTGGCCTTACCGTCACCCCGGTATTTCTCAGCCACGTCCAATAAGCGGTCTGTTGCATCATCTCGGCGGTTAAGAATAACGTCTTCGACCCGTTCGCGTAATTCGTCTGGAATATCATCATAAATCGTCAACTGCCCTGCATTGACAATCGCCATATCAAGTCCCGCTGGAATCGCGTGATAAAGAAAGACCGAATGCATGGCTTCGCGCACTGGATTATTCCCGCGAAAGGCAAAAGACACGTTTGAAAGCCCCCCTGAAATTCGTGCGTGTGGCAAGTTCGCTTTGATCCGTTTACAGGCTTCAAAAAACGCCACCGCATAATCATTATGCGCTTCAATCCCTGTTGCGACGGCAAAAATATTGGGATCGAAGATTATATCTTCAGGCGGGAAATCGAGTTCATTCACTAAGAGATTATAAGCGCGTTCACAAATCTCAAATTTATGATCCGCCGTCTCGGCTTGGCCTGCCTCGTCAAAGGCCATGATAACTGTCGCCGCGCCGAGGTCGCGGACTTTACGCGCTTGTTCCAGAAACGCCGCTTCGCCCTCTTTCATAGAAATAGAATTAACAACCGCTTTGCCCTGAACGCATTTTAGGCCCGTCTCAATAACAGACCATTTGGAGCTATCGATCATAATGGGGACACGGGCAATATCGGGTTCACCTGCAATGAGTTTTAGAAACCGTTCCATGGCCGCTTCGCCGTCAATCAAACCGTCATCCATATTGATGTCAATGATTTGTGCGCCGCTTTCGACTTGTTGCAAGGCCACACTCAGGGCTTCGTCAAACTTGCCGTCTTTTATTAAGCGTTTAAATTTGGCAGATCCCGCCACATTCGTGCGCTCACCCACATTGATGAATTGAGTCATTTTACTCATGAGAAAAACATTTCTTCTTGGATGAATTTTAAAGCAGCTAAACCGCGATTTGAAACGGCTCTAAGCCAGATAAACGAAGTGTTGATTTGATGTCGGGCACTTTACGGGGTGGCAGGCCTTGAGCACTCTCTGCAATGGCCTTGATATGGTCAGGCGTCGTCCCGCAACAACCGCCAAGAATATTCACAAGACCCGCTTCAACCCATGGCTTAATTTGGCTGCTCATATCCGTAGGCGTTTCGTCATATTCACCAAAGGCATTCGGTAGGCCTGCATTTGGAAATGCAATCACATAGGTATTGGCCACTTTGGAAATCGCGGCAATATGTGGGCGCATTTCATCGGCTCCCAAAGCACAATTAAGGCCAATCGCAAAGGGCTTTGCATGCGCGATAGATAGCCAAAACGCTTCTGCTGTTTGGCCTGAAAGCGTCCGACCCGAACGATCCGTAATTGTGCCCGAAATAATAATCGGCTTTTCATAGCCCACTTCGACAAAGACGGCTCTTGCGGCGGCAATTGCGGCTTTACAGTTTAGCGTATCAAAAACAGTTTCAATCAAAAATGCATCAACAAGGGGAATCATGGCCCGTATTTGGCCCTTGTAAGAGTCGCGGACTTCATCAAATGAAACATCGCGAAAGCCCGGGTCTTCAACCTTAGGCGAGATAGAAAGCGTCTTATTCATCGGCCCGATAGAGCCCAAGACAGCGCGTGGTTTATCAGGGGTTTTCTGTGTCCACGCATCGGCGCATTTACGGGCTATATTAGCGGATTCAACCGCTATCTCGGTCGCCAGTTCAGACATATCGTAATCCGCTTGGGAAATCGTCGTCGCATTAAAGCTATTGGTTTCAATTAAGTCCGCGCCTGCGGCAAGGAAGTCATTATGGACTTTTTCTACCGCGCTCGGTTTTGTTAACACCAGTAAGTCATTATTGCCCTTTAAGGGGCTAGGCCAATCCTTGAAGCGGGTTCCGCGAAAATCATCTTCTTCAAGCTTTTGCTTCTGCAACATGGTGCCCATCGCACCGTCGAGCATTATAATACGCTCTTTAATCGCCCCTTCAATTTTATTCCAAACAGACATGGCTATACCGCCGCTTGTAATCTGTGATGCAAGCCCAAGACGCGGCTTACGGAAACCGCAAGTTGAGCCCGGTTTAATGTGTAGAGATGAAAATCACGGACGCCGTTTTCATAAAGCGCCGCGGTTAATTCTGACGTCAATGAAGCCGTTAAAAGTGTTCTCGACTCTTCGTCGTTATCAAGCCCTGCGAATAAATCCGAATACCAGACTGGAACATTCACGCCGCACATATCGGACATGCGTTTTAACCCTTTAAAGTTCGGTTGTAGCATTAGGCCCGGGACAATATCTATATTGACTCCTGCATCCAAAACACGGTCTTGAAATTTTAAAAAAGTTTCAGGCTCAAAAAAGAATTGCGTGATGGCGCGTGTTGCCCCCGCATCCACTTTTCGCTTAAGATTATCGATTTCAGCGTCCCAAGACCCGCTTTCAGGGTGAAGTTCTGGATAGGCACTCACAGAGATTTCGAAATCAGCAATATCTTTTAACCCAGCGACAAGATCAGAGCCATAGGCATAACCGCCCTCTTGCGGTATATAAGCCTCACCAATTCCGTCTTGCGGATCGCCGCGCAGAGCAACAATATGACGAACCCCCGCACCCCAGTAATCTGACGCGATTTCATTGATTTCTTCTTGGCTTGAGCCGACACAAGTAAGATGGGCGGCTGGCTTAAGGTTAGTTTCTGACGCCATGCGCGCAACCGTATTGTGCGTACGCTCGCGCGTTGACCCGCCTGCACCGTAAGTTACAGATACAAAATCAGGATTGAGTGGCTCTAATTGCGCAATTGTATCCCAAAGTGTGGCTTCCATTTGCGCATTCTTTGGCGGGAAAAACTCGTAACTAACCCGTACATCATTGGATTTGCGTGAACGTACAGCATTGGCTGTGCGCGCAACGGGGCCAAGAGAATGGGTGGGTCTTTGAGATGTATTAAAGGGTTCCACCATAAAATTTAATGCGCTTGCCATAGGGCGCTCCTTGTCGTTTCGATTTTTTGACCGAGCCAGATACACACATTTGGACGATCCTCATTCGTTTCAATCACGGCTGTTTTAGAGAGGCTGAGTCCCGCCTGTATCATCCATTGCGAAATGTCGCCATTTGTGAAGCCAAGGCGTCTGTGGGCGTAGCGCTCTCTAAATTCATCAAATTTGTGCGCTTCAAAATCGACGATAAGCAATTGCCCATTCGTCTCTAAAATTCTTGCGGCTTCTAAAATAGCTTCCGTCGGTTCATCAAGATAATGCAAGACCTGATGGAGCGTCACGAGATCTGCAACACCCGCCTCAAGCGGCGTGGAATGTAAATCGCCTTGCCGAACAGATAAATGGTCTAATCCGTTTTGCGCCAAATTTGCGCGAGCGACCTTGAGCATATCTGTGTTATTATCGATTCCAGACCCACGTTTAGCCTGTTCAGAAAAGACTTCTAAAATCCGGCCCGTTCCCGTACCCAGATCCACCATGAATTCAAAATTTGACTGCCCTGTAATAGCGAGCATTTTGGCTTCTATATCGGCTTGCGGTACATATTCATCGCCTAATTGGCCGCGATCATTGGCAACATTGGCAAAAAACTCAGCCGCAGCCAAAGCACGTGTATTACGCACGTCCTGCAGACGTCTGCGATCAGCCTTTAGTGTTGCGTCATCCTGTGGAAGGGCCGTTAATGTTGTCGCCACAAGCGCTGAAATGGCAAGGTTACCGCGACGAATTCTAGAAAAGACCCAACTCCCCTCTTTAAGGCGTTCAATTATACCCGCACTCTCAAGTGAGCTAATATATTGCGTTACTCGCGGCTGCGAGAGTCCTAAGATTTGGACGAGTTCTGACACAGTTAACTCACCCCGTGACAATAACGCTAATATGCGCAAACGCTCGGGATGCCCCATAACTTTTAAGGCTGTCGAAATTTGTTCCATACTTATTTTATAGCACAGATTAAAAATAAAGATATAAAAAAATTATTATATCTTTATTTCATGTGCTTTAAAGGTTATAAATATCTATAATATTTGTTTATATTCAATCCTTTAAACATATATTTTAATGTAAATAAAGTTTCGCGATAAGTCATTTAATCGTGTTTTCCATGCATCTCAGCCACAATATTATACTTATACAGCCAGTCTAAACGTGCCTGAATCAATCTCGGAAACAATCGTCCCGCGATGAACATAGGACTGTATGTCATAAGTTGCCCAAGTTTTGTTTTTTGATGAAAAATTCGAGCGTTTTCAGCGGATTTCTTTTGCACTTTTGTCGTTCTCGGAATGCGCAGGCTTTCGTAATGTTGCAAACTCAGCGTTATGCCTTGGGGGTAGTCAGTGATGCATTTAGACAAGCACCACGCATCTTCAACGGCCATGGCGGCGCCTTGTGCTAAGAACGGTAACATAGCATGCGCTGCGTCACCCAATAAAGTCACGCGCCCCTCAGACCAGCTTTCTAAAGGATCATGTGCGTGTAAAGCCCACTTAAACAGCTGTCCATCATCAGATTTTCTGCACGCATTTAAGATGCCCGTGAGTACGGGGTCCCAATCTTTAAAATCATTTAAAGCGTCTTCATATGTGCCTTGGGCCAGCCAATCCTCACGATCCCATGTTCTTTGCTCCACAACACCAACAAAGTTTACAAGCGCCCCTTTCCGCAGATAATATGTCACGGCATGCTTGCCTTTTCCAAACCATGCGCACGCCGTTTTAGGGGGTAAATATGTCAATTGGGAGCGCTTTACGACACAACGCCAAGCAATCGACCCCGTATAGTCCGCTGAAGTTTTTGAGCGCTTAGACTGCAACATTTGAGTGCGAACCGTGGAATGAATTCCGTCGGCCCCAATCAAAAGATCTGATTCAATTTCAGCATTACGGGGTTCCGCATTCGCCTTATGGCATACAAGAATTTTAACACGGTCATTGGATTGACTATAGCGCAAAACCTTGGTGTTAAACTGGATTTCAATGCGGTCTGAACGCGTGACAGCCGCGTGTAACACGGAAATATAATCCGCACGATAAATATGAAGGTAAGGCTGTTTTTCAGATATTGCCTTCGCTTTATAATCTGCGTTCTCTTCACGCACCACGTTTAAGGGGACTTTGAAAATCTTACGTCCAGTACGCCCCATAAAGGCTTCGCCTAAGCGCGTTTCAATAGCGTCTGGTTTAAATGCAAGCGCTTTAAGAGACTCAGAAAGCCCCAAGACATCAAAGACCATCAAAGCATTGGGCGGCAATTGAATACCAGCGCCTATAGTCTCGTAAGCCGAAGTC
This sequence comes from uncultured Caulobacterales bacterium, assembly GCA_937965735.1. Taxonomy (GTDB): domain Bacteria; phylum Pseudomonadota; class Alphaproteobacteria; order Caulobacterales; family Maricaulaceae; genus CALCKU01. The sequence continues at coordinate 15,557 of CALCKU010000139.1, forward strand.
GTTTCTAAGACGGTAACTTTATGCCCAAAATGCGCGCAGCAAAGCGCAGTTGTCAGCCCCCCTATTCCGCCGCCTGCGATTACAATTTCCATAATCCAAGCCTGCCATAATTGTTTTAAAACCTCTATCCCAAAAATGGTAAATGGGAACGTTCAAATTTGATTTCAGCAAACTTTCAATTACCCTTTAAACATGGTAACAAAAACAAAAAGATGAATGCGGGAGTGACGAAACAATGAAAACTTTAAACGTAAATGGGGATATAGTTGAATTTGACGGTGATGAAGATACGCCGCTTCTGTGGGCTTTACGTGAACAATTAGGACTCACCGGTACAAAATACGGGTGTGGTATCGCCCAATGCGGAGCTTGCACGATTCACGTTGACGGCGAAGCCGTACGATCTTGTGTCTATCCCGTATCGGCTATTGAAGGGGAAGAAATCACGACGATTGAAGGTCTATCTAAAGACGGCTCACATCCTGTTCAACAAGCGTGGGCTGAGCTGGATGTTCCCCAATGTGGATATTGCCAAACAGGCATGATTATGGCCGTCTCTGCCTTACTCAAAGAAAATCCAAAGGCTACAGACTCTGATATTGATGAAGCGATAACGAATATTTGTCGATGCGGAACCTTTGCGCGTGTTCGCAAAGGCATTCATCTCGCCAAGACGAAATTGTAGGAGCACGCGACATGAACCAGAAACATGTAACAAATGAAATGAATACAAAGCCTTCTAACCTCTCAAGACGGGGCTTTATCATTGGCGCTTCTTCCGCTGGAGCAGGTTTATCCATTGGTGTTTTGGCCGCTTGCAAGCCAAACGATTCATCCTCTGGAAAATTAGCACAAAAAACAATAGATTACAGTAACTTTCCTCCGAATCCTGAAGTGAATGCATGGGTGCATATCCACCATGACAATACAGTTACTGTGCGTATTGCCCGTTCTGAAATGGGGCAAGGGACATCAACAGGCTTAGCGCAACTCGTCGCTGAAGAACTTGGTTGTGATTGGGATTCCGTAAAAATCGAATTTCCGACGCCGGGTGAAAATCTCGCGCGTGAGCGCGTCTGGCGCGATTTCAGTACGGGGGGAAGCCAAGGCCTTCGCGGTTCGCAACAATATGTCCGTGAAGGCGGGGCGGCGGCGCGTATGATGCTTGTTGAAGCTGCCGCCAATGAATGGGGCGTTCCAATTGAAGAGTGCATGGTTTCGAACGGTATTATTTCCCATAAGAAAAGTCAGCAAGAAACCACTTTTGGGGCCGTTGCAGATGCGGCGTCGAAACTGGCTCCACCTTTAGACGTCACATTGAAAAAGCAAGAGGATTGGACGATTATTGGGCAAGCAAAAAAACGTCTGGACACAGCGGAAAAGCTAACAGGCGCGCTGAAATATGCGTCCGATATTGTCATGCCCGGTATGAAACTCGCCTCCATTAAAGCCTGCCCAATATTAGGCGGTACGCTCAAATCATATGACGAAAGCATTCCAATGGGGATGGCTGGCGTACAAAAAGTTTTGAAAATTGGCGAAGCCGTTGTCGTCGTGGCCGATACATGGTGGCAAGCGCATTCGGCGCTTGAGGCCACGCCTATTGAGTGGGACGGCGGCGAATATGCTCAATATTCGACGAATGATATAGAGGCCTTGCTGGATGAGGGGCTTGGTGCCAAGAAGACGTTCACAGGGAATAAAGGCGGTGATGTTGCAAAAGCTTTGGCCACTGCGGATACCACATTGGAATCCATTTATAATTTCGGAGCACAAAATCATGCCCCAATGGAGCCAATGAACGCCACAGCGCTCTGGACTGAGGATAAATGTGAAGTTTGGTGCCCGACTCAAAACGGTGAGTCAGCACTCGCGGCAGCGTCAACAGCGGCTGGCCTCCCTATTGAACAATGCGAAGTATACAAAACTTTATTAGGCGGCGGTTTTGGACGTCGAGGCATGCCTGACTATGTTGTTCAAGTCGTTTCAATCGCAAAGGCCATGCCAGGTGTACCGATTAAATTACAATGGTCGCGAGAAGAGGATATGATACAAGGGTTTTTCCATCCTGTCACAAAAGCAAAACTCAAGGGAGGCCTCGATAAAGATGGGAAATTAACCGCGCTCGATTTTAAAATCTCTGGACAATCGATTCTAGCCGCACTTATGCCTCAAGCGCTCATTCAAGGCATGGATGTTGCGACTTTCCAAGGTTTATTGCCATCAGGTTTAGATCCGCGTGTTGAAGACCAGACCTTAAAATATACCTTCCCGAATTTCCACATTCACCATGCTATGCGTAACCCACCCGTGCGACCTGGTTTTTGGCGCGGTGTAAACCTTAATCAGAACGCCGTTTATCTCGAATGTTTCTTGGATGAGATGGCCCATAAGGCAGGCCGTGATCCGCTCGATTTCCGTCTTGAAATGCTAAAAGACAACCCAAAAATGGCCGCAGTGCTTAAGACTGCGGCGGATAAGGCTGGTTGGGGTTCAAATGATGGTAAATTTAGAGGTCTTGCCAATATTTACGGATTTGGTAGCTATGTCGCTGCGTGTGCCGAAGTGTCTGTTTCAGATGACGGCAAGTTAACAATGCACAAAATCACGGCAGCGACTGATTGTGGTCATGCGGCAAACCCCCAACAAATTGAAGCTCAAGTCGAAGGGTCGTTTGTCTACGGCTTATCCGCCATGCTTTACGGTGAGATTACCTATAAAGACGGTCAGCCTGAACAAACAAATTTCCATAATTTTGATTCTATGCGAATTGCCGATATGCCAGAGGTTGAAACGATTATTATGCCGTCTGGCGGCTTTTGGGGCGGTGTTGGTGAACCCACAATCGCGGTAGCGGCGCCTGCTGTATTAAACGCTATTTTTACCGCTACAGGTAAGCGCGTTCGACACTTGCCGATTAAGGATCAAAATTTACGCGCATGATGAGCTCTAAAATCGGGCCGATAATTTTGGGAGCCGTCTTGACATTGATATTGCTAAATGCGTGTCAAAGACAAGCGGTTCCTCGTGCGGATATGCCCCTTTTAACCGATACATCCCTTTCTAAAGGGGCACTATTATCTGTGTCTTGTAACAATTGTCATGCGAAAACAGGGCTAGGAATTCCGAATTATTCCAATCATTCGGCGAAAAGGATAAAAAAATACCTGACCTTTTATAAAACCGATACAAATGGGACTTCGGTTATGCACCGTATGGCGCGCGGCTTATCCGATGAAGAGATTGCGCTTATTGCTGGTTATTTGGAAGCGTCAAAATGATGGATTGGGGACGCAGAAATACATTAACGGGCCTAGCCACTTTCCCATTGACATTCACCGTATCTCAAAAGATTTCGGCTCAGTCCGTAATGGCAAATATTGTGATCATTGGCGGCGGTTTTGGCGGCGCTAGTGCGGCCATGTTTTTGAAAAAAATATCACCCGATTTAAATATCACCTTGGTTGAGCCGAAAACAAGTTATTATGCTTGCCCATTTTCAAACTTACTCATTGATGGAAAGCGGGAAATAACAAATCAGAAATTCTCTTATGAAGGTTTAAAATCACGAGGGGTGAATGTTATTCATTTACGCGCCATTGATGTTGACCCCGTAAAAAAAACGGTGACGCTTAGTGAAAGTCAAACACTAAGCTATGATAAGTTGATAATATCTCCGGGTATTGCGTTTCAAACAAATGCGATTGACGGTTATGGAGAACTGGCGCAAAAATCTATGCCGCATGCTTGGGCTGGTGGTCAAGATATTGTGCGCTTAGTGCGTCGCCTAAAAAATATAAATGACGGAAGCACGGTCGTTATTTCAGTTCCACAAGCACCGTATCGATGCCCACCTGGCCCTTATGAACGCGCGAGTTTGATCGCGTCATACCTCAAACAGAATAAACCAAAATCCAAATTGATTATCCTAGACGGCAAAGAAAATTTCTCTAAGCAAGCCTTGTTTGAACGCGCTTGGGCGGAACTTTACCCTAATATAATCGAATGGCGAAGCGCCTCAAATGACGGGCGAGTGGTTAGTGTTGATGCATCGAAGAACCAAGTGATTACGGATTTTGAAACACTTAATGTTGGGCTTGCCAATATCATACCGCCGCAAAAGGCAGGACACATTGCAGAGGTCGCAGGTTTAGTGGATATTACGGGTTGGTGCCCTATAAACCCTGTTGATTTTAGTTCGACTTTGCAAAATGATATTTATGTCATTGGTGATGCAACCATTGCCGCGCCAATGCCAAAGTCTGCGTTTTCTGCTGCGGTACATGCCAAAATTTGCGCAATACAAATCCTAAGAAACCTCAAAGGACTGGAGCCGCAACCGACGATTTTATCCAATACGTGTTATTCCTTTATCGCACCCGAGCGCGCGGTCTCAATCACCGGAGTCTATTCCAATTCAGGCAAAGCCATTCAGTCCGTACCGGGTGCGGGCGGAACGACACCTTTAACGGCCACTGTTCTTGAAAAAACAGCTGAAGCCTATCAGGCTAATATTTGGTTCCAATCAATGACACATAATGCTTTTGGGTCAATTTAGTCATGCCGCGCTATGCAGGCCTATATTTTATTACAATATTGGGCCTGTTATTATGCTCTGCATGCGGAGTCTCACCCGTGTTTACAGAGGTTCGAGACGATGTTTTAGTAACACCCCTTACCGCGCAAAAAGGTCATGCAGAGGCTGGCCGAAATGTTTTTGTGCACCGCGATAAAGGGCATTGTGTTTTGTGCCATCAAGTTGCAAATTTAGGTATAGAATTTCAAGGCAATATCGGGCCTGATTTAACGGCTATTGGCTCTAGAATGACTGCGGAACAAATACGGTTGCGCCTTGTGGATTATGAACGGGTAAAACCCAATGTGTTGATGCCGTCCTATTTCAAGGTTGACGGTTTAAACCAGCTCGGAGAGGACTATAAAGGGCAAACCCTATTAAGCGCTCAGGACATTGAGGATGTTATAGCTTTTCTCACGCAATTAAAAACAGAAGCGGATTTTGATACGCAATGAAACACCTTGTCAAAAGAAGAGATATTTTAAAATCTAGCCTCGCCGTAAGTTTCAGCCTTACGACCCCTGCGCTTGCGTTGGCAAAAACCGATGATATGACCGCTGCGATATTAGATACTTTTGGACGTTTACCTAAAGAATCAGATGCAATTCTTTTGAAAATCCCCCCAATTTCTGAAAACGGATATTCCGTCCCTGTAGAGATAGAGGTTGAAAGTCCGATGACTAACAAACATTTCGTTAAAAAAATTGCATTGTTTTCTGATCGCAATCCATTGCCGCTGCTTGCCGTTTATAAATTAACACCCCGTTCGGGTCTTGCAAAAATTAGCACGCGTGTGCGACTCGGCGGGACGCAATCCGTCCACGCCATTGCCGAAATGCGTAATGGTGATCTTATCTCGGCTAAAGCAAAAACACTGGTGACAGTCGCCGCATGCGTGATCTTATAATGGCTAACAATATCCGGATCGCTGCCCCTAAAACAGTCCGAAAGGGTGAAGTTATCGAACTTAAAACCCTTATCCAACATGCTATGGAGAGTGGGTATAGGGTTGATAAAAGAGGTGAACCCATACCGCGTAAAATTTTGCAAAAGTTCGAATGCTTTTACGATGACACCTTGATATTTGAAGCTGAATTTCACCGCGGAGTCGCGGCTAACCCATTCTTGACTTTTTATACTCGTGCCGAAAATTCTGGAATTTTAAAGTTTCGCTATACTGAGGAGACAGGCGAAATCTTTGAAGACAGTGTGGAAATAACCGTCAAATGAAATTTAAGTTAATGGTTACGGCCCTTATATTGATGAGTTGTGAGTCTGCATCCTATACGACCAGCTATGATAATGCGCCTACACAACCCACTCCTTTAAAATCTGGAACTGAATTTTTAACGCCAGAGACTCGGGCTCTTCAATCGGATTCCTTTGCAAACCCTGCCTTTCTATGGGTTGATCGCGGTGAAACCCTTTTTTTTCAGACGCCAATATCGGGTCAAGCGTGTTCTAATTGCCATACTGAAAGTGTGAGACCGCTCAAAGATTCGGCTACGCAATTTCCAAAATTTAACTCTAAAACCCAAACACTTTTCAATCTAGAAGCGCAAATAAATTACTGTCGTGTTACCTATCAACAAGAACCACAACTCGCCTATGAGACTGAAGACCTGCTCGCCCTCACCGCTTACACAGCGAGCCGTTCCAAAGGGCGCCCTTTGACAGTCGCAGTAACACAAGAGACAGAAAGCAACTTTAAAAACGGTCGGGATTATTTCTTTACGCGGCGCGGACAAATGAACTTTTCTTGCACACAATGCCATGACAGACATTGGGGTCAGAAATTACGCGGGGATACAATCAGCCAAGGTCATGGAAACGGCTTTCCTGCTTACCGATTAGAATGGGAAAGTCTCGGTTCGCTTCACCGCCGATTGTCTGATTGTGATAGAGGTGTAAGAGCAGAGCCTTTGCCCTTGGGTTCTCAAACCTATATTGATCTTGAGTTTTACCTCGCCGTTCGAGCGACGGGGTTGGCGGTCGAAACACCAGCAATCCGACGTTAAGGTTTAACGATCTCTCATAATTAACCCTAAAATTCCGCCGCTACTCAGTAGAGCTAAATTTCCAAGAGCCTTTGGGATAACCATTTGGCTTGGTGCGGCTAAATAGACAGGTTCCCATTCGGGATTAAACTTTTGCTTGAAGGCACGCAGGCCTTCAAATCCGTAAAATTTACGACCATATTTAAAGATCATGGCCCCTAATTTTGACATAAACGGCGCGAGTTTATGTGCCTCAAGTCCCGATAGAGGCGCAAGTCCCAAGCTCAGATATTGATACCCCTTTG
>CALCKU010000140.1 GCA_937965735.1 uncultured Caulobacterales bacterium
ACCGTGCGCTGCTTCGTGGACGAGGATTGACATGCCGTGTTGACGGGATCCGATTATGAGTACAGCTAAGATAAAGGTTACAGGATTTGGAAAGATTATAAATAAAGCACCCGCCGCTATAATTACGGCCCAGACATGAAAGGTTAGCCAAAAACCCCAAAGGTCGGAGGGTTTTGACAAAGACTGCGAATGTGACTTGTCAATATACTGTATGGATTTGGACATGCGCTTAGGATGCTCCGAAGCGCTTTGCCTGTCAACAGTATGCGCTTATGGCAATAACCAGAATATTCTTAGATTATTTTAAATTGTCACCATGGCCTAGAATTGATCTTGATTCTCTGCGCTTTGAGACACATTCTCTGAAAATGAAAATGCGTGCAAAGAAGCCTCTCTCTGAAATAGACTTATATGCTCCCGTCAAAGCTGTACTGGAAGCGCAAGGCTATACGGTGAAAAGTGAAATCGGGAATGTGGATGTTATCGCGTGCCGCGGGGATGAACCGCCCGTCATTGTCGAGTTAAAAACAGGGTTTTCTTTGAAGCTCTTTCACCAAGTTGTCGAACGTTTGTCAGTGACCGATCATGTTTACATGGCGGTACCGTATAAATCTGGTCGTGCGAGCTCTAAAGCGTTGAAGCATAATTTAAAACTTTGTCGATATTTGGGTGTTGGACTGATGACAGTGCGTTTACCGAGTAACCCCATGTCTAAAAGCGCCGTGCAGGTTCATTGCGATCCAAAACCTTACGTGCCGCGCAAATCTAAAGCCAAGCAGATAAAGCTTTTGAAGGAATTTTCCAAGCGGGAAGGGGATCCAAATCAAGGCGGAATGACGGCGACAACACTTGTGACTGCGTATCGCCAAGACGCCTTGAGATGTTTGAATTACCTGCACAATAAAGACGCGGTTAAGGCAGCAATTATTGCCAAGGATTTAGAGATTGCTCGGACTCGAAATATTCTTTCTGATAATTATTATGGATGGTTTGAACGGGCTTCACGTGGACATTATCGCCTCTCAGAAAAGGGGCGAGAACTTAGTCAAAAGCTCAATTAGTCAAAAGCTTTAAGCGTGACAGGTGCAATGGAATCTATTAGAAATAACCTTATGAAACGTCTCCTTTGCTATGCTTTTTTATTGCCCTTTACAAGTTGTGGTCTTTTCGTAGCTGATGCAAAAAGCACGGCTGATAAGCGTGACATTAATATTAACGGGCAAAAGCTTTACATGCAATATTGTGCAAGCTGCCACGGCGTCGGGCTTGAGGGCGGATTAGCCCCGTCTTTGATGGATACTATCTGGACCTATGGTGACAGTGATGAAAGTATTTTAAGAGCAATATCCGTAGGCATTGAGACTGTGGGTATGCCTGGATTTAGCGATAGCTTGTCAGTCGATAATCAAAAAGATATTCTGGATTTTATTAAGGCTGGCGCGCCGCTTGAGACGGTTGACCCGATCACTGATGTTCCGTCAGTTTCTGATCGGGTTCACATTCAAACTCATATTGAAAATCTTGAAGAACCTTGGGCAATCACATTTGTACCCAATTCTAATGTGCTTTTGATTACGGAAAAAAACGGCACATTGATCAGAATTGAAGGTGAAAAGCGTGACAAGATTTCGGGTATTCCAATTGTAAATTCTAAAGGGCAGGGCGGCTTGTTTGATGTTGCGGTTGATCCTGAATACGAGTCAAATGGCTGGGTTTATCTGATATTTGCGGATCCTTTAGGCAAAAAATCTATGACAAAGCTCGTACGCGGGAAAATATCGAATACGGATTGGGTAGAAGAACAGGTTTTATTCCAAGCGCGGGCGGAGGATTATTCAAGTTCAAAGCATCATTATGGTGGCCGCATAACCTTTGACGCATTTGGGCATCTTTATTTTTCGATTGGAGATCGTGGAGATAAAGATATGGCACAAGATATAAATGTGCCAAATGGTAAAATTCACCGTATTAATCGTGACGGCTCAATTCCTAAAACGAATCCGTTCTTAAACAGCCCTTACCCGTCTATTTATGCTTATGGGAACCGCAATCCGCAGGGGTTGATTGTGCATCCGCAGACACAGACACTCTGGGAAACAGAACATGGCCCCAAAGGCGGTGATGAGCTCAATAAAATTGAAATGGGTAAAAACTATGGGTGGCCCGTCATTTCTTATGGGCGGAATTATAGTGGAACCGAACTAACACCTTACACGGCTAAACCCGGCATGGAACAGCCTGAGAGCCAGTGGACACCGTCTATTGCCGTCTGTGGTCTCGATATTTATACAGGTGATTTATTCCCAGAGTGGAAAGGTCGCCTTCTTGCGGGGGCGCTACGCAATCAAACAATACGTTTGATTGATGTCTCTGAAGATCGTTATCAATCCGAGTCGATTTTGCTAAGTGGCGAAGGTCGTGTGCGAGATGTTACAACAGGCCCAGACGGTGCAATTTACGTGGCTTTGCCCAATAAAATTATTAGATTATCCCCAAAACTCTGAACACATTTATGACCAACATACCGACTGACTGGAAAAATAACCTTATTCAGGGTTATAAAGATTTTCGCGCTGGCGATTACCGCCAACAAAAAGATTTATACGAGACATTGGGCAAACATGGCCAAAGTCCCAAAGTTATGATTATTGCATGCGCTGATAGTCGCGTTGACCCCACAGATATTTTTAACGCCTATCCTGGGCAGATGTTTGTTGCGCGAAATGTTGCGAATATTGTACCGCCACTTGATGAAACGGGTGGCTATCACGGCACGTCCGCAGCAATTGAATATGCGGTAACTGTTTTGAAAGTTGAGGTTATTGTAGTACTGGGCCATGAAAGTTGCGGTGGTATACAAGGGTGTCTTGACGGCATGGGCCATGATCCTGATGCGGGTTATGTCGGGAAATGGGTGTCGCTCATTAATGATGTTCGCAAACGCGTGGTCGAAAAAAATTCTGACCCCCGTCAGCTTTCATATGAAATGGAATTAGAATCTATTCGGCAATCTCTTGATAATCTGATGAGCTTTCCATTTGTCCAGCAAGCGGTTGAGGACGGGCAATTGAAATTGCTTGGCGCTTATTTCAGTATTATCAATGCGCGTCTTATGCTCGCAGATGAGGCGGGTACGTTTACGGTGGTTGAGGCTTAAAACAGGCCCTAAATTAAATTGAGCGCTTTAAGGGTAGGGACAACACCTTGGGCGCGATCAATATGTAGGGCTTGCATGCCAGACTTTTGCGCCATCTCAACATTTATTTTTGTATCATCAAAAAATAATATGGTGTCAGGTTTAACCCCCAAAATCTCAACGGCTTTGTAATAACACGCACGGTCTGGCTTTGCGATTTTGATAATCTGTGATGCGATCATAATATCAAAGCTTGCCGACATATCCATAATCCTGTGTAAATGCTCCCAGTGTAGTGTATTTGTATTCGACAAGCAGGCCGTGACGTAATTTGCTCTTAGGGATTGAAGTGCCGTTTCTGTCTCTGGAAAGGGTGGCTTCACCCAAGATTTCCAAAGCGTTTTCAGTTCAATACGAGATTTATTTAAACTAAAAATATGGTTCAATTCATCAATAAAAACATCATCATTACAGGCCCCGATTTCGTATTGCTTAAAGATTTCACGCTTTGAAAAGACATTCAAAATATCCGAGCGACTTTGTCCTGTATGTGTTTCTAAAGCTTCTATCCCAACCCACGGTACAATCACGCCGCCAAGATCAAACAGCAGGACTTCGACTGTACCAAGATTAATATGACCAAACTTTGTTTCAATACTCAACGTGCAAGCGCTTTCATAGCCTCTTCTAGACCAGAAAGCGTCATCGGGAACATACGGTCTTCACCGATGATTTGTTTAATTAAAAGCGTGCTTTGTGAATAGGCCCAATATTTTTCTGGCGTGGGGTTAATCCAGATTAAATGCGGATAGACATCTGATAACCGCTTAAGCCAAATTGCACCAGCTTCTTCGTTCCAATGCTCGACAGACCCGCCTTTCATTGTGATTTCATAAGGACTCATAGCGGCGTCTCCAACAATCACCACCCGGTAATCAGACGGAAATTTATGCAATACATCCCATGTGGAAGTAACTTCGCGCATACGCCTAAAATTATCTTTCCAAACATGTTCATAGAGGCAGTTATGAAAGTAAAAATATTCTAGTCGTTTAAACTCCGACCGTGCAGCCGAAAATAAATCTTCGGCCTGTTTGACATGTGCGTCCATCGAGCCGCCAATATCAAAAAATGTCAGCACTTTGACCGCATTCCTTCGCTCGGGTCGCATGCGTATATCGAGCCAACCTTGTTTAGCAGTCCCCGCAATCGTGCCGTCCAGATCCAGTTCATCTTGCGCGCCTTCGCGGGCAAATTTACGCAATCGTCGAAGGGCAACTTTTATATTGCGTGTTCCAATTTCTCTATCGCCGTCTAGGTTTTTAAAATGACGCTTATCCCAAACTTTTACAGCCTTTTTATGTCGGCTCTCGGCTTGGCCAATTCTTATGCCTTCGGGATTATAGCCATAAGCGCCGAAGGGAGATGTGCCAGCGGTTCCAATGTTTTTATTGCCGCCTTCATGGCGTTTATCTTGGTTATCGAGGCGTTCTTTCAAAGCTTCCATAATCTTGTCAAAATCACCGAGTGCTTCTATCTCTGCCATTTCTTCTGGCGAGAGATGTTTTTCGGCCATTTTACGAAGCCAATCAGATGGCAGTTCATGCGCGTCCATACCAAAAATATCAGATAGATAATCCATGCCGCGAAAGCAGTGCGAAAAGACTTGGTCAAATTTATCAAGGTCACGTTCGTCTTTGACCAATGCGGTCCGAGACAAATAATAAAATCCGTCTAAGCTCTCTTCGGGTACGTTTTTGTCTAATGCCTCAAGCAAGGTTAAATACTCGCGTATAGAGACGGGAATCTTAGCGGCGCGTAGTTCTGAAAAAAAAGTCTGAAACATGCCTTATATCTAGACATTTTTTAGACCCTGTCGAGTGTTTAGGGGCAATCAAATGTAGCCTTACGTGCCTTAAGGCTACTGGTGTACGGCGATAACATAGAGTGCAATCGTTTCAGTGTTAGCGTTCGCTTTAGTTCAGAGAAATTCTTTTAATAATCTCATCACTCAAAGCTTCTCTATATATTTCGCTATATATCATGTCGCAAAAATTATTCAGACGGATTTATTCTCCCGTACGAACATCGGTTTCAATTCGAGCGGCAATATCGGGCGTTAAATCCAGAGCCATAGCGAGGCGGTCAAGATAATCACGCTCTTTGGGGTTTAAGCCATTGGCTATACGGCATGAGACAGCATAAATTTCAGCCGCTGATTGCGGGGATGTAGCCAGTTTAGCGATATCAGACGCATGGCACGGCGTTTCCAATAAGGTTTCAATTGCCTCTGGGGTTGCTTTATGTTCAGCTTCAATCAGAGCGCGTTCTTGTGCATTAAGATGACCATCGGCATGGGCGGCTGCAATCATTGCTTTGAGTAAAACTTCAGCCCTTACAGTGGCTTCGGGGCCTTTTAGCAAACCAATAACGTCATCTAATTTCTCTGGCATTTTACCCGCCTTATGGGCTTTATAGGCAATTGTACCAAGACCTGCGAGACCGCCTAATGTGACCATTTTCCGTCCAGAACGTGAAGAGAGAAGAAGGGCTAAGGCACCTGCTGCGGCTCCAGCACCAATGCCTTTACGGAGGGCTTGGCGACTCGCTTCTGTATCAGCAATATCGAGCTTATCTGCAAGATAGTCTTCGCCTTTTTGGGCGATTTCTTTGCCGCGTTCTGTCAAATCATTGGTTTGGTTTTTACCTTGTTCTACAAGGTCTTTTCCAACGGATAAAATGTGTTCAAGTAAATCTTGCGGATTAATATTTGTGTCAGTCATAGCGTTATTCCTCACAGCTTTGTCACTTTTCTTGGAAATATGGTAGCAAACTCTATTCTTAATGACTACTCGCAAACACATATCAACAAAGTGGCCTGTTGAACAAAGCGTTTTAGTTTGAATCTAAATTTTTAGATTTAAACGCATCTGAGGGCGCATACCCATTGCAAACAGATATGAAAGCGTGACATTAAAGCTTATGAAAAAGTTTCTAAAATATACTTTCGCAATATTTTTACTGGCGCTTTGCAGCGTTATTGTTGTTTTTTGGACACCGAATGGACACAGGCTAGATATCCAATCTGCAAAAGCAAAGGCAAAAAAATATGACGTTCGGATTATCCGCGATAATTGGGGCGTCCCCCATATTTTTGGAAAGACGGATGCTGAGACGTCTTTTGGATTGGGTTATGCACATTCTGAAGATGACTTTTCGACGATACAAGAGACTTTAATTGCTGCGCGCGGCATGTCGGCCCAATATAAAGGCAAGGGCAGTGCACCCGCCGATTACATGTTTGATTTGTTTAAAGTCAAATGGTTTGTCGAGCAGAAATATCAAACAGATTTAAAGCCTAAAACACGCGCGATTGCGCGCGCATATGCCGACGCTATTAATCTCTACGGCGCGGAGCATCCAAAGCAAGTGAAATCTGGATTATTGCCTGTCACTGAACAAGATGTCATTGCAGGATTTACATGGGCGACACCATTCTTTTACCGATTAGATGGGTATTTACAGGATTTATTCACCGCAGAAAATGCGCCTAAGGTTTCGCCTTGGCAACAAACCTCTGATCTAAACTTACCAGAAGCGGTTCGGGGGTCAAACGCTTTTGCGGTTGCGCCCAGTCGGTCCGATGACGGACATACGCGTCTTATCGTTAATTCACACCAACCCATGACAGGCCCTTATGCATGGTATGAAGCGCATGTCGTTTCAGAAGAGGGTTTGAATTTGGCTGGGGCAGGGTTCCCGGGAACGCCTATTTTAACACAAGGCGTTACACCGCATCACGGCTGGGCACATACGGTAAACCGCCCCGATCTTGTTGATATTTATGCGCTTGAAACAGACCGTGAGAAAAAGCCCAAACGTTATAAGCTTGACGGAGTATGGGAGGATTTTGAAATTTCTAAATCCAAGTTCCGAGTAAAGCTTTTTGGCCCGTTTTCATTGCCAATTACACGCGATATTTTATGGTCAAAACACGGCCCTGTACTCTCGACACCAACAGGACACTACGCGGTGAACTTTTCTGGTCTTGGTAGTGTTACCGCGCTAGAACACTGGTTTGAGATGAGTAAGGTGCAGTCTTTCAAGGCGTGGAAAACAGTGCTGTCGCAACAGGGCGTGCTCAGTTTTAACATTGTTTATGCCGATAAAAATGGCAATATTGGCTTTGCATATAATGCCAAAATGCCCAAAAGAATTGAAGGGCCTGATTGGCAAGGGGTTTTACCTGGCGATCAGTCGCAATTGATTTGGACTGACTATCAACCCTTTTCCGAACTTCCGCAAATTTGGAATCCTGAAACAGGCTTTCTGTTTAGCGCAAATGCTACGCCTTTTAAAGTTACGGACGGGGCAAGTAATTTACCGCGTGCGAACTATTCCAAAACATTCGGGATTGAAACGCGTATGACGAATCGTGCCTTGCGTACCCTTAAACTGTTTTCAGGTGAGACTAAAATTTCAAGAGATACACTTTTAAAGCGCCGCGCGGATACGCAATACGACCCAGAATCGCAAATCATGCAAATGGTGGCTGCATTGCTGAAACAAGATTTCGACACGCCTCTCCTTAAAGAGGCGCAAGCGGTTCTCGGCAATTGGGACGGGGATACATCGGTCAATAGCCGTGGTGCGGCACTCGCAATTATTACAGGTACGCGCGCTCTGGGTTATGAATATATTGAAAATGAAATGCCGATTGATATTGCTTTTGCAAAGACCGCGAAAGATTTGATGAATGTTTTTGGTCGACTGGATCCCGAATGGGGAGAGGTGAACCGCTTGCAAAGAGGGGATGTTGATTTACCATTGGATGGCGCGCCAGATGTTTTGCGCGCAATTTATGCTGACCGTGACGGGATTACAAAGACGGGTGTTATGAATGCATTTGCGGGGGATACGCATATCATGGTCGCCGATTGGGACACATTTGGAAATTTAGATTTACAATCAATCCATCAATACGGCGCAGCGACTATGGATGAAAATTCACCTCATTATGATGACCAAGCGCCATTGTTTGTTAGAGGCGAATATAAACGTTTTCCTATGACTTTAGACGCCGTTTTACCGCTAGCCACTCGCGATTACAGGCCAGGGAACGGGCTTGAAACAAAATGATGCAATAAATTAACAATGCCTATTGGCGGTAGTTTTGAAGGATTAAATACGCAAAAGTTTGATGACCAGTGTTAAAAAATTATTTTTGACTATAATTTTGTCTACAGCCGCATTTTCTTGCGCGTCTTATAATTACCCACCGAAGTCCATGACGATTAATCACCTTCTAGACAAGCGTTTTAGCGCTTTGCCTGTGCAGGTTATGGATAACGGGCTTTTAACGGTTCCAGTTAGAATAAATGATGCAAAGCCTGTTCGTTTTATGATTGATACGGGGGCGACACGGTCTGCTATTTATAAATCTTCGGCTCTAGAATTGGGATTGCCTATTGAAAGCGAAAAAACAGTTCAAATTCATGGCATGATACAAAATGAACGTCGTCCAGAAATACGGGCATCAAAATTCGTTTTAGGAAACTATTCCGTAATTAACACACCGCTCGCTATACTGGACCGGCCGAAAGATGAGGCCTTAGAGATTGAAACGGATTTGTCCGGAATTTTAGCAATGGATATTTTGATAAACTATCAACTGATCTTTGACCACAAAAGCAAAACCTTACACTTCACAAAAAATCGTAAGAAACCCCTCAAAATACCGCAACACTGGAAGCAAATTAAGTTGACGACAAATCCATATATTGATGATGGACGGAATTTGAGGTTTTTAGAAATGAGAATGATTGGATCCAATACGTCTGCCTTACTTGATACTGGGTCCGAGTTGAATATTATGAATTGGCACGTTGCTAAATATCCAAATGTTAGGCAATTGAGAAAACGCCTCCGTGAGACGTGGAAGCTTACCGGTGCAATCGGGCAATTCAAGCCTCGGGTTCGGGCTCAGATTAAAGGTTTCAGGGCGGGACAAAAATATTGGCGCAACCAAGAATTCATTGTGATGGATTTTGACAGTTTAGATATTTTGGGCATTAAAGATAAGCCTTTTATAATTGCGGGTGTCGGCTTAATTAATGAGACGTCCTTTATATTAGATTTTCGTCATAACATATTAGCGCTATCGCCGCTTGAAGATACGCATAGTCGCCCTTGTGATTAGGAAGCTGTCAAGTACTCACGACGACATCTTTGACCTAATCGCGTCAAAAGCTCATACGAAATCGTCTCCATACTGCTGGCATCACGTTCTAAATGTTCGCCGAAGAATTCGACGGTTTCACCAGCATTTATAGGTTTTTCCATTTTGGAAATATCGACAATGGTCAAGTCCATACTAACCCGCCCAACAATGGGGACACGTTTACCGTATAGCGTTCCATAAGCGGCGCGTTTTGTACCAATACCGCTAGCCGAAATGGGTATACCGTCCGCATAACCTGCCGCTAATACAGCCACCTTCATATCACGTTCGGTTTTAAACAAGCCGTCATAACCAATGGTTTCACCAGCTTTAACATTGCGGGTCTGGATAACAGGCGCAAGTAACGAGACTACAGAACGAATTGCACTGGCCTCTGGCCCTGAACTTGACTTCCCACCATAAAGCGCAATTCCGGGTCGTACCATTTGGAAATGATAAGGTTTGCCGAGAAATATACCCGCAGAATTGGCGAGGCTTAGGGGTTTCATCGGTAATTGGCTTGAGGCTCTACGGAACCGATTCAGCTGTTCTTTATTCAAAGGGTTGGATGTATCAGGCGCACAGGCCAGGTGGCTCATCACCAAATCAACACCGAGTTTTTCAAACATTTTCTTATTCCGAGCAAGTGAAGTCAGCTCATCACTATCAAAACCCAAACGGTTCATACCCGTATCAATATGGATCGCTGAGAAAGGTGGAGAGCCAACTGGATCCGCGGCACTCGCCCAGAGGCGGGCTTGCTCCAGCGAATTTATAACTGGCTTTAAATCGGCGCCGAAGATTAAACGTAAATCGCGTGAAGCAGGCCCGTTTAAGAGGTAAATACTGGGCGTATCCCCGACATGTTCGCGTAAGATTTTGCCTTCACCAGCTGTGGCGACAAAAAACACTCGACATCCTGCGCCGTAAAGCGCGCGCGCCACAGGTTTGATACCAAGCCCGTAAGCATCCGCTTTAACAGAGGCAGCCACAGTAGCGCCGCCGACTTTTTTCTTCAAAGTCTCATAATTATGCTTTAGCGCAGAGAGGTCTACGCGCAAGGTTGACCGTGCGCTATATTTTGAAAATTCTATCGCCATGTTGAAATCGCCATGTAAAATGTGTCTTAATAAGGTGTATTGGCGTAACGGTCGTCTTCGTGTGCGAGGTTTCCAAATTTGGTCAGCTCTGCTTGGAAAGAGAGCTTGATCGTGCCAATTGGGCCGTGCCTTTGTTTGCCGATAATGACTTCGGCTTTTGCATGAAGCTCTTCCATTCGGGCTTGCCATTCAAGATGATCTTGCGTGCCCTCAGATGGTTCTTGACGGGCGACATAATATTCCTCGCGGAACACAAACATAACCACATCGGCGTCTTGCTCGATAGAGCCTGATTCTCTTAAGTCTGATAATTGAGGGCGCTTATCATCGCGTTGTTCAACTTGTCTTGAAAGCTGGGCAAGGGCGAGGACTGGAATATCCAGCTCTTTTGCAATGGCTTTCAAACCTTGGGTAATCATACTGACTTCTTGAACACGACCATCAGACGACTTCATAGCGTTACCGCCCGTCAAAAGCTGTAAATAGTCGACAACGATTAAATCAAGACCCACCATACGCTTTAAACGGCGTGCGCGCGCGGATAACGCTCCGATCGACAAACCGCCTGTATCATCAATATAGAGTGGTATCTGATTGATTTCATCAGCACTGTCTCGAATATGCTCGTAATCAGCATTAGAAATGTCACCGCGTCTAATTTTATTGGATGGCACACCCGATTGTTCAGCCAAGAGTCGCGTAGCAAGTTGTTCAGAGGACATTTCAAGCGAGAAAAAGCCAACAACGCCACCCTCAACCGTTTTCATAACGCCCATATCGTCTTTTTCCTGTTTATAGGCTTTCGCGATATTGAATGCGATATTAGTCGCAAGAGAGGTTTTCCCCATTGAGGGGCGTCCCGCCAGAATAATCAGATCAGATCGGTGTAACCCGCCAAGCTGATTATCCATATCCATCAAGCCTGAGCGCATGCCAGAAAGACCGCCATCGCGGGCAAAGGCCGCTGTCGTCATTTCTATTGATTTCAATAAAGCGGAATTAAAGGTTTCAAAACCCGTCTGCGTTCCTCCCACTTCTGCGAGATTGTAAAGATGGGATTCGGCTTCATTGATTTGCTGTTTGGCGTCCGTATCACTATCGGGGTCCGTGGCTTTGGAGGCAATATCATTCCCTAAACGAATAAGTTCACGGCGCATGGCAAGATCAAAGATCAGTTTAGCATATTCGGGTGCCGCCGCGCCGCTAGGGGCAGTCTCAAGCAAGAGCGCAAGATATTCTACGCCGCCAATATCAACAAGAGTTTCGTCTTGTGAAAATCTGTTTTTGAGAACAATCGCATCTGCCAGAAGATTGCGTTCAATCAGCTTCGCGATAGAATCAAATATTCGTATGTGTATGGGATTATAAAAGTGCTTGGCTTGTATAATACCAGAAACACGGTGATAAATTTCATTATCAAATAAAATTGCCCCTAAAAGGGCTTGTTCAGCTTCTGCTGAGTGTGGGGTCGAGTCTAATTCAGGTGAAACACCCGTGTCATTTTCTGCAATAAAAGCCATAATTCACGGTCTACATTAAGACAAGACAAAGGCCAAGGTGCAAACACAATTACCCGTCATATGGCCGCCTAATAATCGACGAATATCTTGATGAATATTTAAATGTAAGACTATGCACAGGCTTTTGTGAATAAGAACGGGTATAAGTCACAAAAAAACGGCCCCAAAATAAGGGCCGTTTTTTAAACGTGGTAAAAGCGTAATCACTTTATGTCTAAAGATTACTCAGATACGGGTTCTGCATCTGGAGTTGATTCTGGGGCTACGAAATCACCGTCAGCCCCTTCTTCAAACATTTCTGCTGCAATTTCCGCCCGTTCAGCAGAGGCTTCTACAGCATCGGCACGATCAGAATCCATCTGTGTTTTAATAACGTCTTCACCGGCGAGTTGACGCTCGGCTTCATCTTCCGTTCGGGCGACATTGACAATTACGGAAACAGAGACTTCGGGATGAAGCTTAATTTTGACTGTGTGAAGTCCAAGATTTTTAATCGGCTGCTCAAGAACAACCATATTACGCTTCACGTCACCACCAACCAGTTCAGCGACGTCACGAGAGCTAACTGACCCATAAAGAATACCCGTTTCACCCGCCTTACGAATAACATTAAATGTTTTTCCGTCTAGGTCACCGCCATTTTCAGCCGCTTGTTCGCGGGCTTCGGCGTTGCGAGCTTCGAGATATTCACGTTCAGCTTCAAAACGAGCTAGGTTCGCTTTGGTCGCGCGCAGAGCTTTTTCTTGCGGTAAGAGGAAGTTACGGGCAAAGCCGGGTTTAACGTTTACAACGTCACCCATTCCGCCAAGTTTTTCTATACGTTCTAAGAGAATAATTTCCATTGTTAATTACTCCTATTTATTGGCGTAAGGTAAAAGCGCGAGGAAGCGAGCGCGTTTAATTGCGCGAGCCAGTTCTCTTTGCTTTTTGTGTGAAACGGCAGTGATCCGAGACGGTACAATTTTGCCTTTTTCAGACATGTAACGCTGCAACATTTTTGGATCTTTATAGTCAATTGCAATCGCATTATCGCCAGAAAACGGGCACACTTTACGACGACGACGGAAAGAGGTCCGTGACGGAAGGTTTTCAATTTTGATTTGGTCTTTAGATGCCATGGTTTAATCCCTCTTTTCGCGACGTTTGCGCTCTTCGCGCTTGGCAAGAATTGTTGAAGGCTCTGGATCGAACGCATCAACGCGGATTGTCATATAACGCAAAATGTCTTCATTAATGCGGTGTTGACGTTCAATCTCATGCAAAGCGCCTGCTGGGGCTTCGACTTGCAAAAGACTGTAATGGGCCTTCCGGTTTTTATTCATACGGTAAGCGAGGTTTCTAAGACCCCAATACTCAACCTTTGCGACAGATCCGCCAAGATTTGTAATTTTTTTAGATAAAGATTCGACCATTTCCTCGACTTGTGTTGAAGAAATGTCTGGACGTGAAATAACCACGTGCTCGTAGAGAGACATAAGCTGTCCTTCATTTTGGGATGCGGCGTTATGGTGCTCTTGAAGGATGAGCAAAAACGATGGCTCTGTAATTTATATCAACCCATGTCGATAGGGAAAAAACAGACCGCAAACGATTAGAGGGCGCGTATTTCACATACATGTATAATTTGCAAGTGAAATTCTAGGCGCTCGACTTTAAATATTTAAATAAGAGTATCGTAAAACGAAATTGCAAAATTATAGCACACAATCAGCCCGCAACGCGTACATGTAAAGCGCTATCAATTCTATCAATCAAAGTAAAAATTAAACCAATACACTCTGCTAGAGCGTAAAACATGCAAGCTTAGCCGTTAACGCTTATGGGCGATTAAATTTTCTAATTCTTCGAGATTTACTGGGGACGACACAGGGTGAATGTCTGGGTTTTGAGACGGGGACTGATCGCTACGACGATGATGCACTCTTGAGAGCGCCTCTGTGGCGTCCTTATACCGTTTATCAAGC
>CALCKU010000141.1 GCA_937965735.1 uncultured Caulobacterales bacterium
GGGCATTCGGGACCTCAAGACACTCTCTGCAACATGTAATGATCCCGAGATTATTTCAGACGCCATGGGCGGCTTCCTGCGCAAGCAAGGCCTGCCTGAGAACATCATTAATTTTATTGAAGACATGGGCATTTATCAGGACTTGATCAGTGTGAAACCGAGCGAGCCTAACCGCGCCTAAAGATTGACGATAGCGGCTACGCACATTAAAGCGCGGCGCATGACATATTGCGTTGCCGCCCTCTATCATTTCACCCGCTTAGCTGATTATGAGCAGCTTAAAGCCCCTTTGCAGGATATGTGCGAACTCCTGGGCGTAAAAGGTACATTACTTCTCGCTTATGAAGGCATTAACGGCACTGTCGCAGGAACAGATTCTGCAATTGCTCAATTGCTCACCTTCTTACGCGCGGATAGCCGCCTTGCCGGGCTGGAGCACAAAGAATCCCGCTCGGAGGATATGCCCTTCTACCGCATGAAAACACGGTTGAAGCGCGAGATCGTGACGATGGGCGTAGAAGGTGTAGACCCTAATGATATCGTAGGAACCTATGTAGATCCCAAAGATTGGAACGCCCTTATTACCGATCCTGATGTCATATTAATTGATACGCGCAATGATTATGAAGTCGAGATCGGAACTTTTAAAGGCGCGCTGAACCCCGACACGCAATCCTTTCGAGAGTTTCCGCAATGGGTAGAAGACAATCGCGAGAACCTTAAAAAACCCAAAGTTGCAATGTTCTGTACAGGCGGCATTCGCTGCGAGAAAGCCAGCTCTTTTATGAAACAAAATGGCTTTGATGATGTCTATCATCTAAAGGGCGGCATTCTTAAGTATCTTGAAACTCAAAGTGAGACTGAGAGCCTCTGGGAAGGTGATTGTTTTGTTTTTGACCAGCGCGTCGCCGTCAAACATGGTCTCAAAGAATCTGATTATGATCAATGCTATGCTTGCCGCTATCCGATCACCAAACAGGATAAACAAAGCCCGCTTTACGTCAAAGGCGTGGCTTGCCATCGTTGCCACGACAAGATGAGCGATGAGCAACGTGCCCGCTTCGCTGAACGGCAGAAACAAATCGCTTTAGCGAAACAACGCGGCGAAACGCATATTGGGCGCAAGGCCGAATAATGGGTGCTATCCTCTATTCTTTTCGGCGCTGTCCCTATGCAATGCGCGGGCGAATGGGCCTTAAGGTCAGCGGCCTTAGCTATGAGCACCGCGAGATTATTTTGCGCGATAAGCCTGAGGACATGCTAACGGCTTCCCCCAAGGGGACTGTGCCAGTTTATATTACGGATGACGGCACCGTTATTGACGAAAGCCTGGACTTGCTTAAATGGGCGCTTGGTCAGAATGACTCCATGGGGTGGCTCAATTGTGACCTCGAAGCCGCGAATGCCCTCATCAGCGCAAATGACTCAGAGTTTAAACATCACCTTGACCGCTATAAATATGCAAGCCGTTACAGTGACACTGCAAAACGCGGCGATATAGATATGGCTCACCGCCTTAAAGCCGAGACACATATTCAAATTTTAGAAGATCACCTCAATGGCGGATCTTATCTTTTAGGCGAAAAACAAAGTATCGCCGATATCGCAATCTTCCCCTTCATACGGCAATTTTCTAATGTTGAGCCAGAGTGGTGGGCCGCCGCGCCCTACCCAAAGACGCGAGATTGGCTTACACGCCATCTCGAGTCAGACCTTTTCAAAACTATCATGATGAAATATCCGCTCTGGAGCCGAGATAAACGTTAAGTCTCTTCAGCACGTTTAACAGGCGATGTCGTCACGTCCTTGAGATAGAGTTGATAGATTACAGGCTCAAAAATACTATTCACAATAGGTCCATTCTTTGAAACTTCTGGCGCGGCAATATCTTTACCAAAGACTTTGGCGGCCGGCATAATTTGTGGTGTCCAAAAACGCGTTTTCACGCCATCGCTCGTCATTGCATTATTCAATCGACCTTCTTTCAAAGCCGCCATCTGAAAGCCCCAAACACCAAATGATGGGGTCGTAACCTGCAAAGCTTGGGTCTGAGGGAAAATATCAGCAAGAGTAGTCCCAACACACCAAAACGCGTTCCGAGCAAAATAAGGGGAAGAAGATTGCGTAATCAAAACACCCTCTTTGGTCATGCGGCGAGAAATCATGGCATAGAACTCAACAGCGTAGAGTTTTGAAATAGCCTCATTATGCGGGTCGGGCATATCAATAATTACCCGATCATATGTTCGGCCTTTATCTTTGATAAAAACAAAAGCATCCATGTTATATGTGGTGACGCGCGGATCAGCTAGGGCCCCCTTATTGAGTTTCACTAAAGGCGGAAATTCAGCCCCAAGTGTCGTCATAGCAGGATCTAAATCCACCAAATCAATGTGCTTTACATCATCATATTTTAGTATTTCCCGCACCGCGAGACCGTCTCCGCCCCCTAACACTAAAACATTTTCGCGGGGGCCATCAAACGCTAACACAGAATGCACTAGCATTTCATGATAACGGTGCTCATCAGACTCTGAAAACTGTAAGTGCCCGTCAATAAAAAGGCGTAAATCATTATTTCCATAGCTTTGCGTCATGGTTAGAGATTGATAGGGCGTATCCTTTTTCCAAATAATTTGATCAAAATACAGATGTTGTTGCGCGGCTGCGCTAATGCGGGATCCAAATGCAATCATTGTTGTGAGTGCGACTGCAACGCCCAGAACGACGGCCAGCATTACTCTTGGGAATTTCAAGTAACGACGCATGAAAAGTATCGTCAGAAACGCGACAAATATATTGATGAGGCCAATCGCGAAAGATGATCTTACAAGACCAAGACTTGGCAACAATATGAGCGGAAACGCGACAGAGCCAATCAACGCCCCAATATAGTCAAAGGAT
>CALCKU010000142.1 GCA_937965735.1 uncultured Caulobacterales bacterium
TCACTACAATATCAGTGATAAGCAAGCCCGTGAATGGGAAGAAAATGGTCTGCTCACCTTACACTCTGTGTTTTCGAAAAGCGAAATCAACGCTTATAACAAAATAGTGGAGACTGTGCGCGCTTCCGTTAAAAACGGCCAAGATGAATACGGTTATGGTGACCGTATTGGTCAACTTCATCAAAGTGAAAATGAGTTAATTAACTTTGCGGCCAATTCTCAAATTGTGAATTTTTTATCATGGGCGTTTGGGGATGAACCTATCCTTTTTGGCTCTTTGAATTTTGATACAGGGACGCAACAAGAAGTTCATATTGATGCTATATTCTTCTATCCCGAACCCTCATACTCTATGGCGGGTGTTTGGGTGGCATTAGAAGATATAGACCCTGATTTAGGGCCTTTATTTTATCTTCCAGGAAGCCATAAATGGGGTTTTGAGCGTAGTGATGAACTCATAGCCGCTCACCCTGAATTTCGTAAGCGCCGAAATCGGGTGCGTAAGGCAAATGCCGACCCTGCGGAAAAAAACAAATTGGTTTCGGACATGGCGAGCGCTTGGACAAAGCGGTTGATTGATAAAGAAATTGAAAAAAAGGCGGTAAGATTAACGCAACCAATAAAGGCGGGAGATGTTGTCATATGGCACTCCTTACTCGCCCATGGTGGTTCGCCGCGCTTAGATGAGCGGCTTAGCCGTAAGAGTGCTGTATTTCATTATATAGGCCGGAAAACACGCTTATATACTTATGATGAGTTCTTCCTTTGGGGGCGTAAAGAATTAGAAAATCAAGTGCCACAGCCTTTGAATTTGCGGATGACACATGGATTTCAATCGATGCGATATGATTATTTTGTAACTTACCACGAAAACCAAGAGATGATACACAAATTGTAGCGCTGAGTTTCGATTTATTCTTATGTGTAATTAGGCTTATGTGTAATTAGGCCTATATGTAATTAGGGCTGAATTTTTTGACAATTATAGTCGCTTGGTGACTTAGATTTGTGAATGCTTATTTGGCAATCTGTTTTTATTTTTCTATGAGTTCTGAAATTATGGATACAAAAATTGTAAGATATTTCAGACACTTAATGCACGAGCATGTGATTCTTAACCGATTAATTCGGTCGCCCTTTGGGTATTCACTTCGAAAAGTGTTTCGTAAATCCAAAGCGCATGTCAATGATTTTGTGCCTTGGGATGTCGATGCTTATTCGGCCCATCGTCAAAAACAAATTGAACGCTGTGCGGTGCAATATGAAGACATACGTGAAGAAGGGTTATTGTCATTTATCACCACGGTTTGGAATACGGATGTTGAGTTTCTTGAAGTTCTCCGAGACAGCCTCCTGAATCAAAGAGGGGGGTATGGCTTTGAATGGCTTGTGCTTGATAATGGGTCAACGGCTCCCGAGACTTTAGATTTTTTAGAAACTTTAAAGACACTTCCTTTTGTACGATTATTAAGGGTTGAAGATAATCTTGGGATTATTGGGGGCATGCGCTATGTTTTAGAGCGCGCAACGGGGCGTTACGTCTTGCCATTGGATAGTGACGATTATCTTTATGAAAGTTGCGTTTCAATTTTTACGCAAACCATTCAAAACAATAACTATCCGCCGCTGCTCTATTCAGATGAAGATAAGCTAGAGGGCGGGGACTACCGGGATGCGTATTACAAGCCCGATTGGGATCCTGTCTTATTTGTGCACTCTTGCTATATCGCACATTTATGTGCGATTGACCGGGAATTAGCCCTCTCATTGGGGGCCTATAGTGATCCACAAATGGAAGCCTGCCATGATTGGGATACTTTTCTACGGTTCTATTTAGCGGGCCATACGCCCGTACATGTGCCTGAATTACTCTATAGTTGGCGCATGCACGCTTTATCGACAGCCGGTAATATTGATAGCAAGCCAGAAGTTTTTAATAGTCACATTGCCCTGCAAACGAAATTCATTAATTCCGCAAAGACAGAGAGTGAATATCGTGTCGAAAAAAGCCCCTTGTTTCAAGGTACGCCCGATTGGCGGTTAAAACGCACGCGCGGAACAAGCCCGTCTTTAACGACATTTTTGATGGCGGATGATGTAAATAATGTAAAAGCGCGCTTTGACAGTGGTAACTATCCCGACCACCATACTTACGTGATTTCAACTCGAATCGATTTAAAAGGACTTCTAGAAGAAATAAAAAAAGTTTCTAACAATACAGAGATCGTCCATCTCCTTTGGGACGGGGTCAGTGTTCAAGGCAATGATTGGGCGCAAGAGGCGTTAAGTGTAATGGAGTTATTCCCAGACACGGTTATGGTCGGTGGACGTATTTGGGATAAACAGAATAAAATTCTGTCAGCGGGTGTTAAATTTGGTTTTGGGCAAGGTTTCGGCATGCCTGATAAAGGACGGTACCGAGGGGATCCAGGATATTTTGCAACGATGTGGAAGCCCCATTCTGTCAGCGCTGTGTCAACACAACATTGCCTCGTTAAAAAGGAATTTTTAGTCCGTGCATTGGAAACATTCATTGACTTAAAGGCCGATATTGATCTTGTCACGCTCGGTTTGTGGTTAGGGGCAGAGGCCATGGAGCAGCAAAAAAGAATTGTCTATTCCCCGTTTATTTGTGGATTAGCTGAAGCGGATTGGCATAATCAAATGCGTAAAAACGGGATCTCTGTTTTTAAGAAACATAAAAAACACCTCATACCAGACCGACGTTATTACTCATTGCATTTGGGGCTTGAGGGAAGAACGGCTTATAAGCCTGTTGAAACAGAACTCTAAGAATTGGGTTTCGCAAAGCGAACCGTCCTTTTATGTCTTCAGAATAGACCTCACATAAACTTTAAGAGCGTTATAATTATATTTTTACCAACATATGAAAACTGGTTGAAAGACCGAATTGAAAAACGAAAAGAGGTCTATCCTGCGAGGGCGGGGTTCGTTCGCTTTTCAATTTTGACAACCGTCTATGTCAAAACAGATGCAGACCTGTTTTTACAGACAGCGGAAAACCTTCTGAGTCAAACCTACCCATTTTCGGAATGGGTTATCCTTGCGCATGGCCCGGTCTCAGATGAATTAGACGCCGTTATACAAGGCCTCGAATTGGATGCGCGCATTGTTGTCCACCGCTTACCCGAAAATCTCGGTATTATGGGGGGGATGAAATATTGTTTAGACCGAGCGTCTCATCTTTACATTCTTCCTATGGATGCTGATGATTTACTAACGCCAGATGCCTTGCAAATTTTAGCTTGCACAATAGAAAAACAAAAACTTCCCGCTTATCTTTATTCCGATGAAGACCATCTGATTGAAGGGCGACCCAAAGCGCCGTATTTTCGTCCAGATTGGGACCCTGTCTTGAACTTAGCCAATTCATATATTTGGCATCTTGTCTGTTTTCGGCGCGATGTCGCTTTGGCTCTAAAGTTTTATTCGGACCCCGGAGCCGAATTTTGCCATGATTGGGATACGGTTTTGCGTGTTAGTGAGGCGGGGTATCTCCCGTTTCATGTCCCCGAGATATTATATCACTGGCGACAACATCCGGCCTCGACTTCAAATAAGCCCGAGCCAGACGGTGGAAGTCAACAATCTACAAAATCTTTATTGGAAAATAAAATCGCGCGCCTGCCTGTACCTAGCCTCTATTTCGTAGAGCCTTTCCCCGTTTTTCGTGGAGCGCCCGAATGGCATATAGCGCGCCACCCTAAAGACGCTCCCCCCGTGACACTGATCACGCTTAATGGTGAGGCGCAGGGTCGTGATATCGCGTCCCGTTTTCCTTTTGTTGAGACGCAGAATATAGACGGGCTTTTGCCTCAAAACCCTATTCAGGCTAAAGCCTTTTTGCCTGTTTTAGAGACCGTTTCGACACCTTTTGTTTTTGTGATTTCTAATAATGTATCGCCGTTAGGGCAGGATTGGTTTTGGGAAAGCCTTAAACTCTTAGAGTTGCATGCCGATGTGAGCCTTGTGCAGGGACTGATTGTTGATAAGCATAAAACGGTAAAGCGGGGCGGCGAGATTTATTTACCCGATGGAGAGCTGATTTGCCCACAATTTGGCAAGAAGGCTACAGACCCCGGAGCTTTTGCTTTGGCTTTAAAGCCACATTGTATTTCAATCGTCACAACCGATTTCTTTTGCGTTAGAATAGATTTCCTAAAACAAGCCATTGCAGAAATGGCGGAATCGCCCATGGATGGTTTCGGCAAAAAGCTTGGTCAATATGCTCAATCAAAAAATGTGCGAGTAGCGTTTTCGCCCTTAATATTGGCCGAAAAAAAGGGGGCGCTCATGGATACAGAAGAGAATTTAAAACCTTCTTTTTTCGATAAATTTAGGATAAGCAAGACGCGAAGTAATAAAGTGCAGTTCCCACTTCGGTCGGTTGGAAGTTTAATCGAGAACAGCAAATCTTTTTCAGCTTAATTTAAAGGGCGTTAGAAGCATTGATATGGTAAAAAAAGTAGTCATTTTAGCAGGCGGATTTGGCACGCGTTTTTCAGAAGAAACTGAATTGCGGCCAAAGCCTATGATCGAAATTGGTGGTAAGCCGATACTTTGGCATATTATGAAAATTTATTCCGAACACGGTATCAATGAGTTCATTGTTTGCCTTGGATATAAAGGATATGTGATTAAAGAATATTTTCAGAACTATGCTTTGCACATGTCTGACGTGTCCTTTGACTTAAAAGAAAATACAACAACCGTGCACAGTGCGAGAGCCGAGCCTTGGAAAATTACACTGATAGAAACGGGACTCAATTCTATGACGGGCGGACGGATTAAACGTGTCGCCGACCATATTGGTGATGAAGACTTTTGTATGACTTATGGCGATGGGGTTGCTGATATTGATATAAGCGGGCTTATCAAATTCCATAAAGCGCATGGACGGGACGCAACCGTGACCGCTGTATCACCGCCAGGGCGTTTTGGTGCCCTTGATTTAGACGGCGATACCGTTAAAGGTTTTCAGGAAAAGCCTGTCGGTGATGGTGGTCTGATTAATGGTGGTTTCTTTGTCTTATCTCCCAAGGTGCTCGACAGAATCGATGGCGATGATGTGGTCTGGGAAAAAGGCCCATTAACGGGTTTAGCCGCTGATAATCAGTTACGCGCTTTTGTGCATAGAGGGTTCTGGCAACCTATGGATACACTACGCGAGCATCGTTATCTTGATGGATTATTAGAAACAGGTAAGGCGCCTTGGAAAACATGGTAAATCCTTCAAAAGCGTTTTGGCATAATAAAAAAGTCCTAATTACCGGTCATACTGGTTTTAAAGGGGCATGGCTGACCCTGTGGTTGCAAGAAATGGGGGCTGTAACCTCGGGGCTTTCTCTTTTGCCGCCAAAAGGCCCGAATTTGGCAAATATGTGTGGTCTTGTCGAAGCGGATAATAGTTTTATCGGTAATGTTTGCGATGCGAATTTCGTCAATCAAGTTGTACAAGAGATTCAGCCTGACATTATATTGCATCTTGCGGCTCAGGCTTTAGTGCGGCGTTCTTATGCTGACCCGATTGATACATTTGCCACCAATGTGATGGGAACGCTTAATGTTTTGAACGCGGCGACACAATGCGAGACTGTGCGCGCTGTTTTGAATGTCACGACTGATAAATGTTATGAAAATAAAGAGTGGATATGGCCGTATAGAGAAAACGAAGCGATGGGCGGGCATGATCCTTATAGTGCGAGTAAGGCGTGTTCTGAAATCGCAACAGCAGCATGGCGCTCTTCTTTAAACGACCTTGCAAAAAATCGTGAAAAAACGCTGAGCATAGGCACGGCCCGCGCTGGCAATGTGATTGGCGGCGGGGATTGGGCCGAAGATCGATTAATCCCAGACTTTGTGACCGCGTTAAGTGCAGGTAAATCCTTGTTAATTCGAAGCCCGCATGCAACCCGTCCTTGGCAACATGTTTTAGAGCCTTTATCGGGCTATCTATTACTCGCTGAAAAACTTTGGAAGGGCGAAGCGCAGAGTGCTTGGAACTTTGGCCCCGGCCCAGACGATGTTAAGCCCGTGAGTTGGGTTGTCGATTGTTTAAGTCAAGCGTGGGGGCCTGATGCCAAATGGTCTATTGCTGAAGGCGATCATCCCCATGAAGCGACTTTCCTGTCTTTAGATGCCTCTAAAGCGCGTCAAAGCTTGAATTGGTATCCGCGGCTTGATCTTGCAACGGCACTTCAATGGACTGTGTCTTGGTATAAGGGCTGGCTTAACGCGGAAAATCCACGAGACCTCATATCTAATCAAATTCGTCAATATCTACAAAAGAGTACATAAATATGGCCAATCTATCTTGCAGGTTCTGTCAAACCGAACTGACTGAAACATTTGCTGATTTGGGTATGTCACCTTTGGCAAATTCCTATGTTGCCCCTGAAAAAGCCCGCGACATGGAACCCTTTTATCCATTGCACGCCTATGTTTGCAGTAAATGCCGTTTGGTTCAATTAGAGGCCATGGCGACACCCGATCATATTTTTAGTGATTATTTATATTTCTCTTCCTTTTCGACCAGCTGGCTGGAACATTGTGAGCGTTATGCTACGGCGATGAAGTCCAGACTCGCACTGGATGAAAACTCTCTTGTTGTTGAGATCGCGAGTAATGACGGATATCTTTTACAGTATTTTAAAGCCTTAAACGTGCCGACACTCGGCGTTGAACCGGCTGCCAATGTTGCGAAAGTTGCAATGGAAAAAGGCATTGAAACAGAAGTTGCCTTTTTTGGTGTTGATACAGCCGAGAGCCTCGCTACGCGTGGACATTCGGCTGATTTAATTGCGGCCAATAATGTCTTGGCTCATGTACCCGACATCAATGATTTTGTTGGCGGCTTTAAAAAGTTACTTAAACCGACGGGCGTCATTACGGTGGAGTTTCCACATTTACTCGAACAAATAAATCAAAGTCAGTTTGATACCATATACCATGAGCATTTTTCTTACCTGTCTTTATATGCTGTTGAGCAAATTTTTAGCCATCACGGTTTAACGGTGTTTGATGTGGATTGCTTACCAACGCATGGCGGCTCATTAAGAATTTTTGCCCGTCATAGCGAAAATGAAGCCCTTCCAGTTACAGACGCGGTTACAGCTTTGCGTGCCCGTGAAAAGTCGGCTGGTCTTGAAGACGGCGAGGTTTATTCCAAATTTTCTGAAAAGGTTGTTCGGATTAAGTCACAGGTTCTTGAATTTCTAATTAAAGCCCAAGCTGAAGGTAAGGTTGTCGCGGGTTACGGCGCACCTGCGAAAGGGAACACACTTTTAAATTATTGCGGTGTGAAGTCAGATTTTGTCGCGTTTACAGTCGATAGAAGCCCTCATAAGCAAAACCATTTATTGCCCGGCACACATATTCCTATTTATGCGCCAGAAGCCATTATGGAGAAGAAACCTGATTACGTGTTTATCCTACCTTGGAATTTACGCGATGAGATCGCCGAGCAAATGTCAGAGATCAAAACGTGGGGCGGGAAATTTGTTGTCGCGATTCCAGAACTTGAGATTTTTGAATGAAGTTTACCGAGACCTCTTTGACGGGTTCTTATGTAATCGATGCTGAACTGTTAACAGATGCGCGCGGTGCTTTCGCGCGTACATTCTGCGAACAAGAGTTTTCAAAGCACGGGCTGCCGACACATTTCCCGCAATGTAATATCTCTATCAATACCAATAGAGGCATTTTGCGCGGTATGCATTTCCAGCGTGCGCCAAATGCCGAGGGGAAACTGGTACGGTGTTCGCGGGGCGCTATATACGATGTTATTATCGACCTTAGGCCCGAATCTAAGCGCTATCTTGACTGGTTTGGTGTCGAATTATCGGCTGAAAACAATCGATCTCTTTATATTCCAGAGGGCTTTGCGCATGGGTTTATGACTCTGAAAGATGATACAGAAGTCCTCTA
>CALCKU010000143.1 GCA_937965735.1 uncultured Caulobacterales bacterium
GTACGGACCGGCAGGGTTTTCATTACGCACGCCTGGTGGCAGTGACGAGAAATTTATTGGCACAGGGGTTTCGTTAAATGGGAATTACGAAATCTCTAATGGTCTAAATGCGTCTATAAATTACACACGCATTTTTGCAGGTAATTTTATAAAGGCTACAGGTACGAGCGCCGATATTGATCTTTTGGACGTGACTTTACAGCTTAAGTTTTAGTTCAAAATCGGGATGTTCAGCCTATGAATTTTTTAAGAGTGTTCTGAATATATAGTCTGCTCATATAGACAAAATCTCTCAAAAGACGTATTGGGTTCAAACATAAGAGAGAAAACTGATTTTGAAATCTGTGACATAAAGTTCACGGGGCGAGTAATGACTGGAACAATAAAGCGCGCTGATATTGCGATTTTAGTGACGGGTGGCACTTTGGACAAGGTGCATAATACGGTCACAGAAACACTTGATTTTACGCAGGACGTGCAAACGCATATCACCCATGTGTTGAAGACGGGGCGGTGTTTTTATCCACGCGTTGAAGTCCTGTTTAAGATGGACAGTTTAGAAATGACAGACGCGCATAGGCGGCAAGTTTTAGGACGGATTAATGCCGCGAAGGAACAGCACATAATTGTCACACACGGAACGGGTACATTAGAACAAACAGCAAAGTTTCTTTCAGGGAAAACAGCGTATAAAACGATTGTCTTAACGGGGGCAATGCGGCCTGTATCCTTAGGTCAATCGGACGGGAGCTTTAATCTTGGCGGGGCTTTGATCGCGGCACAGCTTTTGCCCAAAGGTGTTTACGGCGTAATGAATGGCCGTGTTTTTAACGCCGAAAACCTGCATAAGAATATAGAGCTTGGACGATTTGACATTTGATGGACTCTAAGGTCAACAGAGACCCTAAGAGTTTAGCGAGTCTATTTTCATTTTAAACGCTAATAAATCCCGCCACGCTTCTTTTTTAAGCGCGGGCTGTTTCATTAAAAAGTCTGGATGATAAATCGGAAGGGCAGGGATAGAGGCTATAGTGTCTTTTATCGTATTCTCTTTTGGCGTCATTTGTGGCGTTATAATATCTTGCCAATTTCCGCGCTGTTTCATAATGCCGTCAATATCGGTTAGGGTCTTTAGCGCGATATTCCCGACTAAAAGAATCAGCTTGGGTGCGACCAGTTCTATGTGTTTGTATAGGAAGGGTCGACAAAATTCGATCTCTTCTGCTCTGGGCGTACGGTTTTTGGCGGGTCGCCAATTGATCGCCAAAGTCATGTAGACATCCGTTTCACTGAGTCCAATGGCACTGAGCATTTTATTCAGCAACGGCCCGGACGGCCCGATAAACGGCTTGCCTTGCATGTCCTCTTCTGTGTCAGGGGCTTCGCCGATTACCATGATTTTAGCGTCTGGATTCCCGCGCGCAAATACGCATTGGCGCGCCCCGTCTGATAATGTCCCTGCGTCAAAACCCTGCAAAGCCACCTTAAGCGCGTCCAGTGTCTTGACTTTACGGGTAATTGCCATGGCGCGTTGCAAAATTTCATCCGTAGGGGACGCGCTTGATTTATCAGAATGCGGTTTACCCGGTTGCGGATCGGTAGATTGGCGGTGGGCTTGACGGCTAGGGTGAGCGTCATGACGCGGCATTTGATGGGCTATTGGGGCGGTTTTCAGGGATCTCTGGGCTGTGGTTTCCGTGACTTTGGGTGTATCAATGCCAGCATCTTCCCACCACGACAAAATGGCCTTCAGCCCAGCTTCCAAATCTACTTTCATCCCATTTTCTAAGTCCATTGTGTTTGCGCTACCGTGTTGTGGTTCGAAAGACTGTTGGGACGTTGGCTTCAATCGTCTCAATTATCGCACCCGCAATATCTTTTTTAGTGGCTTTTTCGATCCCTTCTAATCCAGGGGAAGAATTGACTTCGAGTATTTTTGGGCCTGAATCACTGCGGAGTATATCGACCCCTGCCACATTGAGTTTTAAGATTCTTGCGGCGCGAAGGGCCGTGCGGCGCTCTTCCTTGGTGAGACGGACGGTTTTAACAGACCCGCCTTGGTGGACGTTCGATCTGAACTCACCGGGTTGGGCTACGCGCATCATGGCGCCGACGACTTTGCCGTCCACGACAAAGCATCGTAAATCTGTACCAGAGGCTTCTTTGATGAATTCTTGCACAAGGAAATGCGCGTCTAATCCACGAAAGGCATCAACTAAAGTCATGGCTGATTTCTTAGTATCAGCCAAAATAACCCCTTTCCCTTGCGAACTTTCAAGCAATTTCACAACAACGGGTGAGCCGCCGACGAGGTCAATAATCCCTTTTGTATCTGCCGAAGATTTTGCAAAAGCTGTATTGGGCATGCCAAGCCCGTGTTGAGCCAGAAGCTGATGCGCTAAAAGCTTGTCGCGCGAGGAACCAATGGCATGTGCGGTATTCAGGCAATAGACGCCCATGCTTTCAAACTGGCGGACAACCGCCATTCCGTAAAAGGTCATGCGCGAACCAATACGCGGGATGATTGCGTCAAAGCGCGGCAGGGCGGCCCCGTCATAATAAACTTCGGGCTTATGCGCGTTAATCGACATATAACACCGACTGGTCGCAATGCATTCAATAACGTGTCCGCGCGCCTCGGCGGCTTCAATCATGCGGCGATTAGAATAGTTTTTTGGCTCCTGCGTTAGAATGCCGATACGAAGTGGACGTTTGGGGATGTTTTTCTTGGATTGCCGTTTCTTATAGACATCAAAGCTCAGCTTGGGTTGCAAGAAAGAGGCGGCGGGAACAACGGCGACGTCATCACGAAGGGCTGACCGTCCGATTAACATACGGTAGCCCATAGTCTCTCGGTTTGTCAGAGAGACTTCAATCGGCCATTTCTGTGTACCAAATTTGACGTGGGCCTCAATCACATAGCGGAGTTCTGTTGAACCGTTAGAGCTTGTGACATTCCGGCGGTCAATGACTTTGGCTGAACAGATGACTTCGACCGTAGGGTCTGCGGGGTCGGGATGCATAATAAACCGCACTTGCGGTTTTTGTTCTGTGCCAAAAGGTTCAATGGCAATCGCGTGAAGGGCTGAAGTGCGCGCCCCTGTGTCAATTTTGGCTTTGATGGCGGGTAGTGAAAGGTCTGGTAAGCTGACCCACTCTTCCCATCCTAATGATAAAGGTTCACCCATATACAAGTCTTTATTTAATGTGGTTCACGATAGGCTTTACCACGGCGTTGATTAGGTCTAATTGAATAGAAAAGTTTTTTATAAATAGCGAGTCTAAGATGTCGGTTGAACGCGAAAGCATGGAATATGATGTGGTTATTGTCGGCGCAGGGCCTGCGGGCCTGTCTGCGGCGATCCGTTTGAAACAATTGGGCGGCGATAATGTGAATGTTGTCGTCTTGGAAAAAGGGTCTGAAGTTGGGGCGCATATCCTCTCGGGTGCTGTTCTTGATCCCAGCGGGTTAAACGCACTGATTCCCGATTGGGAAAGCCAAGGCGCACCCGTTAAAACCAAAGTCACCTCGGATAAGTTACTTTTGCTCGGTCATAGCGGCTCATTACGCGTTCCAAACTTTCTCATGCCGCCTTTGATGAATAATCACGGCAATTATATTGTCTCAATGGCCAATACCTGTCGTTGGCTCGCAGAACAAGCCGAGTCGCTTGGTGTTGAAGTGTTTCCAGGCATGTCATGTTCGGAATTGGTTTATGGTGAGAACGGTGAAGTCAAAGGCGTCGTCGCGGGTGAATTCGGCATTTCAAAAGACGGCACGAAAGGCGAGGGTTATGAACCAGGTATGGCGCTATACGGTAAATATGTCATGCTCGCCGAAGGCGCACGGGGATCACTTGCCAAGCAAGTGATCGCAAAATACGCGCTGGACGCTGAATCGGATGTCCCAAAATTTGGCCTCGGGATGAAAGAAATCTGGGATATCAAGCCTGAAAATCATGATGAAGGGGCCGTCATCCATACGGCGGGTTGGCCTCTGGGTTGGAAAGCGGGCGGGGGGTCATTCCTTTATCACGCGGAAAACAATCAAGTTTTCCTCGGTTATATCGTCGATTTAAATTACAAAAATCCGCACCTATATCCTTACGCGGAATTTCAACGGTGGAAGCACCACCCTGATATTGCGAAACGGCTCGAAGGCGGTAAGCGCGTGGCTTATGGTGCGCGCGTGGTCACAAAAGGCGGTTATCAGTCTATTCCGAAAACCGCTTTCCCGGGCGGAACTTTAATCGGCTGTACGGCGGGTCTTGTGAACTTACCACGGATTAAAGGGAATCATAATGCTATGCATTCAGGAATAGCAGCAGCAGAGGCGGCTTTTGAAGCGCTCAGTGCGGGTCGTTCAGGCGATGTCTTAGAGGATTATGACGTAGAATTACGCTCGGGTCTGGTCGGTCAAGACCTCAAGCCTGTCCGCAATGTCGCGCCTTTGAATGCACGGTTTGGGCCTCTTATCGGCGGTATGATGCTTGGCGGAATGGATATGTGGAGTGCAACTTTGACAAAGGTCAATGTGGTTGGCGCACTCTTTAATTTGAAGTCATTATTAAAGAGAAAGCCCACGGCGACCATTTCTCACGGCAAAGATGACGCGCAATCCACAGGTCAAGAAGCGGATTACAAACCGATTGAATATCCAAAGCCAGACGGGGTTCTGTCTTTTGATCGTTTGACGAATGTGAGTTTCACGGCGACCAATCACGGCGAAGATCAACCTTCGCATTTGAAGCTTGCCAATCCTGATATTCCGATTGAGGTGAACCTGCCCCAATATGATGAACCTGCGCAACGCTATTGCCCGGCGGGTGTTTACGAAATTTTACGTGCCGATGATGGTTCGAATCCGACCTTTAACGTCAATTCGCAAAATTGTATTCATTGTAAAACCTGCGATATTAAAGACCCGAGTAAGAATATTACATGGACAGTGCCAGAAGGCGCTGGTGGCCCTAATTATCCGAATATGTAAGCGCTGTTATTGTTTGGCTTTTAAAGGCTGGGTTTTTATTCCATCTTATCAAATGAGTGTGTGTTAGAGCGCTGTTTTCTATAATGCTCTCTGAATTAAAATTTACGCGTGAAAGTTTTTATATGAAATTTCGTATTACAACGCCCCAGACGGCACGCGCTCAAAATTCAAAAGCATGTGAGACTGCGTGCAATCAAAAGTCTTTAATAAAAGCGCCGCATAAGGGGTTGGTTTTCAAACGGTGGGGTTGCAAAGGATGGAGTTATAAAAGGTTCGCTTTGCCTGTAATCGGCCTTATGATTATGTCGGGGGCTGTAAGTTGTAAGACGTCTAGCCCGACTTATATCGACGATATCTCACCCGAAGCGAAATTGTTTGGCGAATATCTTGCGGGTAGCTATGCGAATTATCTAGAAGATGCACCCGCGCGGTCACATTATCTATCCCGCGCTTTTGCCCGTGCCCAAGACGATCAAGGATTAGGGCGGCGCGCCTTAAGCTTTGCGCTTACTGCGGGCGATATGGATTTGGCCCGCACCCTCGCGATAGAATTAAACCAAGCCCATCCAAATGAACCGATGGCGCGTGCTGTTTTAGGGGGGCGCGCTTTGTCAAAAGGACAATATGACAAAGCGCTAGAGTTTTTTGACGGGGCAACGCCAGACCTGACCATGAGCATATTAATGCAATTGATGAAAGGTTGGGCGCAAGTGGGCGCTGGTGATAGTGAAGCGGCAAAAGCGACTTTTTCTGGGCTTGATGGCGGGCAATATTTTGGTGTTATTGGGGCGCTTGAGAATGCAAAAATTGATACGCTTTCTGGAGACCTTGATAGTGCGTTCAAAGTTTTTGACACGGTCAAAGAATTCCAAGTTTCAGGCGTTGAAACGGCTTTGTCGATTGCGCGCGCGAAATCTCAATCGGGTGATGTTAGCGGCGCTTATGATGCGCTTAAACAGTTTTCCGATGAGAATGGACAGTTTGAGACGGGCCCGGTTCGGGCTTATCTGGATCAATTGAAATCGGGGCAACCCATTGACGAGGTTCTAAGTGTACAAGCCGAAGCCGCCCGTGCGTTAACAGAACCAGCCTTTGGCTTTTTTGCGGTAAACCGCGCCTTTGATGCCGCTGAAGTCTTTTTGCGCATGGCTGTGTCGCTTGACCCTGAACATGATAAAGCGTCCCTCTGGCTCGGGAGCATTTTAGAAAACTCAGAGCGCTCGGATGAGGCGCTGGCGATTTATCAATCTATTCCGGACACGTCCCATTATATTGTCTCTGCGAAACTGGCTTCTGCCAATATCTATTTTGACCGCGACGAAGATAAGGCGGCCATGCGATTGCTCGAAGATGTCCATGCCAAACATCCCTCATTTGTGACGCGCGAAGCTTTGGGACGTGCCCGTCTTGTACGCGAAAACTATGCAGAAGCCTTGCCGATTTATGACGCCTTGGTCAAAAGCCTGACAGAGGAAGAGATTCAACAAAATACCCAACCGCTTTATTTTCGTGCAATTTGTTATGAGCGTACAAAGCAATTTGACCTTGCCGTTCGAGATTTCAAACGCATTCTTGCGATCAATCCTGATGATGCGGATACGCTTAACTATCTGGGGTATACATGGGTTGATCGCGGCGAAAATTTGACGGAGGCCTTTGAAATGATCCGCAAAGCTGTGAAATTAGAGCCTCAAAGCGGCGCTATTGTCGATAGTCTTGGCTGGGCGCATTATAAATTAGGGCAATATTCACTGGCTAAAGAAAAGCTCGAAGACGCTGTTGAGCTTTCGCCCGCAAGTGCCACGATTGTCGATCATTTAGGCGATGTTTATTGGAAATTGGGCCGTAAGCGTGAAGCGCGTTATCAATGGGAGCGCGCCTTGACATTTGATCCAACGGATGAGGAACGCGCGAATATTCGGGTGAAATTAAAGCAGGGCTTAGACGCTTTAACAGTTGCGCCGTGAGGTGACTTGAACGTTTAATCCCATAATAAAAGCCCGGTAAGGGTATGAACGTTTATGAGGCGAGTGCTGTGGATAGGAAGACATTTTTAGAATTAGCGAGGGCTAAAGTAAATTTGACCTTGCATGTTGGAGGCGCAATCACAAGCCCATCCGACCCCTTTTATAATTATCACCCAATTGACAGCTTGGTCGTGTTTTCAGATATTGGGGATCGATTACTCGCCTGTATGACGGAGGATGAAAGTAAGCATAACCGCTTAACGATTTCAGGGCCATTTGGGTCTTCACTTACCTCAAATGATCCTTCCAATCTGATTTTACAAGCGTGTAAATATGTCTCGGAACATGTTGAAATTCCGCCTGTTGAGTTTTTTCTAACAAAAAACTTACCTGTGGCTTCGGGTATTGGCGGGGGAAGCGCAAACGCTGCGGCGACATTGCGAATTTTACAGCAAATTGTAGAATTGCCTGCCGAGACTTGGGATTCAATTGCCTTAAAGCTTGGGGCGGATGTGCCGATCTGTATGCAGCAAAAAACAGCCCGTATGACTGGGATTGGTCAATTGATAACGCCGCTTCCAAATTTTGCACCCGTTTATGGCGTTTTAGTGAATCCAAATGTGTCGGTTTCAACGGCTGCGGTCTTTCATCATTTCGATGCGCTAATTCCAGCGCCAATGCCACGGCCACAAAATATGACACAAAGTCTATGGCTGACTGCGATCAAAGGTTTTAATGATCTGGAAACTGTGACGTGTCAATTTGTGCCAGAAGTCGGGGATGCTCTAACGGCGCTCAAGCAGACATCAGCTTGCATATTGGCGCGAATGTCAGGCTCTGGTGCGACCTGTTTCGGTCTTTACAGAACCCAAGAGCAGTCTTTGAAGGCGGCAAAGAAAATGGCAAAAGCAGAGCCCGCTTGGTGGGTCAGCCCTGTTCGACTTGGCGATATACTAACGGATTAAATTAGTGTGTGAATCATTCGAAATTAGTGGATTCGATCCACGACATACCCTGCGAGATCTCGCATTGTTTCACGCCAATCGGATTTCGGAAAAATAGAGAGGGCTTGCCGCGCGTCTGATGCGTATTTCCGCGCTTGATCTAAAGTTGATTCGAGCGTTCCAGCCGCTCGCAGATATGAAATCGCACTTTCCAAATCGGTTTCGATTTGGTGATGCTCAACAACAACACGGTGCCAAAACTCTTTTTCTTCTGGCCCAGCCTGTTGATAGGCGCGAATGACGGGTAAAGTAACTTTGCCTTCACGGAAATCATCGCCGATAGATTTACCAAGCGCACTTTCCATGCCGCCGTAATCTAGGGTGTCATCGACCAGTTGAAATGCGAGGCCGATCTTCATCCCGTAATCGCGTAGTGCCGCCCGTTCAGCGGTGGAACGATTGGCAATAATCGGGGCAACTTCTGTGGCCGCCGCAAATAGCGCTGCCGTTTTAGCGCGAATAACATCCATATAATCGGCTTCGGTTATTGTGATTTGACGCAAGGCTGCAAGTTGTTTGACCTCGCCTTCGGCAATCACGCTTGAGGCTTTGGATAGAACGCTCAGCGCTTCCATAGAGCCCGTTTCAACCATGAGGTTAAAGGCACCTGCAAAAAGGAAGTCACCGACTAAAATACTCGACGCATTGCCCCAGATTTTATTAGCGGGACGTTTGCCGCGGCGCAGGTCGCTCTCATCAACGACATCATCATGCAGGAGTGTCGCGCTGTGGATAAATTCAACCGCAGCAGCAAGTTTATGGTGATCACTGCCGTCATAATCACACAGGGCTGCACTCGCAACTGTGAGTAGGGGGCGCAAGCGTTTGCCACCAGCACTCACGAGATGTGCCGCAAGGTCGGGAATAATCCCAACAGGACTTTGCATGCGATCCGTAATAAGCGAGTCGACGGCCGCCATATCTTGACGGGCCAGCTCCATAAGTTGCTGGGCGGGGGAGCCTTGTTTCTGCGGCGTTGGAAACTTTATCGGGGCAGACACACTTTCATCCTTTTCTATCCTGCCTTACAGATAAGCCGCGTTTTGATTACGGGCAAGGCCAATCCTTGGAATCTAGCTATGCTTTGTGTCGCAGGGGGAGGCCAAGCCTCGAGCCCTATACCGAAAACAAAAGATTTAACCTTTACGCTTTCGACAGATCGTCTTTGAGGCATTAAGGCATTGGCGATTAAAGCCTCAGTGATTAAGGCTTAAGCGATTAAAGTCTGGGTACTGTAAATAAGGCCGTGAAATATAATTCTGTCCGTGTATCCATAGTCGTGTTCGTCAAAAAAATAGAAAGGGCCGTTTCAGTGACACCGATCATAAAAACCGTCAATCCTGTGACCCTAAGTTTCGCACAAGCCGTTTTAAAGGAGGCAACCATTGAATGTTTTGTATTGGATCAACATGCGAGTCTTATTGACGGCTCGATTGGGGCGGTACCAAGGCGTTTAATGGTCATTGACGAAGACCGCGAGGCCGCCATTCGAGCGCTGGATCTAGCCGGTCTTGGCGACGAGATTTATTCACCTTGAACGGGGTCTAAGAATTGCTTTTCTGCCTCTTGAAATTCTATCAATTCCGAGTAGCTTGCGCGCAAGTTTATACGCAAAAATTATAGTCCAAAATATACTGGCGCATTGACGGCGCATAAGGCTCTTTGATTATGTCCACAAACTCTACGAAATCAGATATACGCACCGCCACTCCAACGGCGAATGAAAACACGCCAAGCTCTTTATCGTTCCAAGGGCTTATTCTGACTTTACAAAAATACTGGGCCGATCAAGGGTGCGTGATCTTGCAACCTTTTGACACCGAAGTCGGTGCGGGAACATTGCATCCCGCAACGGTCTTGCGATCCCTCGGGCCAAAGCCTTGGAATGTCGCTTATGTGCAACCGTCGCGTCGCCCTGCTGATGGCCGTTACGGAGAGAACCCAAACCGTCTGCAACATTATTACCAGTTCCAAGTGATTATGAAGCCTAATCCTAAAAACCTGCAAGACCTCTATCTTGGCTCGCTCGACGCGATTGGGATTGATCGCGACCAACATGATATTCGTTTTGTCGAAGATGATTGGGAAAACCCAACGGTTGGGGCGTGGGGTCTGGGTTGGGAAGTGTGGTGTGACGGGATGGAAGTCAGTCAATATACCTATTTTCAACAAGTGGGTGGCCTTGATTTAGAGTTGGTTTCGGGTGAGCTAACATACGGGCTAGAGCGTCTGGCTATGTATGTGCAGGGCGTCGATAACGTCTATGACCTTCGGTTTAATGATGCCACAGAAGATCGTCCAAGCGTGTCTTACGGTGAAGTCTTCCATCAAAATGAAGTCCAACAATCGACCTATAATTTTGAACATGCGGATATCGATAAAATCAGACAGAAATTCGAATATGCGGAAGAAGAATGTCAGTATTTACTAGGTCTAGAGCCCCCATTGCCGCTTCCCGCTTATGAGCATGCGCTCAAAGCCTCGCACCTGTTTAATCTTTTGGATGCGCGCGGCGTGGTGTCACCGACCCAAAGACAGGAATATATCAAACGTGTGCGTGACCTGGCAAAGGGCTGCGCGGAAGCGCATGTCGCATTGGAGAAAAGAGACCTTGAAAAATTAGAAATGGAAAAGGCTAAGAGTCGCAAAGCAGGCCTGACTTCATCCGTGCCCAAGCTGGCCTCTATTGAGGATTTGTAGTCATGGCTGAACTTTTATTTGAAATCTTCTGCGAAGAAATCCCGGCCCGTATGCAAGTGCGCGCGGGCCAAGACCTTGAAAAAGCGATGACGACTGGTTTGAACGCGGCGGGTCTAAGCGTGGATGATGTGCGTGTGTTTACGGGGCCAAGACGGCTTGTCTATGTCGCCGATATTCCTTTGCAAAGTCCCGATATAGAAGAAGAACGCAAAGGGCCGCGTGTTGGCTCGCCGCAGCAAGCGCTTGCGGGATTTTTGCGCGGGGCGGGGCTTACGGATATATCGCAAGCTGAAACCCGCTCGGATAAAAAGGGCGAGCATTATGTTGCTGTGATTAAGAAAGAGGGCGTGTCGAGCCACGAAATTCTCTCTGATTTAATTCCGAATATTATGAATAAATTCCCGTGGCCGAAGTCAATGAAGTCAGGCGAGAGCGCATTTCGCTGGGTACGGCCTTTGCAATCCATGATCTGCCTGCTCAACGAAGTTGTTGTCTTGGTCGAAGTTGGCGGCGTCACAGCTGGCAATGTAACCGAAGGCCATAGGCGTCACGGCGCGGGGCCGTTCACAGTCACGAATTTTGAAAATTATAAATCTGTGCTAGAAGGCGAAGGCCATGTGATTTTAGACGCGAAAGAACGGG
Organism: uncultured Caulobacterales bacterium; assembly: GCA_937965735.1. GTDB lineage: Bacteria > Pseudomonadota > Alphaproteobacteria > Caulobacterales > Maricaulaceae > CALCKU01. The sequence continues at coordinate 11,304 of CALCKU010000143.1, forward strand.
AAGCTTTAATCCTGCGTGACGCGAAAGCGGCGTGTGAGGCGAAAGGACTTGAACTGGTCGAGGACGCGGGATTACTGTCCGAAGTTGCGGGCCTAGCGGAATGGCCTGTTGTGATTTTAGGGAAAATGGACCCAAGCTTCTTAGAACTGCCCAGTGAAGTTATTCGCTTGTCTATGCGGACACATCAAAAATACTTTGCGGTTAGAAAGGCTGAGACCGGTCAACTTGCGCCGAACTTTATTGTGGTCGCCAATCAATCTGCACCAGACGGCGGGGCGGCCATTGCCCAAGGGAATTCGCGTGTATTGTCGGCCCGTTTAGCAGACGCGCAATTCTTTCAATCTGAAGACGCGAAGAAAAACCTGATTGAATATTACGATAAGCTCGACACGGTTGTGTTTCATAAAAAGCTCGGCTCTATCCGTGATAAGGCGGAACGTGTGAGCGCGCTGGCTAAAGCGATTGCACCTAAGGTTGGCGCAGATGCAGAGCTTGCGGCGCACGCGGCGAAGCTCGCTAAATGTGACCTTGTCACTCAGACTGTGATTGAATTTACTTCCCTTCAAGGTCAAATCGGACGTTTAATGTATGAACGCGCCCTTCGAGACGCGGCAATCGCCGCTCCTCAGGGTGAGGTGAGTGCGAAGCCTCATCCTAAGGACGGCGTAGCCGTGGACTCGAAGTCTCATCCTGAGGGTGGCGTGGCCGTGGACTCGAAGCCTCATCCTGAGGACGGCGTAGCCGTGGACTCGAAGGAACGAAAATTGAGTGCCGAAGATCACGCCTCAATTGCAGTCGCGATTGAAGACCATTACAAACCCCAAGGCCCAAGCGACAGCGTCCCGACGGACCCTGTTGCGATTGCGGTGGCGCTGGCGGATAAAGTCGATAGCCTTGTCGGCTTCTGGGCGATTGACGAAAAACCGACAGGGTCAAAAGATCCCTTCGCGCTTCGGCGTGCGGCGCTGGGTATCGTTCGAATCGTTTTAGAGAATGATAAAAGATTAAAAATTTCGGCGTTTATTGATTTTACGCGTGATCATTTTCCTAGCTCTTTAAGTTCTGAAGACAATCTTATTGCCTTCATCCTAGACCGTCTAAAAACCTATCTTCGCGATCAAGGCCTTCGCCATGATGTGATTGATTCTGTTTATGCCCAAAATAATTCAACAAGGGGCGGCGATGACCTTGTCGATATCGTCAACCGTATCAAGGCGGTGCAAGCCTTTATCGACAGTCAAGACGGCGCGAACCTTCTGGCGGGGTATAAACGTGCGGCGAATATTTTGAAGGCGGAGCAGAAGAAAGGCGCTTTGCCGGATGGTCGCGCGCGCGCGCCGCATGAGGCTAAATCGCGGGCCTTGTTTACCGCTTTACAGAGTACTGACGGTACGATAGATGCGCGTTTGCAAGCCGAAGACTATGTGGGCGCTATGGCGGCTTTAGCGGGATTAAGGCGTCCAATCGATGAATTTTTCATGGATGTGCAGGTTATTGCAGATGACACCGCTGTCAAAGAAAACAACCTTAGACTTTTGAAAGACATTCGTGATACGGCGCAAAAGATAGCCAATTTTGATTTGATTTCAGGTTAATTATTCAGATTGACTATCCATGTAAATTATAGAGTGCGGGTGCAGGAGTAGGAAACACATGACACAATGGGTTTACGCATTTGGTGGCGGCAGTGCCGACGGGGATACAACGTTTAAAAACCTCCTCGGCGGGAAAGGGGCAAACCTTGCCGAAATGGCGAGCCTCGGCCTACCCGTGCCGCCTGGATTTACCATGACGACCGAAGTGTGTACGCGCTATTACGAAAACGGTGAAGTCTATCCCGATGGTCTCGAAGCCCAGACCGAGGACGGTTTGAAACACATTGAGAAACTGACGGGAAAAGTCTTTGGGGACGCCAATAATCCATTGCTTGTTTCTGTGCGCTCTGGCGCGCGGGCCTCTATGCCTGGCATGATGGATACGGTTTTAAATTTGGGCTTAAACGACGAGACCGTGGAAGGTTTGGCTAAATTATCCGGTGATCGTCGTTTCGCACTCGATAGTTATCGCCGTTTCATCACTATGTATTCCGATGTGGTTTTGGGTGTGCATCACCATACATTTGAAGATATTCTAGATCGCCACAAAGACGAATATGGCTACGCGCTGGACACGCAGATGACGGCCGATAATCTGGACGCCCTTGTTAAAGATTATAAAAAGGCGGTTGAGCGCGAGCTTGGTCAAGCCTTTCCGCAAGAGGCTCGTGCGCAGCTTCAGGGCGCGATTGATGCTGTATTTGGGTCATGGATGAATGACCGTGCCGTGGTTTATCGGCGCTTGAATGATATTCCTGCCGCTTGGGGCACTGCTGTGAATATTCAAGCGATGGTGTTTGGGAATATGGGGGATACGAGTGCGACCGGTGTGGCCTTTACCCGCAATCCGTCCACAGGCGAGAATGCCTATTACGGCGAGTTTCTGATTAACGCCCAAGGCGAAGATGTTGTCGCAGGGATTCGCACGCCGCAAACGTTAACCAAAATCGCCCGCGAAGATATGGGCGATACAGGGCTGTCTATGGAAGAGGCTCTGCCAGAGGTTTACCAAGAATTAGCGCAGACTTTCGTCAAATTAGAAGCCCATTACCGCGATATGCAAGACATTGAATTCACGGTCGAGCAAGGTAAATTATGGATGTTGCAAACCCGTACGGGCAAACGCACTGCCAAGGCAGCTCTACGGATTGCCGTTGAAATGGCCGAAGCGGGACAGATTACGCAAGACGAAGCTTTGATGCGGATTGAACCGCTTTCGCTTGACCAGCTTTTACATCCGACATTGGACGCTGATGCTAAGCGCGATATTATCGCAATAGGCTTGCCAGCCTCACCTGGAGCGGCGATTGGCGAAGCTGTGTTTAATTCAGATGAAGCAGAAGCCCTACACAAGGCGGGTCACAAAGTCATTCTGGTGCGGACAGAAACCTCACCTGAGGATATTCACGGTATGCACGCGGCTGAAGCGATTGTGACCGCGCGCGGTGGTATGACTTCGCACGCCGCCGTTGTGGCGCGTGGCATGGGCCGTCCCTGCGTGTCGGGCGCCGGCGATATACGAATTAATGAGGCCGAAGGATTTTTTACCGTTGCCGGTCGCAAGGTCTGTAAAGGCGAGATCATTACCGTTGACGGCGCGTCTGGTCAGGTCTTTTTAGGGGCCGTGGATATGGTTCAGCCTGAAATGTCGGGTGAATTTGCTAAGATAATGAATTGGGCCGATAAGGCCCGAACACTTGGCATTCGCACAAATGCGGAAACGCCGCTTGATGTGCAAACGGCTAAGGATTTCGGTGCCGAGGGGATTGGCTTGTGCCGCACAGAACATATGTTCTTTGAAGCGGACCGCCTTGGTTATTTCCGCGAGATGATACTCTCGACCGATAAAGAAGGCCGCAAGGACGCGCTTGCGAAAATCTTACCCGTCCAACGCGAAGACTTTGCCGCGATCTTTCGTATTATGGGCGAATTACCATGCACAATTCGTTTGCTTGACCCGCCTTTACATGAGTTCCTACCCCATTCTGAAGACGATATTCGCTCTGTGGCAGAAGCGATTGGTCTTCCAGCAAGTGAGCTGATGGCACGGGCACGGGAATTGGCCGAGAGTAATCCGATGCTGGGGCACCGTGGGTGTCGTCTTGGGATTTCATATCCAGAAATTTATGAAATGCAGGCTCGCGCTATTTTTGAAGCGCAACTTTTGGTCAAAGATGAAAGCGACGTCATGCCGATTGCCGAGATAATGATTCCGCTGGTTTCCTCAGCTAAAGAGCTTGAAATTTTAAAGGCTGTGATTTCAAAAGTAGCAAAAGCGGTGGGTGCGCCGCAATACCGAATTGGTACTATGATCGAATTGCCGCGTGCGGCCTTGCGGGCCGCCGATATTGCTAAACATGCTGACTTCTTCTCTTTTGGTACCAATGATTTGACGCAGACGACTTTTGGCCTATCGCGTGATGATGCGGGTAAATTCCTCCCCGATTATGTCGCGCAAGGGATTATGGAAAAAGATCCTTTTGTGACACTTGATCAAGACGGCGTAGGGGATTTGATACAAATCGCAACCGAGCGCGGAACGCAGACCGCCCCTAGTCTAAAGCTCGGCATATGCGGGGAGCATGGCGGCGATCCTGATTCGATTGATTTTTGCCATCGAACGGGTCTGCATTACGTCTCATGCTCGCCTTACAGAGTGCCGATAGCGCGTTTATCTGCGGCACAAGCGGCTATTCGCGCTAAAATTCAGGCGTAGCCACACGAAACTGTTAATTTCCGTTAAATTTGGATGAATTAGGTCGTAATTTCTAAATTACGTCCCTATATACGCTCGTAACTGCATAAATGTCCGTTTTTTGGGCGAGATGAACGTAAAATAAATAAAATTTTAGGAAATAGTTAATTTTAAGCTGTATTCTATTATTTCTTGGAACTTAGCGATTCTATCGCGAAACAATAGCATTGCTGTTGGAACCGCTTGAAAGAATTGATAAATGACGATAGGGGGCGCGACGAATGTCACGCATGCAACAAATTATAGTCGGTTGGGGGATCGCAATTGGTGCAATTGGTCTTGCATCTCTGGCTTTTCCGTCCATTTCTCAAAAAGCCGCCGACCAGCGTGAAAACGCATATTGGCAAGAGCGCGCGACGGAATTTCAAGCGCGCGCCGCTGATTTTGAACAGGCTTCACCCTTTCTAGGTCAACTCACTGCGCTTTATACGGATGAACGGTTTACCCATGCGGGTATGCGCGATCACGAACTTTTAAAAGATTTGTCTCAAATGTCTCGCAAAGATATTTTGAACGCTAAACATAAGGCTCGCGAACTTCATTGTTTATCGGAAGCGATTTATTATGAGGCGCGGTCAGAGCGTCTTTCAGGGCAAATGGCTGTTGCAGAAGTTGTTCAGAACCGCGTTAAAAGTAAGCATTATCCCAATTCGATTTGCGGCGTTGTCTATCAAGGTGCAGAACGTCGAACAGGATGCCAGTTTACATTTACGTGCGATGGCTCCACGGCTTTGCAACCGCGTGGTAAACATTGGGACCGGTCACAAAAAGTAGCGCAAATGATGATAACGGGTATTGCGCGGCCTATGACGCAACGCGCAACGCATTACCATACGGTCAATATTGACCCGCATTGGTCATCTTCATTACAAATGACTAAGACGATTGGGTCACACAAATTCTACCGCTTCAAATGGCGTGAACGTCCTGTGGCGTCCAGCATAGCGGTTGCCCCGCCAAGCCCTTAGGTTTTAATTTAGGGGCTTCATTCAGGTCCTGATTTAAGCCCCGATTTTACTTAGCGTAAACACAACACAATGTGTTAGCTTTATGCACATTAAATATTGCGAGCGTCTTAAATACCGCCTTTACATAATAGTCGGTTTTTCCAGAGACAGTCTGAGGTTAGGGACTGAATTGATCGGGTTTTAAAACAATCATTTGGCCTTTCCCGTCCCATCTCGATTTCACAATGATTTCGGATTGTTTTAAAAGATCAGCAATAGCGTCTTTGTTTTTTTCAAAATATTGATCAGACCCGATTTTAACCGTCCTGACCAAGTTCTTGCCTTTCAGAACCTTATTTGGATCATTCAACTCGGAACCATTTATAAAGGACAGAGTCCGTATGCCCTTTGTCGTCAAGTGAAGTTTGACAACGGGGATGGGCCCGTAATGATAAACTAGAAAAAAATGCACACGGCTCTCTGCCGCGTTTGGGAGTTCTGATATGATGAAATTTCTTACAGGCTCCAACAGTGCTATGTCTTCAGTTGATTTTTGTCTGCAATAAAGTTCAAATTCGTTCATGCTACAGACTTCGCTCTATGTTTTGCTGTTATTTCGCATCCATGCCAATGTCAAAATTGGGTGCAGAATGCGTGAGTGCCCCTATTGAGATTACATCAATGCCCGATTCTGCAATAGGGCGAACGGTGGTTAAATTCACACCACCCGATGCTTCTAGCGTCGGACGCCTGCCTTTGTTATGTTTCACAATATTGACGGCTTCGCGCAATATGTCTGGCGACATATTATCCAGTAACACCACATCAGGATGATGCAGCAGCGCTTTTTGTAATTGCTCTAACGTATCGACTTCAACGCTTATGCGGGTCATATGATCGGCTCGGGCCTTTATCGCGGTTAAGGCTTTGTCGATACCGCCCGCAAGAGCAATATGGTTATCCTTTATCATAATCGCATCTGACAAAGATTGACGATGCGTCCACCCGCCGCCCGCAAGGACAGCTCTTTTTTCAAGCGCGCGTAGACCGGGCGTGGTTTTGCGTGTGGCAGCAATCCGCACGGGCAAGCCTTCTACGCGGTTCACATAGTGCGCGGTCAAGCTTGCAATACCAGACATGCGTCCTAAAAAATTAAGTGCTGTGCGTTCCGCCGCAAGCAAAGCGCGCGTTGGCCCTTCAAGAGTGGCAATGACAGTGCCAGCTTTGACGGGTGTGCCGTCTGGACATTTCACAGCAAATTTCACGTTAGGATCGACCAGAGCATAAGTCATAATTGCCGCCTGCATTCCAGCAATGACGCCGTTCTCCCGCGCGCGCATAAATAGAGCGCCTTGTGACGTTTCAGGAATCAACAGGTTCGCGGTCACATCACCACTATTGCCAAAATCCTCATCCAAGGCGCGACGAACCATAGGTTCAAGAACCGTTGGTGGAAGGGGGGGGAACGCATAAGTCATTCTGTTGTCTAACGTGTATTCTATAAGTTTTAAATAGAAACCTGCATAAGGGCAGGAACGGGATATGTGCGTATTGGGGCGTGTGTGGCTGTTCAGGCCCGATGTAAGCATCCCGTGTAATGAACGGCGGTCTTTAAAAGATGAATTATAAAAAACGACGTTGCAAATAGTTTGCGAACATAGGAACGGTGAAATCCATATCCCCATGTTCTGGACTATAGATCATCCCTTTATGAATGATTTTAGCCCGTCTTGGCCCCAGCTTATTTACAGTTTCCCCCAATTCGTCTGCAATGTCAGAGGATCGATAAGGCCCAGCCCCAAGCTTTGCCATTGCTAAAACATATTCCCGTTCTTTGGGCGTTAGCCGGTCATAACGCACCCGAAAGAAACCTTCGTCGAGACGTTTTAAGGCAAATTTAGAGGCTATCTCGACGTCTTTACTCGTAAGAGGAGACATGTCCGCATTATTCCAAACTTGAAACCCCCATTCTTGCAAAAAATATGGATAGCCTTCTGTTACTTTTACAATTGAAGCAACAGCCTCTTCGTCAATGCTTTCCCCTTCTTCTTCAATGGGAACGCGTATAGCATTAGACGCAGATTTTTCGTCCAAGGCCCCAATTTGCGGGAATAGAAATAAGCGTTCAGCATATGATTTTGCTTCGCCGCTAAGGGCGGCAATTTGCGGTAGGCCCGCGCCAAAGAACAAAACGGGTAGTTTTTTTTGGTTCATGCGGTGAATCGCAACAATCAAAGCTGAGAGTTCGTTTTTTGATAAATATTGAACTTCGTCAATCAAAAGCGTCCAAGCGCGTCCCGTGGTCTGTGCAGCCTCTCCAACGGCCAAGAATAGGTCAATCAGATCATATTCCAATATACCGCTATCGGCGGAACCAATTTGTGGATCGACAGAGATCGATACATCGCCAACTGTAAGCTTGAAAACGGATGCAAAACTCCTAAGGCTTCTCATAGCGGAATGGGCTTTGGCTTTTGCGCTATCGATTAGCGAGAGCTTGCGTAGGATTTGATGAATTTTAGGATATAAAAGCTCAGGCAGGTTGCGATCTTCAGGGGCCTCAATAAATGAGGTTAAATGATTGTGCTTAAGGGCAATGTCCTCAATTCTATTGAGCAACACCGTCTTTCCTGTACCCCGCAATCCTAGAAGGATTTGTGAGCGGTCATGGCGTCCGGCTAAAATGCGTTGAATGGCAATTTCTGCCGAATTTATAACCGCATCGCGCCCTGCAAGCTCGGGTGGTTGTGATCCTGCGCTCGGCGCAAAAGGGTTTCTTACTTCATCCATGAAGTATATATAAGTCTATTACCCAAGTATAGCAAGGTTTTGATATACTTGGGTAATAGACTTATACTTTACAAATCCTGTCTTAAATACTTAAATCCATCAAATTATAATCCTTCAGGCTCGCTTGAGCGCTGTCGTCATATTTAAAGCGGTCTTGAATGTCCGCAAATGGGGCGTAATTATAAGGCACTTCATCCGGGAAGCGTTGTTTTCTAGCGTCAATCGCATAGCCGATGAGGCGGGAGCGTTCCTTTATGAAGGCATCGTCAAATGTGGCGGCTTCGGCGTGAATGCCAGCACCGCGTACATTCAGGACGGAAGCGCGTCTGTGGAATCCGAAATTCACTGTGACGCGGGTCTCAAGCCCCGTATTCGCAAAGGAGCCGTGCAGAATTTGACGATTGGAAATCACGACGTCGCCCGCATTGCAAATAATGGGGACAGCGTTTGGCAGACGTTCTGTGCCGACCGCATTAATTAATTTTACAATATCAATACGGCCAAGCTTATGCGTGCCGGGGACGACCCAAACGCCGTTAACTGCCGTACTGCCATAGACTTGACCCATGAAATTAAAGCCGTGAATGTCCTCGTTAAAATCAGGATTATCCCAATGCGTGTCGCCGTCTTGGTGCCATGACACCGCCGCGCCGAGGCCTGCATCTTTGATAAACAGGCCTTCATGGAAGGGCGTGAAATCTTTGCCGTGTACGGCCTCGGCCATTTTTAAAAGGCTTGGATGGGCGTAAAGGCGAAGGCAGGCGGGTGAGAATTGCAGAGATCCCGCAAGGTAGAACGGCGCAACCATAGGCGCATCGTCTTTGGCTTTAGGCTCAAACAATTTGACTGGGTGGCGACCATTGGCGATTTGGGTTCCCCCGAGCGGGTCTGATAGAGGCCGCGCCCATTGCAGGGTCATCGCTTTATGAGCCACACCGAGGGCTGGGCGACCTTGCGCGTCGACCTCTGCGCCCATAGTCACTGGGAAATTGGCTCGCATGGCATCGAGGTCTGATTTTATATCTGCAAGCTCGTTTTTGCTTATCAAGCCTTCGAAAATATAAAACCCATATTCCGAATATGCCGCCATAATATCCGCGTGGACGGTACCGTCTTCGTTAAAACGCATCGACCCGCGATTGGGCAAGGCAAGGGCGCGGGCTTGACCGTCAATAAGATAGTGACGAACGGCTTCTGCTTCATCACCGTAATGTGCGGCGCACGCTTCAATAGAGTGGGTAATATCTTGGATCATAAGGTTCCCCCGCATTTTCTAAATTATGTCGAAAATTTTACATTTTGGGAAGGGGGTTATTGGACTTTCACTTAATCCAACAAATCATAGGTCAAATATGACGAGACCGCGCGTTTGCGGGTTTTGGGATAATCATCACGGAAATGGCCGCCGCGACTTTCTTCGCGCGCCAAGGCACTGGCCGCAATCATACGCGATGCAATCAGGGGGTTGGCACGGCCCACTTGGTCAATCAAATCGTCAATGATGGCGATGAGTTGGTTTAAATCTGTCGCGTTCCGCCTGACGCCGCAATAATTTGTCATCGCCTTACGCAGGGTTTGGCTGACATTTTTACCCATAGAGAGCCATGGTTGAGCGCGAATGGTTTCAGCCTGTTTAGGCGCAAAATCATGGGACAGGATATAGTCTGCGGCGCGTCCGCCAAAGACGGTCGCTTCAAGTAAGGAATTACTGGCCAAGCGGTTCGCGCCGTGCAGGCCCGTGGCCGAACATTCGCCAATCGCAAATAAGCCTTCTAAATTTGTCTGTCCCCAGTGATTGGTCGCGAGACCGCCCATATGGTAATGTACGGCAGGCGCAACGGGGATGGGCTGCGTCCTTGGGTCAATGCCTGCGCGCATACAGCTATTGAAAACAGTTGGGAATTGATCGGGGAAATGCGCGCCAACGGCTTCGCGACAATCCAGAAAAGGCGGACGACCCGCTTTAATCTCGGCAAAAATGGCGCGGGCAACATCATCGCGTGGGGCGAGTTCGCCGTCTGGGTGATAGTGTTGCATGAACCGCTCGCCCTTTGCATTGATGAGTGTCGCGCCGTCTCCGCGGAGGGCTTCTGTGGCGAGCGGCGCAGGGTCGCGTCCAATATCAATCGCGGTGGGATGAAATTGTACAAATTCCATATCGCGCATTTTCGCGCCAACCACTGCGGACATGCCGAGTGCGTCTCCGCGTGCGGTACGC
>CALCKU010000144.1 GCA_937965735.1 uncultured Caulobacterales bacterium
AAAACCTATCAATGCACAGCCATTGAAACGCCGCAGTAGCTCAGTGGTAGAGCGCATCATTGGTAATGATGAGGTCGGGAGTTCAATTCTCCCTTGCGGCACCATTCTTGCGGCACCATTTTTAATACAGCACGGGTTTTGTATCACTTGTTATAATGACATAAATCGTGACGTGGGATAGTGACACGCAAAATTTTGGGCTGTAGCCATATAAGATAAGATAGCCTAAAGTTTCGTTCAAACAAGCGAGACAGTATGCCAGAGAGTCAACACCCAATTAAATCAGCACATTTAAAAATCGATCTGTCGATTTTTATTCCTTCTATTATCAGCATACTCTTGGCGGCACTTGCCTTGATTATCTTTCCGCAAAGCGCAGGCGAAATAGCCCAACACGCTAAAGCCGTTATTACAACGCGCTTAACATGGCTATATCTTCTCTCTGGGGTTGGGGCGTTTATTTTTGCACTTTGGCTGGCATTTGGACCCTATAAAAATGTAAAGCTTGGTGCAGAAGACGAAACACCCGAATATTCAACCCCGCATTGGGTGGCGATGATGTTCACCGCAGGAATCGGGGCTGGTATTGTGGTTTGGGGCTTTGCTGAGCCTGTTTTTTACCTGCAATCGCCGCCCTTTGGCATAGAGCCATTGTCCAATACAGCGATAGAATGGGCGCATATGTACCCCCTCTTTCACTGGGGGATAATCGCTTGGTCATTTTACTGCGTGCCCGCTGTGCCCATTGCCTACTGGCTATATGTCAAAAAAAGCCCATCGTTAAAAATCAGCACGGTCTGCAATGATGTTTTGCCAAAGCATGGGCGAGGCCTCATTAAAACCCTAATTGATATTATTGTTGTGCTTGGCATTATTGGCGGCACGGCCACATCACTCGGTATTGGCATCCCGATAATATCCGCCTTTATCGCAGAGCTTTTGGGCATTGAGGATACTTTATTCGTAAAATTAGGCTTGCTGTTTACATGGATAATTTTATTTGGCGCGAGCGTTTATAGAGGTCTCAAAAAAGGGATTAAAGTCCTCGCGGACATAAATATGTTTCTCGCCATATTCGCAATATTATTTGTTTTAATCGCCGGCCCAAGCCTGTTTATCCTTACCCTATCGGTCAATAGTTTAGGGCTTTTATTTCAAAACATAATCTCTATGTCACTTTGGACAGACCCCATTGAAAAGTCTACATTTCCCGGAGACTGGACTGTCTTTTACTGGGCGTGGTGGATTGCCTACGCCGCATTTGTAGGCATGTTTATTGGACGTATTTCGCGCGGACGTACGATTGGTCAACTGATTATCGGCGTTTTAGGCTGGGGCTCCTTTGGAACAATGCTATTCCTCTCTGTGATGGGCGCATACTCTATTCATCTCTTTGCCAATGATATTCTGGCACTACCGAGTCTTTTAACCAATGAAGGCATGCCCATTATGATAACAAAAGCGATTATCAGCTTACCCTTTGGCAAGGTTGTTTTGACCCTCTTTATTATACTCTGTGTTATATTTTATGCGACGAGCATTGACTCAGCAGCCTATATCCTCGCGAGTATTTGTTCCAAAAATCTGACGGGCGACCAAGAACCGCTTCGTTCAAACCGCCTAATATGGGCGGCAACGCTCGGCCTACTCTCGGCAGGACTCGTCGTATCGGGCGGCCTTGATACGGTTCAAGCCGCCACAATTGTTAGCTCCCTACCCCTCATACCCGTAATCATGTTAATGAGCTTGGCTTTATTAAAAGCCCTACGCGAACCCCAATAACGCCCAACACCTAAAGTTTGTAAAATTTAAAAGGCGTAAAGACCCAAAGACAACTTTAAAAAAGACGGCTTTAAAAAGACGGCTTTAAATTCCCTTTAGAGTTAAACATTGCATTCGAATGCAGTTTTGCTAGCTTACCTCTAAACAATGTTGAAGCGCTCAGACACCTATTCTCTGGGCCGAATAAAAACATAGGGGACATCATGGCGGGAAATTTTGGAGCCTTTAACTGGACAATAGTCATCTTATATTTACTCGGCAATCTTTTGCTCGGCTATATGATGAGTCGGCGGGTCAAAACGTCTGAAGATTATTATTTAGGCGATCGGTCAGCCCCGTGGTGGGCGATTGGAATTTCAGTCGTTGCAACTTATGTCAGCGCCCTCTCGTTTCTGGGCGGCCCCGCTTGGGCTTATGGCGACGGCATGGCGGCGCTCGCAATCCATGTCAATTACCCGCTTGTGATCTTTGTCGTCGTCGCTGTCTTTTTACCGTTTTTCTTCAATAGCGGCGTCGCCTCAATTTATGAATATCTGGAACGCCGATTTGGCCGCGCCTCTCGTACGGTAATGAGCTCTTTATTTTTAATTACGCAAAGCATTACAGCCGCGTCAATCCTAACGGCCACTGCCGTTGTGGTGACGTATGTCACAGGCATTGATGCAAAAACTGCCGTTTGGATTATGACGGGTATTGTTTTGGTTTATACGCTTATGGGCGGTATGAATGCCGTGATTTGGACGGATGTTTTGCAAGGCTTTATATTGTTTTTAGGGGCGGGCATTGTCCTATATTGCCTTCTTGGCGAAATCACGCCGCTTTCAGGCGCGTTAGAAAATCTAGCCCAAAATGGCAAACTCAATCCGATCAATACCGCGCTAGACTTTACGGTCGCCCCAACCATTTGGGCCGGTGTCTTTGCCATGACCCTCTTTCACATCACGGTTTATGGCGCCAATCAAATGATGGTTCAACGCGCTTTAGCGGCAAAAAATATCGGAGATGCAAAAAAATCATATCTATTGATGGGCTATGCGGCCTTCTTTATTTACTTCCTATTCTTTTTTGTTGGGGCTTTGCTGTATGTGCATTTCAAAGGCGAGCCATTTAACCAACCCAATGAAATCATCCTAAGCTTTGCGAACTCACTCGCCATTCCAGGGTTGATGGGCATTTTGGCCGCCGCCGTATTATCGGCGTCCATGTCTAGCCTGTCTTCAGCCTTTAATTCTCTGGCGACAATTTCGGTCACAGATTTTTACCGCATGTTTTTCAAAAAGACGGGTGATGAAAAACACTTCCTGCTTATGTCCCGCGTTTTCACCATTTTTTGGGGATTTCTTGTCATTCCTATGGCCTATGCTTTTATCAGTAGCGGCGGCTCAATCCTCGAAGCACTGTCCAAAGCGGGATCTTATTTTGTCGGTGCAAAACTCGCCATGTTTGGTATGGGTTTTTTCTCCAAACACGTAAGCCAGCGGGGACTTTTGATTGGGGTTTTTGCAGGCTTTATGGGCATGATTATTTTTGTCGGCTTTGGTGGACTTGGGGGCGTTAATGGCCTTTATCCGCAAATTGCATGGCCATGGTATGTCGCAATTGGCGGGATTATCAATATTTCAGTCTCATGGGTCGCAAGCGTCCTGCTCGACGGTTTTAAAGCAGAATGGCACCCGCAATCCGTCCCCGGACAGTTAAAAGCTTTTCGCGATTCAGGAGCCGAACAAAAAGTCGGCGGCTGGTATATTGTGCCCGGTAAAATTGACCGCGCGGCATGGGGCCTGCCCTTTATGTTTCTGGCGATTATTGGCTTTCTGATTTGGTTTGGAACCTTAGCCTAAAGCACCGTAGTTTTTACCCGTAAAGCGCGGTGCGAATGTTTTCATATTTCATTTTGCATTCGAATGCAAAAATGATAGCAAGACGCTGTAATTATCTCTTTGGAGGGCGGAATGGCCAAATATCTTAAGAACGGTATTGATGCAGATACCAAGATGAAATCAGACGTAAAGGTTCGGGAAACCGTTGAAAACATCCTTTCGGAAATCGAAGCGCATGGCGATTCCATTGTTCGTCAATACTCCGAAACTTTTGATAAATGGAGCCCTGAGAGTTTTCGTCTTACACGCGCTGAAATTGAAGCGTGTTACGCTGAAGTTCCGCAATCGGCACAAGATGATATTCGGTTCGCACAAACTCAAGTGCGTAATTTTGCCCAAATTCAACGCGATTCGATGAAGGATGTCGAAGTCGAAACACTGCCAGGTGTGACACTCGGCCACCGCCACGTCCCTGTAAATGCGGCAGGCTGTTATATTCCGGGTGGGAAATATCCTTTAATCGCCTCGGCTCACATGTCTGTTGTTACGGCTAAAGTCGCGGGTGTTAAGCGCGTGATTGCCTGTGCGCCGCCCTTTAACGGTCGCCCGCATCCCGCAATTGTAATCGCCATGGATATGGCAGGTGCCGATGAAATTTACTGCGTCGGCGGCGTACAAGCGGTCGGGATGATGGCAATTGGCACAGAAACATGTCCGCCAGTGGATGTGCTCGTAGGCCCGGGCAATGCCTATGTCGCCGAAGCGAAGCGACAACTCTTTGGCCGTGTCGGCATTGACCTTTTTGCGGGACCGACTGAAACCATGATTATTGCAGATGACACATCCGACGGCGAAATTTGCGCCGCCGACCTTCTCGGACAGGCCGAACACGGTGTCAATTCGCCCGCTGTTCTTATCACAAATTCAGCTAAGCTTGCCCAGGATACGATTGCCGAAGTCGAACGTCAAAGACGTGTGCTTTCAACGGGCGATGTTGCTGGCAAAGCGTGGGATGATTACGGTCAAGTGATCCTGTGCGACTCTTACGAAGAAATGGTCAAAATGGCTGATTTTGTTGCTTCCGAACATGTGCAAGTCATGACCAAAGACCCGAATTATTTCCTAGAAAACATGACCAATTACGGCGCTTTGTTTTTAGGGCATGAAACCAATGTTGCCTATGGCGATAAGGTCATTGGTACGAACCACACATTGCCGACGAATAAAGCGGCCCGTTATACGGGCGGGCTATGGGTCGGTAAATTTCTAAAAACCTGCACGTTTCAACGGGTCACAGAAGAGGCCTCGGTCATGGTTGGGGAATATTGTTCAAGGCTCTGTTCTTATGAAGGCTTTGCAGGTCATAAAGAACAGGCTGATATTCGCCTAAGGCGGTTTGATAATCAGAATGTGCAAGGCCTAGACGCTCTGCCGTCTTCACGCAAACGCCATTAAGCGACCCTATATTGTGAAAAACTTTCAACCGCAGAAACAGATTATTCGCACATATATGAACGCGTTTGACAGCGCCAATATTGACACCCTTCAAGACGCACTTACGCAATATACGACAGCTGATTATCACTGGCGCGGCCTGCACCCATTTTATGAGCAGAGGGGGGCGGAATCTGTTGCCAATATTTTTTGGAAGCCGTTAAAGAAAAGCCTGACATCCCTACAACGCCGCGAAGACATTTTCTTTGCAGGTCAAAATATTTATGCCAATCATGACGCAGTGTGGACATGTTCTATGGGGCATTTCCTTGGCTTGTTTGACCAAGACTGGCTTGGTATACCTGCAACGCGGAAAATGGTCTTTTTGCCTTATGCAGAATTTCACCGCCTAGACGGCGATAAAATTGCCGAGACGGCTCTGTTCATCGACATTATCCGCGTCATGCAACAAGCCGGGATAGACCCCTTCCCGCATCAAACTGCGAGTGCGATTATTCAACCGGGGCCACGGACGCATGACGGAATATTACACGAAGCCCATGCCCCCGAAACCGCGCAAGCGACGCTTGATTTGCTTGAGGCTATGGTTGCCGATCTTTCAACATTGAATCGCTCAGGGAATAATCGTCCGCCGCCAGAATTACTGGCCAAAACATGGCATAATGATATGTTGTGGTACGGGCCTGCGGGGATAGGATCGACCTATACGATTCCGCGTTACCAAGAACAACACCAATACCCTTTCCGTGAACAATTAGGCGACAAAGTGTTTAACGGTCATGTTACCCGGATTGCCGAAAGCAATTATGCGGGTTGGTTTGGCTGGCCTAATTTAAACAATCGAAATCTTGGTGGGTTTCTTGGCCTCCCCCAAAGCGATGTATTGGCAGAAATGCGGGTTGTCGATATTTATCGGCGTGAGGGCGATAAACTCGCTGAAAATTGGGTCTTTATAGATATTCTTTATTATCTGATACAACATGGCATTGATTTGCTAAAAAATCCAAATGCCGTAAAAGAGCTTTATGGAGCCCAGTCCTAAACCACGCCTTCGTGCTACGAGCTATGACGTTGCCCGCCTTGCGGGTGTGTCTCAATCGGCTGTCTCGCGCTGTTTTAAACCCGGCGCGTCTGTCTCTGAAAAGATGCGCGACAAGGTCATGCGCGCCGCCAAAGAACTGCACTACCAGCCCAATGCGATTGCCAGAGGTCTGATTACGCGACGCTCAAACCTAGTTGCTGTTCTGGTTTCCTCACAAATGAATTTCTATTATCCCGAAGTCCTGTTTCAAATAACAGACCGCTTTTCTAAGCGCGGATTTCGGGTCTTGCTGTTTACGATCAATGAGGAAGCGGATGTCGAAGACTGTCTCAACCAAGTTTGGCAATATCAAGCGGACGGTGTGATTTCGGCCTCTTACTTAACGATCGAGCAGCATAAAATTCTCGAAGACCGCAACATCCCCGTTGTCATGTTCAATCGCTATTTTGACGATTATGATACCAATTCGATCTGGTGTGACTCGGTCGCGGCCACAGATGTTATGATTAAACATCTCACAGATTTTGGGCATACACAATTTGGCTTGTTACAAGGCCCTGAACATTCCATGGTCAGTGCGCAACGTATGAAACTTGTGCGACATGCCATTGAAAATCATGGTGGGCGCATTGTTGCGCAAGCGCGAGGCACATATCGTTACGAGAGCGCCGCTGGCGCCACGCAAAGCCTAATGACCAATGCCGCTCAACCCACCGCGATTATAGCTGCCAATGATATGATGGCTATGGGCGCATTGGACGAGCTTAGAAATGTAATGGGATGCTCTGTACCAGGAGATGTATCGGTTGTTGGATATGACGGCATTGGCGCGGCGCGCTTTGCGAGTTATGAATTAACTACGATCCGCCAACCGATTGGACGCATGGCTGACGCCGCCGTTTCCATGTTAGTTGACCGCGTTGAAAAACCCGACTTATCGCATGAACGGCGGGTCCTTATCGGGAGCTTCATTCAAGGTACATCAACAGGGCCTACGCCAATACAGACCTAACTCCGCCTCCCTCAAATAAAGGGTTATAAACATTCTCTTTGCATTCGAAGTCATTGCGGACTATTTTCAAGAGAATAGAGTTATAACAGCATAAACAAAATGGGGACACCGCCATGAAAACCAGTACAGACCGCATTCTCACCACCCATGTCGGCAGCTTACCGCGCAGTAAATCTGTCACGGAGTGCGTGTTCGCGCATGAAAAAGGAAATCCCCTTAAAAAAGCGCCTCAAATTATTGCGTCCGCGGTGAAAGAGGTGGTGGCAAAACAAATCGAGGCCCGCGTCGATATTGTCTCGGACGGTGAAATGTCAAAAATTTCATACGCGACCTATATTAAAGACCGCATTACAGGCTTTGACGGCGACAGCCCACGCACGCCCCCACGCGACTTAGAAGACTTTCCGGGGTTCTTAAAACGTCAAGCCAGCGGCGGCGGCACTCCGTCCTATCGCCGCCCCTGTTGTGTTGGCCCGATTGAAGTCAAATCCATGCAGCCTTTGCAAGAAGATTTGGATAATTTCAAAGCGGCACTCAGTGACCAAACTGTATCTGACGGCTTTATGAACGCCGCCTCGCCGGGTGTTATTGCCCTGTTCCAGCCCAATCATCATTATAAAACGCAAGAAGACTATCTTGAAGCCCTCGCCGAGGCCATGCGCGCAGAATATGAAGCCATTGTCGAGGCAGGGTATATCTTGCAACTTGACAGCCCCGATTTGGGTCTTGGTAAACATATGATGTTCAAAGACGAGCCTGAGAACTATGCCAAGCTGGCGGGTGCTCATGTCGAAGCCCTAAATCATGCGCTCCGTAATGTGGATGGGTCACGTGTGCGCATGCATATTTGTTGGGGTAATTATGAAGGGCCGCATCATTACGATGCCCCTATGAGCGAGGTCATGCCCGTTGCTCTAAAGGCCAAACCGCAAGGCCTCTTATTTGAAAACTCAAACCCGCGCCATGCCCATGAATGGATCGAAGTTGCCGCCATGAAAATCCCAGATGATAAAATCCTTATCCCCGGCGTGATCGACAGTACGACAAATTTCATAGAACACCCCGAACTCGTCGCACAACGCATTGAACGCTTCGCCAAAATCGTCGGCAAAGAGCGCGTCATAGCGGGCAGTGACTGCGGCTTCTCAACCTTTGCAGGCTTCGGCGCCGTGGACGAGGATATTGTCTACGCTAAGCTAAAATCCATGGCCGAAGGCGCAGATATTGCCAGTAAAAGGTTGTGGGGTTAACCGCCTTTGCGGGCGACTCTCGGCGTCCGCAACACTTTTGATTATATTGGTTTCTTAAAAGTGGCTGTATTGAAAATACGCAGTCCCTAAAATAGAATTTCACAGGCGCTTATAAATTTATGAAAGAAGACAATTCATATACTGAGTATTTCAGTGATCCCGACCGTGTTAAAAATTATGCAATGGAGCCGCCTAAATTTGTGCCAGGTTTCTTTGATATGCACCGTATGACCTGTGTCTTATTAAGCGAACATACAGCGCCTAAGGCACATATTTTAGTACATGGAGCTGGCGGCGGTCTAGAGCTGGAAAGCTTTGCAACGTTCAATCACCAGTGGACATTTCTGGGTGTAGATCCCGCTTTACCAATGCTTGAAGCGGCACAGCGTCGACTAAGCCATTTAAATGACCGTATCGCACTGCATCATGGCCTTATAGCGGATTCACCAGACATAAAATTTGATGCAGCAACGAGTTTATTGACACTGCATGTTCTTAATGCGCAGGAGCGTCAAAATACCGTGTCAGAAATTGTGCACAGGTTAAAGCCCGGCGCGCCGTTTATAGCCGTCCATTGTAGCTTTCCCCAAGATGAGAGAGACGTTTGGCTTAACCGACATCAAGCCTATACTACCGCCTCGGGTATAGATTCCAAAACAGCAGAAATGGGGCGTTTAACGCTCGAAAACACACTCCATGTTTTAAGCCCAGAGCAAGATGAAGCCATCTTAAAGGCTGCGGGACTTAAAAATGTTTATCCCTTTTATGCGGCATTCACGTGGCGTGGATGGGTCGGTTATGCCTAAGCGCTCCGAATAGCTTAGTTAAAACTTAGACCGTCTGGCACGCTCACGGGGCCAATATTCCGCGCTTTGTTAAATTCGCGCATACGAGCCAGTACATCAACGCCGATTTGGGCATAAAGATCCAGCAGATCGACAAGCACCCAATTTTCTCGGATAAGGCCTGCATGTGGCCCCTCGACTTCACGGCGCCAGAAGTCAAGGCTCCGTAAAAGGACTTCCTTACCGCTCGGCGCTATCCCCATCCAACCATCATCGGTAAGGGTCAAGCGCATATTCGGCCAACCTGTTTCGCAGACATAAGCGCCTTGACCAAACCAATGGGAACTCAGCTCACCAGCGTCGTCAAGCTTGCGGTCGGGCATGCCGCCCAAAAAAGGGATTTGGTGCCAATTCCGAAAGCCAGAAACACCACGTCCAGTTCCTATGCCCGCAGGGCCGTACCAATTAAATCTGGGATGCCAGTATTTTTCAAGCTGCATCACATTTGGATCTGGATTGCTTGGGAATTTACAAAGGTCGGTCAACATGTTGATCACGTGCTCTTGGGTCGCCTGCCCGTCACCTGAAACATTTAACCCATCTCCGCTCATGGGGGCGGGTGTACACAAATATTTACCGAGTTGCGGGGCCATAGGCCATGCCCTTGCCTGCATCATCAATTCAGGAATATCCCATATGGCTTGCATTTCTGTAACATGACCATTTGTGATCTGAAAAAACTCGTGATAGCGCATATGAACGAGATGGCCTGTCGGTGGAATATCCAGAAATGGCGCAATAAATGTGCCCATATAATTCCCCATACACCCGACCCAGTCTTGACCTTCTGGCGTTGTACCGGCCAACACAATCATATCGCGGCGCTCTAGATCAGGCATTGCTTTGTGCAAGGGTGCAAGCGCTGCGTCCATCAACGCATCAGGGCCAGTCAGCGTGCCGAATGGGTAGCAAAGTTTGACCACGGCCTTATCCGAAAACAGGGTTTTCATTGCAGCCCGTACTGGCGCATGCTCGAAAGTCTGCGTTCTGTTTTGGAAATCACGGAATAGAGCCTTAAGCTCATCAGCGTGTTTATGGGCGTGTTCATCGGCATGCATGGCAAACGTTTCCTGTCGCAGAGATGTAAGTCTTTTAAGATAAATTCAAATTTGATTTTGGTTAAATTCCCATTAGAGGGATATTAAATTCTGGCCTCTTCAAACTTTTTCCAAGCTTCAATCAGTTTTTCAATGTTAAAATCTGCTTTGCGAGCAGGTCCTAAGATGATGGACTCGCTTGCGAGCATGGCCTTTATCGCCGCCCCTAATTCGGGTAAAACCGCTTCGGGGATAACAATCGCGCCGTGCTGATCGGCATGTACTAACTCGCCCGGTTGTATCGTCAGGTCAAAAATTGTCACAGGACAATCGATTTCGGTAACATGAACAAACATATGGCTCGGCCCGACCGACCCCGCGACAACAGGAAAACCCGCCTCGTGATCGGATAGGTCGCGCATAACGCCATTGGTCAAAGCCCCCGACATACCAAGGCCCAAATGCACCGCCGTATGCACTTCGCCCCACCATGCCGAGACACAATGCGGCGCGTCTATATCTTCGATGACACAGATCCTGGGCACATCGCCTTGGGCCATATATTTGAAATAGTCCAAACGCCGCGCTTTAATAATTTCCGCAGATTCGGATGGCGGTTTTATACCCGACAATTTCGCCGTACGCGCATAACCGACCAT
>CALCKU010000145.1 GCA_937965735.1 uncultured Caulobacterales bacterium
CTCTAAACTCAATTGAATACTCTTAGAAGGCTTTAGCCCTAAAGCTGAATTTTCGCTAAGACTGCGCCGCCATAAGCGCGCCCCCGCACGCCCTGCATAAAGTCCCATTATATGACGGATAATGGCTTTGGTCGAACGCTCTTTCTCTTGAACTGACTCTGCATAATGAATGAGATCAAGAGCAATATCTTCACGCGATTTACGAAATGGTTCGCCTTGGTAAAAGCGTGAATCTATGTCCGTTAAGATCCATGGATTGTGATAAGCCGCCCGCCCCAACATTACCCCGTCTAAAGTTTGAGCCTGTGGGTTTTGTTTTGAAATTCCCGCCGCATCAATAGCCGCATCAAGCGTTTTCAAACCACCGTTTAAAACGATCTCTAAGCCAGGAAACTTAACTTTCATTTCCCGAACTAAATCATAGTCTAGGGGCGGCACATCGCGGTTTTCTTTGGGAGACAGGCCTTTCAACCAGGCTTTGCGCGCGTGAATAATAAAATGTGAACACCCTTCACTGGATAGGCTTTCGGATACGGTTGATAAAAACTGAGGGAGGGTTTCCTCGACGCGCTGATCATCAACCCCTAATCGACATTTTACAGTTACAGGCACAGAAACAGCTGCCTGCATAGCGCGAAAACACTCTAAAACCAGTTCCGGCTCTTGCATTAAACACGCCCCAAATCGCCCCGCTTGAACACGGTCTGATGGGCACCCAACATTTAAATTAATTTCATCATAACCAAAATCAGCACCAATTCTGGCAGCCTTCGCAAGCTTTACAGGGTCACTCCCTCCAATCTGTAGGGCCACAGGATGTTCATCAGGATGAAATCCTAAAAGATAATCCCGCTCACCATGTATAATGGCATCCGAAACCACCATTTCAGTATAAAGCAAAACATGACGCGATAACTGACGGTGAAACCACCGACAATGCCGATCCGTCCAATCCATCATGGGCGCAACACTGACTGTAAAATTTTGATTTTGCTTCATTTTTTGTTATACTTCAAACACTTAGAAAGGACGCGTGTACGCGAAAACTCATTAAAAATCATCACAATTCTCAGCAGTATAGCACGCAAAATGGACTTAAAGAGACAAAACATTTTTACAAATCTGCGGAGCTGTCAGATCCGGTCAGACCGTCTACATTTTTAATGTGTCACCATAACTTAGTTCTTCGCAATAATCCGTGCAACGCGGTTATCGTATTTTAATATATCGACAACCGTCAGCGTTTCGACATGACGCACACCTTTGAGGGCTAGAATTTTATTACTCGCCATTTCATGCACGGCGGGCAGGCCCTCAAACAAAGAGATGGCTAAAATGTCGAAACGCCCAAACATCTTAATGACGGCGCCAATTTCTGGCATAGCCGATACATTATCAAGGACCTCTTGCATTTGATTTTGTTCAACATGCACGCCAATCGACGCAAGTTGCGGACGGTCAAGGCTATCCATATTCGTGACAGCCGTGAACCGAATAAGGTTTTCATCCTCAAGCCGTTTTACACGGGAGCGGATAGTCCCTTCCGTGAAATCAAGTTTGGCAGCGAGTCTGCGGTTTGATATTCGCGCATCTTCAAAGAGAAGCCCAATGATTTTATGATCGAGTTCGTCAGGTGTGTAATCGCTCATTATATCGGCGCCACATCAAAATCATATTTAACAATATCTACGGCATAGCCCGCATCCAAGCTGCGTACGCCTTTAATTTTTGAAAGCTTCACCATTAGAAACTCAGGGAGACTTTGCATGTCCTTCAAAGCCACCAGTATTTCTATGTCATGCTTTCCGACCACAAGTTGCACGATAATAACTTCGTCAAGTTCCGCAAGGTCGCTCGCCACATCTTTGGCCATACGGCCTTTTACATCGATACCGATTGGAAACAGATAATTATAGTTGAGCGCGGCAAAATCAGCCACCGCAACAACTTTCATTGCCTTGGCCTCTTCCATACGTTTTATCCGTGTCCCCACAACGGACGTTGTTACCCCAAGCGCGTCGGCAATTTTTTGATTGCTTGTGCGTCCATCTTTCTTGAGGATTTCGACAATCGATAAGTCTAAATCATTGAATTCAAAATCTGTTGCTGACATTTATATATCGCCTAAATTCGAGTCAGTTTTCTGTGTCCGCTTATACTTCATTAATTTTGACCCTATCACAACTGTAGACAAGAAAAACACGACTTAAGACATAGACATGTCCAATAACTCTCTGAACGAATATGTTTACCGAGCCAAGCCGTATTCCCCGCGCAAATAGCGCTCGCGAACTTTACTTTTTTCAATCTTACTCATCGCATTAAGCTTGAAAGGCCTGTCAATACGCACGAAATGTTTCGGCACGTGGTAGGATGCGAGCTCTTCTTTCGCAAAAGCCTCTAACGCCTCAGCTGTTAATGACCTGTCAGTTGGCACGAAACACGCGATCAGTATTTCCCCGAGCCTGTCGTCGGGTACACCAAAAGTACAGACTTGAAGCACGTCAGGATGTTGAGTCAGCGCCGCTTCGACTTCAACGCAATAAATGTTTTCTCCCCCGGATATGACCATGTCTGTCTTTCGGTCTACAATATAAATATAGCCGTCTTCATCCAGATAACCCACATCACCCGTTTTAAACCACTCGCCAACAAAGGCGTTAGCCGTGTCTTCGGGACGACCATAATATTCCGTCATCAAAATTGCGCCCTTGACCCAGATCTCACCTGTCGCGCCCGTCTCTAAATCTTGGCTGTCCTCATTCACAATACGAATATCGACCATTGGTAAAATAATGCCAGAGGCTTTGGGGCGTGCGAGCAAAGCCTCGCCAACCGCTTGCGATACAGATCCGCTGGTTTCTGTCATGCCGTAACCTGCGCCGATATAGGCATTAGGAAAGGTTTCACAGAGCGACATCAGGAGGTTGCGTGGAAACGCTTGTCCGCCATTGGAAATCGACATGAGGGAAGACAAGTCATAAGTCTCACGTTCTTTGGAATGAAGAATGTCCCACAGTGTTGCAGGGACACCGCCCAGTATTGTTATGCGCTCTTGCTCTATAAGGCGCATGGCGTCTTCACCGCTCCAACGTTCCATGAGAACAAGTTTTCCGCCATTGATGAGGGTTGATAGGAAAACAGAACTACATCCGCTTGTGTGAAACAGCGGAAATATAAGAAGCGCACAGGATTGCGGCAGTTGTGATTTCAATGTTTCGACATCAATATTATAAGCGGCCGCCATTTTCATAAAGACGGTCATCATGGCCATTTGCGTATTCATTGTGCCGGTCACGAGTGCGCGATGAGACGTCACCGCCGCCTTAGCAAAGCCCGTCGTGCCTGACGTGAAAAACATGGCGGCATGATCATCAGCTTTGCGCGCGACAACAGGCGCATCTTTGGGCGCGGGATTCTTATCAATATCAGCCGCGAGTATGATCGGTAGGCCGCATCCCTCTTTCCTACTTATCATATCCGCACGCTTTTTATCGGCTAAGACCAGCACGCAATCTGTATCCGCAATGGCTTGGCACAGTGTCTCGCCTGTGCCGCGCGAATTGACCAAAACAGCCACGCCGCCAGCCTTTAAAATAGCCACAAAGCTTATCATCCACTCGGCCGAATTTTTCATACAAATCGCGACAGACTCGCCAGGCCTCAGGCCGTGCCCATTAACAAGTTCTGCCGCAAAGCGATCAGAGGCCGCAAAAAACTGATTGAACGTGAGGCGCTGATCACCAGAGACGATAAACTCAGCGTCTCCATGAGACCGAGCTTGGTCAATGGCATCTGTGAGCGTTACTGGCGCGTTTTTGAAAACACGTAACCGCTTGCCGCGCACATCCTGCTCGACGACTTCAAAGGGCGCGCCCTCATCCATAAGCGCTTCGGCAATAGGATCGATTTGAGACATAGACATTAGGCCTTTTGTTTAGCTTTCAACATCTGGCTAACCCTTCTTATTGGCAGTCGAACAATTGCAGCAACGTCGCAGAATAGGTAATTTTCCATTTTATGACTACGCGCTTTAGCCATAAGACGTCGCTAACGATACTCGGTCACTATCTGCCGTCTTACCAGCACGGTATATATAGAAGGCCGCAGGTAGAGCGCCAAGCAATGTCAGCGCCATTGAGTAGCGTATCGCCTGATTACCATACTCTGCCGTAAAGTAATCATTCGCCCAGCCTACGACCATCACGCCTAGAACTAACCCCGCAAAGGTAAGGCCAAACGCGAATATTGACGTCGCTGTTGCACGGAGTTTCGCTGGACATAAATCCTGAAGCGCGGCGTAAAGGGCCACTACCCAACCTCCCCCGAGAATGCTAGACGGATAGACGAGAGCCGTGGCGGTGCCTAGGTCTTTTGTAAAGCACATAATCATTGTCAGCAGCGTGAAACCTAAAAGTCCGCAAGCAGATAAAACATAAGGCGCGCGCGCATATTTCTTTGAAAGCTTGTCACAAAGGAAGCCCATCAGCAGTACACCGCCCATACCACCCAAAAGCGCGGCAGACCCGTAACGCGCGCCTGCAGATTGGTTAGAGATTTCGAACATACGTTCAAACATAGCAATTGCCCAACTTCCAAATGCGATTGACGAGAATCCGCCCAAAAAGCCTGCTATTGTAAGATACCGAAATGTCCGCACCGCCATCAGGGACTTCAAAACCACGAAAAACTTATCTTGCGTCATCCCGTTTACGCTTACAGGGTCAAGACGCCCTCGCTCAGGCTCTTTCACAAATAGAACAGTCAATATAGCGAGAATGATACCAGGTGCACCTAACCATATGAATGTCGACTGCCAGTCGTAATGCGCGGCCAATGTCGTGCCACCAATTTGCCCAAAGGCCCCGCCAAAATAGACCCCTAGATTCATGACCGCGAAAGCAAAAGCGCGTTTCTTCGGCGGGAAATAATCGGACAATAAAGAATAGGCTGGCGCTAAGAAAGCCGCCTCTCCAATACCAACACCAAAACGGGCCATGGCAAACATTTCGGGTGTCTTGGCGAGGCCCGACAACATTGTGAACAGACTCCAAACGATAGCGCCTGTGGCAATAATATAAACGCGATTACTGCGGTCGGCAAAACGCGCAATAGGTATCGCCGCGACGCAATAAACAAAAGCAAAAGCAGGCCCAATCACAAAACCCATATAGATATCGGAAACTTCATAGGTTTCTTTGATTTTTTCAAGCAAGGCGCTCGCGAGCATTCTGTCGGCATAGTTTATGAAATAGAGCAGTACTAAAGTAAAAAGAACAAACCAAGCGTAACCGCGTTTTGGTGCATGTGTCGTATCTGTCATATTATCCCCTAGCGCTTAATCGCTAAATTGGTGCAAATCAGCTTTGAAATCTCATTTTGCGTATTTTATCAGCCTTCTTTCTACGCATTTTAAGAAAAAATCTATCAAATATGTAAGATATGCTCTTTTTTTACGTGATTCACATCACGAAATGATTTAATATCTAGAAAATCATAAGGTAACACCCATGACGCAGTCTAGCTCAAAAGCTTTCACACCCTTGGAAATTGGCCCGCTCACATTGCGGAACCGCTTTGTGAAGGCCGCGACAAATGAAGGCATGTGCAAGGGCGGGGTTATTTCAAAGGGCTTAGCAAAATTTCACGAGCGCATAGCCGAAGGCGGCGCGGCACTCACCACAGTCGCATACTGCGCAACCAGTCCTGACGGACGCACATTTGTCGACCAAGCCGTGCTAAAACCTGAGGCTATTGCTGATTTTAAAGTCCTAACCGATAGTGTTCACAAATACGGCGGTGCGGCCTGCGCGCAGATCACACATGCAGGCAGTTTTACGTTTTTGCCGCAATCAGAACTGCAAACTAAGAAACCATTAAGCGCGTCAGGTGGGTTCAACAAATTAGGCGTTATGTCTAAGCGTTATTTCAAGAAAAAGATGACTCGGAGCGATATGGATAGGGTAGCAGCTGAATTCGTAAATGCGGCAGAGCTTGCCAGAGACGCCGGCTTTGACGCTGTCGAAATTCACATGGGGCATGGCTATCTGCTCTCTCAATTCGTCTCCCCCTTTTATAATAAGCGCAAAGATGCTTATGGCGGCACGATTGAAAAGCGCATGAAATTCCCACTTGAGGTTTTGTCAAAGGTGCTCGCCGCAGTTGGTGATGATTTAGCCGTGATTGTGAAATATTCACAAACTGACGGTAAAGACGGCGGCAATACAATTGAAGACGGCATTAGGGTCGCGCAAATGCTAGAGGCAACAGGCGCACATATGGCGGTGCTATCCAACGGCCTAAACGTGGAATCTATCACAGCCATGTTCGGCTCGTCCCTCCCAGAGCAAGCCCGAACAAAGCCGTCAAATTTACTGCTTCGGATTGGCATGATGATGCAAAAGGCAACGGAAACAGAAAAAGTTGTATTTAAAGAAAACTACCTCTTGGATCTAGCCAAACAAATTCGGGCTCATGTCGATATGCCGCTTTGTTATATTGGCGGTATGCAATCACTGGATAACGCGAATGAGATTTTAGGTGCAGGTCTTGATGCTATTGCTATGGGCCGCGCTTTGGTCTTTGACCCTAGCTTTGTTAATGGCATGAAAAATGGCACCACGCTGCAAAATGGCTGCACGGCGTGCAATCAATGCGTCACTATGATGTATGCGCCAGGCGGAACAGCCTGCATCGACCCTAATGGCAAGCGCGGACATGCCGCCGAACTGAATACTATACCCGCATCCGCGGCCTAATATCACGGAGGATAACATGGCAATGACACAAGAATACGGTATCGGAGAATTTGACTTCCCGCACGGCTGGTTTGTCGTCGCAGAGGCAAAAGACGCCAACAATAAACCCATTCCTATGCGGTATTTTAGACGCGACCCCATCCTTCTTATAACGCCCGAAGATGAAGCCGCTATCGCGGCCTATCAAGACGGCTCACGCATGGCGCTGATGCAAGACTTTGATGTCTGGAAACATAAAGCCCCCTGTATTCAAATCATACAAGTTGTCGGCGATGGCCCCCTTCAATAAGGTTCGCCAATGGTACAAGCAATTCTACATTCCGCGTTCTGATGTCAAAAAATATCAAGAAAAAGCCAATGGCAAATGGGTTGCAAAAGGTACGAAACGCGGCCCTTGGCCAGAAGCGACTGAGTAAATATAGAATAATCAGGAACATATTATGAAAACTGCTGTCGTCACAGGCTCTGCCTCTGGAATTGGGGCCCGCGTAAAAGCGCGCCTGTCGGCCGAAGGCTTCAACGTCATCGGCATAGATTTAAAAGGCGAAGTGATCCGCGCGGATTTATCGACGCCCGAAGGCCGCCAAAAAGCAGTCGAACAGGCCATAGAAAAATCGGGCGGCAAGATTGACCGCCTTGTCCTTGCCGCTGGTTTGGGTGGACATTTGGAAAACGGTGCCCTCGTCGCGAAAGTGAATTACTTCGGCGCGCTTGCTGTGCTGGACGGTCTAAAAGATGCCTTAGTGGCGGCTAGAGGGCGCTGCGTTGTCATTGGCTCTTTTTCTGCCACCATGTTTATCGAGGCTGACAATCCAGTTATTGTCGCTTTGCTAGGAAATGATGAAGCGCAAGCCATGGAGGTTATCGGTGATTTACACGCTGCTAAAACCTACGCCACATCTAAACATGCGCTAACACGTGCCGTGCGTCGTCGTTCTGCGACATGGGGCGAAGCAGGCGTTACGCTTAATATTATTGCCCCAGGCCAGACCGCAACGCCTATGCAACAGGCCGCAGCCGATCACCCAACGATTAGCAAAGCCTTATCCAACATTCCCGTCCCCAAAAAACGAGTCGCCTCCCCCGATGAAATGGCAGGTATTATTCAGTTCATGCTGTCTGATGCGGCGGACTATATGCAAGGCAGTGTTCTCTATGTTGACGGTGGCACAGATGCCCAACTTAGGCCTGATGGGTTTTAGTCCGCTCATTAAAATCAATAAAACCGTTCCTGAAGCGGGCCGATATTATATTTTTCACGCGCCTTGCGATCAAACACGACCCACGTCGACAATGGATTCGCTTGGATTTGACGCCCGACTTCATCCTATGACTTCGCTTCATTCAAGAAGCGCTCCCCCTTGCCGTTCACAATATAAATACCCGGCAAAGCACGCTCAACGAAGAGTATCCGAGATCGATCTCGCTTCGGCAGGCGCACGGACGGCCCCCACCAAGCCGCGTCCATGAGGGTCATATTGGCCCCAATTTCAGAAGCGCGCTCTTAAGCTTCGTCGCACTCATAGGGAGCGGGTCAAGCGTGCGCCACCCGTCCTTCCCGCCCGGTAGTTCAGGAAAATAATCGGCATAAGGTGTCGCCGTGAATTTCACGTCAGTTTTGTCTTCCATATATTTAAGCATTTTAGGCGCTTGATCGACATACAGATATATTTTTATTCATATAGTCGATTTTGCGTGTTTTTATTGAATTTATCTATCAACTTAACGAACATGATAATGTCGCATAAGACAAATAAATTCTAACAGACTTGATCCAAAAGTCTTATTCAGGGTCGCTTAGACCAAGAATTTGTTGACCCTAATATTCAAAGCCGATTGTAACGCCGTAAGTTGCAGGGTCAGCGAAGTATCCCCCTGCATAACCCAGGGGTCCGAAATCAACACCGCGTACGAAATCTTCGGCATTCGTGATGTTCTTGCCCCAGAAATGTATATTGGCAACGGCTCCACCCGCCTCAATGCCGTATATACCGATTTGGGCATCAATAATATCGCGGTCATCACCTTTAATTTCTTCATTAAAGGGTGCAGCCGTTGCCGTTAGGAAGCTATATTTACCGTCTTCATGTGTGTAAGCCAAGCGCGCGCGAAGTTCAGACCCTTTCCAATGCAGGGATTGTTGCCAATTTGCGGCAATATTCCCCGTTAAAGGCGAGGTGTATTGCGCCTTTGCAACTGACGCAATATCGACCGGATCCGTACCAATAACGGGTGTCCCTGCAAGAAGCTCTTTGAAATCAACGTCGACATAGCCGATCGTACCATCGATTGAGAAACTATCTGTAATCAAAGCCTGTGCTTCAACTTCAAATCCCGCGTAATTTACCTTACCAGCATTGGCCAAACGCGTGCCGAATGTACCGCCCGTTCCGCTATTCACAGGAATGACAACGGCAAGATCGTCAAACACATTACGATAAGCAGACGCGTTTAAACGCACGCGATTATTAAAGAGTTGTGACTTAAAACCAACCTCATAAGATGTGAGACTTTCTTCCTCAAATGACGGCAGGTTAGTCGAGCCATCAGATGGGTTGTCCCCCGCGTTAAAACCTCCGGAACGATAGCCTGTAGCAATGCGAGCATAGAGATTGACCGCATCTGTCATTTTGTAATTTGCCATCAAGTTCCATGTAAACTTGCTGAAATCACGTTTGCCTGTAAACGGCGTAGCCAGCGGCGCTGTTCCGTCTTGGAACTTTATCATTTCCTTTGTGTCCCATATATAACGTGCGCCAGCTGTTAAGCTTACGCGACCCTCACGGCCACCGGGATGCAATGTGAATTGACCATAAAGAGCCGTAGATTCTGACTCAGCTTTATAGTTTAGCTCTGCCAATGTTTGAACAACACGATATTGCGCCGGGTTCACAGCCACAAAGTCAGGGCCAAGACCACCAAAATTTGCAAGGAAAATATTATTGGTGTCGAGAACAAATCCACTATTTTGGGGATTCGACTCAGTCCCTTTTTCTTTGAAATAAAATGCGCCTACCACCCAATCGAGTGTTTCAGTATCGCCGCCAATTTCTAATTCTTGACTGAATTGATTATGCTCACGCTCACTATTGGTATCGAAACCGCCTTGCGTCGTTGTCTCAAGTGGAGCATTTGCAATAAAGGGACGAAAAGCAGCCGGAATGCTTGGTATGAACTGTAGAAGCGATTCAGGCATACCATTAAACAGTGTCGCATTTGAGAATATAGCCGCTTCATATGTGCCAACACCGTCAAGATCAGAACGGCTAACCGTGCTGTCCCATTCACGGTAACCTGTTGTCGATTTGATACGGAATTCACCAAAGGCTTTCTTGAATACAAGATTGTGTCCAAAGACTTTTTCTGTACCGTCACCGTCTTTATCGAGGCAAAGAGTATCACGACGCTCACGGGTTGGGGCGGATAAAGCCGCGCATCCAGCCTGTAAAAAAATCGCTTGAGGCAGAAACCCTGCTGTACTGCCTTGCTGTTGTGTTTGAGCCACGAGCGTACCGTTAACGTCCAGAGGCGGACGCAAGCCAGCATTGGATGTATTCGTAAGTTGGAAAGCCGCGGCGCGACCCGTAACATTTGACCAATCCGCAATATAGCGAAGGCTCGCCGTTTCATCAATATCGAGCAATGCTGCGAAACGAATCGCGTCTGTGTTGCGTGCACCGGGGTCATTGCTGTCATCGTCTTCAAGGATATTATCAACAACACCGTCGCGTTCACTGTGGGAATAGGATAGGCTTGTGCGAAAGCCTACAACAGATCCATCATCGCCAAGATTACCAAAATTGACAGTCACTTTACCTTTTCTCAGATCATAATTACCGATGCCAACTTCAGCCTTTAGGCCAAACTCTTCAGAGGGGTCTTTTGAAATGAAGCTAATCGCACCCCCTGTCGTGTTACGCCCAAAAAGCGTGCCTTGCGGTCCGCGGAGTACTTCGACGCGTTCTAGGTCAAGCGTGTCCAAACCATTTGCCGCTGAACGAGCAATATAAACACCGTCAATATAAAATCCGTTCGCTGTATCAAGGCCAAACGTTTCCGCCGCGGGTGACGGAATACCCCGTATTGAGATTACCGCAGCACCTAAGCTTGTCGTGCCACCGACGATCGTGACGTTTGGCGCTAGGCCACTAATGTCTTGGGCGCTATCGACGCCGAGCTGATCAATTTTGTCTGCACCAATTGCAGTAATAGCCAAGGGTACATCTTGAAGGTTTTCCTCACGCTTTTGCGCAGTAACAACGATTTCCTCAAGAGAAACGCTGCCGCTTGATTGTGCGTAGCTTGGCGCTGCCATTACTACTACACTACTCGATGCAAACAAGGTGAGTGAGAGTTTCCCGAATTTTGGAGTAGTCATTAACAGTCCCCTTTGTATAAATATTGAAAATAGACATACACAATAAAATTATGCAAGCAACATTTTTGCGTATTAAATATATCAATTTATTACGCATTTATCATTATTTTGCTATAAATATAACAATTTGCGTAGATTAAAGAAGTTATTTATACGCTATCACAATCCGTAATTCGCACAAAAACAGAATACAAGCCGCGCATTAAGCCAGCCAAAGTACGCATCTGAATTTTAGATGAAATAAAGATAGACGCCAGAAAGCAATCGCCAAAGAACATTCATTAAGACAGCATATGCTGTTCATATCATAATTTTGAAAAATGTTTGCAAGATATTTACGGCTCTATTCCCGCATTTGTTTTCCGCCATTCACATGCCAAGCTTGGCCATTGACGAACTCACCGTCTTCAGAGGCAAGGAAGGCAATGGCTGCTGCGATATCACGAGGTTGCCCCAAACGATGAGACGGCGTTGCGGCCATAATCCCAGCCCTGCGCTCGTCATCAAGATACATTTCTACGGCTTCAGTCATAATCAAGCCCGGGCAAATAACATTGGCACGAATCCCTTGAGGCCCCCATTTAGCGGCCACATGTCGCGCCAAAGCATGAACCGCCGTTTTTGTCATGGCATAGGCGGGCTGCACAGGCGCACCAGCGCAGGCGGATCCAGAGCTCGTATAGATCATAGCGCCGCCGCCGCGTTTGAGGAGTTCGGGTAAAGCAGCCTGTGTCGCAAGAAGATGGCTCTTTGTGTTGATAGCCACAGACATATCAAAGACATCTTCCGTTATCTCAAGCGCGTCGCTATCGCCGCCCGTTCCACCCGCAAGGTTAGAGTGGAAAAAATCAAGGCCGCCAAATTCTTTAACGGCAAGCGCAACAATGTCCTTTTGTGACTGCGCGTTCGTGCCGTCCAAATATGTGCCGATAACTGTGCCGCCTGACTTTGCGATACGCTTTGCTGTGGCCAACGCCATATCGCCCATAATATCGCCAATGATAACCTTCGCACCTTCTGCGCAAAGACGCTCGGCAGTAGCCGCACCGATACCCCTTGCACCACCAGCGATGACACCCACTTTACCCTCAAGTCCGCGCATGGCAGCCCTCCACCTTTACGCTTTTTCTTTTAAGAGGTGACGCGGCTTGCCGTCATGACCTGCATAATATTTTGAGTAGAACATGCGGAATTTCGCAATAGGGCCATCGCCTTCGCAGATGATTGGCGTGTACACGTAATGCTGACGATCCCAGACAACTTTGTCTTGGTCCATTTGCTTGACGACATCGGCGATAATCGCTTGTGCGACTCGCCCTGTTTTACTGTCTTTTGGTTGCAAGAAGAAATAACGCACATGCACATGGTCTTCATCGACGGGTGTCAAGCAAGCTATAAGAAGCGTTTCGCATATACCTTCAAAGCGCACCCAAGACTGCCCTGGCCCAATTGATTTTGAGGATATCGTCCCATCAACCATGCCGCGCGGCGTACCCATTTTGGCACGCACAATGGCCGAGCGATCCCATTCACCCCACTTAAGTTTAGCGTCTGGCAAATTGGCTGTTCCGTGAATATATTGGAAATGCGCAAAATCTACACCGTTCTCGCCGATATTCTGGAGGCTACCCCAAATATTCCATGAGGTTTCCTGATACGCCGTCCAATTCGGATCTGAACATTCTGGGATGTGTTCCACCGGATACAAAGGCTCAACACCTTCAGGGTGATACCATGCCCAGACGATTTGATTGGCTTCAACAATTGGCCACGTTTTTTTGCATTTCTTTTGAACGCGTGAAGGAATAGAGGGTGAGTAAGGAATGTCCTTAACGAGTCCAGCCTCGCCGTCATAACGCCATGCGTGAAATGGACACTCAAGATAGTTGCCATGTACTTTACCGCCATGCCCCATATGCGCACCTAAATGCTTACAGATAGCGCCTAGCATACGGGCTTTACCGTCCTCACCGCGCCAAATTGCAAGTTCTTGTCCGAAATAACGGAGGGGCTTTACAACACCGACCTCAAGCTCTTTAGAAAGCAGCATAGGATACCACCCAAATGCAAAGCCAAGATCAAGATTACGCTCCACAACTGAAAGCTTGTTTTCAAGTGGCGCCAGACGCCAAGCCTGACGTTCCTCTGGCGACATTTTTTCCAATACGCTCCAAACGGCGACTGGTGCCGTGCGCGCATCTTTAACATCAGCCGTCATTATTGATCTCCTAATCCGAGGACTTTAAGGGCGTTATCACGAAGGAATTTAGGCCAAACTTTATCTTTAAAAGGCACGGATTCCATTTCAGAGAAAATACGGTCGAGGTGCAGGCCCATTGGAAAATAACCTGCATATATAATTTTATCCGCGCCGCGTGTGTTGGCGAAATTGATAATCGATTTAGGATAATGCTTCGGCGCAAAAGCACTCGTCGAGTAATAGAGGTTTGGCCATTTCAACATTAGCTTCCACGCCAAATCATCCCAAGGCTCTGCGCCGTGACGCATGACAATTTTAAGCGTAGGGAAGAACCAGCACACCTCGTCAAGGCGCTCAACTTTTTGCGTTGTCATGGGAATGCGCGGTCCCGGCACACCTACATTTATAAAGATAGGCAACCCCAATTCCTCGCAAGCTGCATAGATGGGCCACATGTTTTTATGGTCAATCGGAACTTGTGGGAACGTACCGGCAGGAAAAACTGAGACAGCTTTAATAGCGCCCTTGGCATGCAAGTCGCGAATTTTTATACATTCTTGCGTCCCGTTATTTGGATTAATGGGCAGATCAAACACAAAGCGGTCAGGATATTCGTCAATCGCGCGGCGCGTGACGTCATTTTCCTGCCACCCGACCATCGCCGTCTGCACATTATGTTTATCCATGGCTGCAATTGTCCACGGCAAAAAGTCCTCTACGCCCTCGGAGTTAGGAATGTTTTTGAACATATATTCAGCAGGCATGTCATAGGATGTCAAAGCTTCAGGGTCTTTTGTCAAAGGCCGAAATGAAGCAAACCAATCTGTACGATCATTTGAATCGAGCAAACCCATCATGGTATCAATGATTTTTATGTCTTTTGGATACGCCATGTATGATTACGTCCGTAAGCTTGACCACATTACACAAATGTCATTTTGCGCATTTTTTAAACTTAATGATATGACTATAGCGCATTATAGCCAATATAATTCCATTATTGCGTATTTATCTCTTTATTTTACTACGCGAATATATTTTCACTAATCTTAGAAGAACGCGTTATCGCGTAAAAAGACTAAACGATGAGAAACGATATGGGCAAGCAATTTACAGGTGAAATCGCAATTATCACAAGTGGCAGTGACGGCACGGGCAAAGCCACCGCATAATTTCTCGCGAACAGCAGCGCGCATATTGTGATTTGCGCCCGTCGTAAGGAAAAACTTAAAAAGACAAAAGCGCTTATTGAGGGCACAGGCCGAAAGTGATGACCGCAGTGGATTGTTCATCGTCACAGACGGACGACTGCATTCTTATTATGTTCCGCTAGGTTATAAGGTCATTATGGTGGGGTATGCGAAAGCAGGCTCCGGACTCGGTCACCCAACGCGTTATAGTGACGGCCCCCGCCTCGTAAAAACGGTCTATGCGGAGCCAAGTATTATAATGGAAGTTTCTGAAACAGCTTTAGATAGGATTGCGGCAGACCGATCTGTAATCTGACGTGTCATTACGGATTTCAGCTATATCAATATGCGCAGGGCCTTACGCTGGGCCGCCGAAGTGATTTTGCCTCGCCCACGCGAACGTACCACCGCAAGACGCCTCGCGCACGCAAAAACATCCCCTTCAGAAAGCACGCTTATGGTCAAAGTCAGTCGAGAAATACTAGACGACCGACATTCCCGCCAAGCGCATAGCGCCGAAGTCAAAAGCCCTAAAGCTCAAACTTGTGAACTGGAGGGGGTCGTGACGGCACACCCACTTGCTCAAAAAAGCCGTATGATACGCTTAACCATTCCGAAAAAATGCTAATCAAGAAGCCTTTATTAGAAAGTTTGAAGTCCCCGTTCTTTTTCCATCGTCTCTCGCATGACAAATTTTTGCATTTTTCCTGTGACGGTCATTGGGAATTCATCGACGATTTTTACCAAACTTGGAATTTTGAAATGCGTTATTTGTCCTTTGCAATAGGCTTTAATATCGTCGGGTGATAATGTAGATCCGTCTTTGAGTTGAACCCAAGCACACACTTCTTCCCCGTATTTCTGATGTGTAATTCCAAAAACTTGGGCTTCGGAAATTTCAGGATGTGTGTATAAAAACTCTTCAACTTCTCGCGGATAAATATTTTCTCCGCCTCGGATAATCATGTCTTTTATTCGCCCGGTCACTTTTACATAACCATGAGCATCCATCTCGCCGAGATCACCGCTATGGAGGAAGCCTTCGGCATCAATGGTTTCTTTTGTACGTTCGGGTTCATCCCAATATCCAGCCATAACGCCATAACCACGAGAACAGATTTCGCCTTGCTCGCCTATATTAGCCGTGCTTCCGTCTTCGCGAATGATTTTTTGTTCCCAATTATAATGGGCACGACCAACGGTTGAAACACGGTGTTCAAAACTATCGTCAATCGCGGTCATTGTATTAATCGGACTGCATTCGGTTTGACCATACCCAATGACAATTTCTGTCAATTCCATATCTTTAATGAGACGGTTCATCAAATCCACGGGACATGTTGACCCCGCAATAATCCCCGTTCGCAAAGGCGTTACGTCAAAATCGGAAAAATTAGGCAAATCCAGTTGCGCAATAAACATAGTCGGGACGCCGTGAAGGGCTGTGCATCTTTCCTCGGCGACCACGCGCAAGGTTTGTTCAGGCTCAAACCCCTCCCCTGGTAGCACCATAGTCGCCCCCACGCTCATACAGACTAAGATACCCAAAACCATACCAAAGCAATGATAGAGCGGCACTGGAATGCATAAACGATCTTCAGGGGTCAGGCGCATAGTCAATGCCGTATAATAGGCATTATTGAGAATATTTTTATGCGTTAGCGTGGCCCCTTTAGGGGTCCCCGTTGTTCCGCTTGTGAATTGTATATTGATATTATCATCCGCCGATAATGTTGTCGTGAGGCCCGATAATCGGTCACGATCTGACGCTGTTCCCATATCGAGAACTTTATCAAAATTGAACATACCCGCTGTTTCTTCATCGCCCATACGGATGATCGTTTTGAGGTGCGGTAGTGTCTCTGACTCCAATTGCCCGGGCACCGAATTTGCAAGCTCAGGCGCAAGCTTTTGGAGCATCTCTAAGTAAAAACTGGATTTAAACGATTTAGCCGTAATAAGCGCTTTGCAACCCACTTTATTGAGCGCATATTCAAGCTCGAACAAGCGGTAAGCTGGATTGACACAAACCATTATTGCACCGATTTTGGCGGTGGCAAATTGGGTTAAGACCCATTCTATCCTATTGGGCGACCAGATACCAATACGGTCGCCTTTGCTAAGCCCCAAATGCAAAAGCCCCGCAGCGAGGCGGTCGACTTCTCGGTTAAACTCAGCATAAGTCCACCGAATATTTTGATGCGGCATTATAATCGCCGGATGTTCTGGATTTGCGTTTACGATACGTTCAAATTTCTCCCCAATGGTCATATCAATCAACGGGGCTGAAGGGCCTTTATAATAGGCTGAGGTCAAAGTGTTCATACGGTTTCCACGAGGAGTTAAAAGGCCTTTAGACGTTCGCAAGGCTGTCTGCGAACGTCTGAAATAAGGAAATTATTTAGCGATATTGAGGACTTGAACTTGCGTGTACTCTTCAAAACCCTCAGCGGATTGCTCCACGCCAATACCAGAGCTTTTAAAACCCGCCATCGGGATATGAGGGCCGATATTGATATGCTGGTTGACCCAAACACTTCCGCTTTGAATACGCTCAGCAAGCTGGGTTGCGGCGGCAATGTCTTTTGACCAAACGGACGCACCAAGACCATAATCTGAGTTATTGGCACGCTCCAGAACGTCATTCGTATTTTTATATTTAATGACGGGCAGGATCGGACCAAATTGCTCAAGATCGACAATCTCATCACCATCGGTTACGTCCCGCACGATGGTCGGTCGAATAAAGTAACCAGCTTTATCCTCAACAAGGCCACCCGAGACAATTTTACCGTCTTTCTTAGCCGCCGCTAACAGCACTTTGAGTTTTTCATATTGCGCTTTATTTTGAATAGGCCCCATAGTGACGCCTTGCTCAAGTCCGTCGCCAACAATGGCTGCATCTGCGATCTTACCCAAGGCCTCGCACATATCATCATATATATCTTCATGGACATAAGCGCGTTTGACAGCCAAGCACACTTGGCCCGCATTCAAAAACGCACCGCCATAAAGGCTCGCGGCGGTCTCGGGAATATCGACATCTGGCATCACGATTGAGGGGTCGTTACCGCCGAGTTCCAAAGTTACGCGCTTTAGACTACCCGAAGATGAAGCCATGATTTTTTTACCTGTCGCGGTAGACCCCGTAAAACTGACCTTCGCCACATCAGGATGAGCGGTCAGGACGGGGCCTAAATCATTTTCATCGGTCACAACATTGATTACACCCGCGGGTAGAAATTCATTACAGATTTCCAGATAACGCAAAATCGTGACGGGCGTTGTCGGCGCAGGCTTGATAACAACGGTATTGCCTGCAACCAATGCGGGGCCGATTTTCCAAAGCGGAACCAGTAGTGGGAAGTTCCAAGGACAAATACCCGCGACAACACCCAGCGGCACACGGCGCATACGAATATCAAAATCGTCATCATCTTGAATTGTGCGTCCCGTTACAGACAGTGTTGCGTAATGTCCCATATAGCCTTGCGACCATGCCATTTCGCCCAAAGCTTCTGGCAAAGGCTTGCCCTGCTCTTGCGTGAGGATTCGAGCTAGCGCGTCCGCATTGTCTTCAACAGCCTGCGCCATTTTCGCGACAATTTCTTGGCGCTCCCATTCGGGGCGGGCAGCCCATGCAGGAAAGGCTTTTTTGGCAGCAGCCACCGCCGAATTAATATGCTCCGTAGTGCCTTTCGGAACCGTTGCAAAAACTTTTTCTGTCGCCGGATTAATGACATCAATTGTGTCTTCCGCCGATACCATTTTTCCGTCGATCAACATTTTCTGAAACATAAAATTCTCCTCTAAATTGGTTATTTATCTGAATTGAGTTCGGCCATTGCGACCTCAAGACTAGCGCGCTGATCTAAAATCGTATGGTCGAGCGGTATGCGACGTAGCTGACCAACAGCCTCGGCTTTGAAGCCAGAGAAAGTCTCGGGAATATTATCTGGATCAAATTCGACAAGCATCCAGTTCATCAAATCGACAAGGTCGCTATCGGAAATGGGCGCTTCGGCAATACCATTCACGCGCGATAAGTATTCTTGGCCGCCCTTGACCGATAACATTTTTGATACTTGACCCTTCATGTTAGGGATTTCGCCAACCTTTCCTGTAGCATCGGCTCTATGGCATCCTTGACATTCAAGAATCCAATTCTGCTTTGCCAGTTGCGGGTTGACGATTTTTA
This sequence comes from uncultured Caulobacterales bacterium, assembly GCA_937965735.1. Classification (GTDB taxonomy): domain Bacteria; phylum Pseudomonadota; class Alphaproteobacteria; order Caulobacterales; family Maricaulaceae; genus CALCKU01. Next base: position 18,725 of record CALCKU010000145.1, read on the forward strand.
AAGCCTTGCCATAACCGATCTTAATCTCACCATTGGTGGGCTCATCCGTATTATCCTCTTGTGCAAAAGACGGAATATTTGCCGCCAAAGCCACGATAGCCAATATAGGCAGTGTTATTTTCAGAGATTGAAAAACACGGCTTTGCATTATGGCAAGACGCTTTCGTAAGCCGCATCTCTTAAGGCATAAACCTTACGCCCCGATAGACGACCATATTTGGTTTTCGTATCCGTCACAAAGCGAGCTGTGAATAGCCTCGGGTCTTCCTCTGAAACACCATTGAAAGTCTGCATAATGTGATTGAGAACAGCGGCCGTTTTTTCAGGAGTCATGCCGCCCTGCGCGGTCATCATCCCTGAATATGTTTCCCCCGCAACGTTTATGTCTCCTGCCAAACCATAAATTGAAACCAGAACGAGATACTCTTTACCAAGATCACTATTGAGTAATTGTACAAGCTCGCCTTTCAAAGGCGGGAACGCACCTTTTACACCTTCACCCGTTTTCATATGGCAAGCCGCACATCGAATATAAACTTTTTCACCGTTTACAGGCAGTGTTGCTAATTTGGGCTGTGAAACAGCGCTGGGCTTCACTTCGGCTTGCTGTGTCTCTACAGGCTTAACCGCCTGCTTAGAGGGCGCATTTGAGGCCCGATCATTAGTATTACCGCAGCTCGCTAAGCCTAATCCCCCAAGCAGTAAGGGGAGGATAAACAATAGTGCCCTTTGTTTTACTTGGAATGCCATTATTCAACCAACGCCGTACCAACAATAATCGCCGTAGAACAATTATACACCTCAGTTGAAGCGCCCAGACACCAGTTAATATCATTATTCAACTGTGGGCGTATCATGGGGCGGTCACCCTCATTCCGATTACACAAACAACGGCCACAACTCGATTTCCCGCAACAATCATTATAGGAAATGATATATTGCCGATTATCAGCCGGGTTAAGGCATGTACCTATCCATGTTAAAGGCGACATTTCTGTACCCGGTGGACACGTATTTACGGACCCCCCACAGCAACTGCATAAAAATCCGTCAATCGCACAATAACGCCAATAGTCACAACTTGCTGGATTGCCTGGGTCTTGAACATTTCCTGTCGTTTGCGCGCCCACACCAGGGTATTCGGACGGGCTACCCGCACTTGCATGCGCTCTGTGAACGGGCAGTAATGGTATCGCCGCTGTCCCCGCGATAACCGTTCCAAACTTCTTTAAAAAACCTCGACGTGAGCTTTTATGTGCCACTTTGCGAGTCGCTTTTTCTGCTAATTTATCAAAAAACGTCATTATTCTACGCCTCCATTTTTGACGACATTGGCCCTATTGGTCATAAATTCTTGTAACGAAGCAACGCCGTGTTCTTTGGCTTCAAACAGGCTCTCAATATGCTCTCTTGAATTGACCATCCCCATAGATGCGATCAGACCTTTTTCATCAATCAGAACCGCATAGGGTAATTTTGAAACACTGTAAGCACGACCTAATTCTTCTGAGAGAACATAGGCTGTTGCCTCCATTTTATTGCGCTTCCTAATATCCCTATGAATAGCTTCAAGGCCGCCATCACTGGCTAAAACGCCGTCAACCCAATCCGCCTCCCGTGACAGTACAGAGCGCACCGTCGGAAGAAGCGTTTTACAAATCGGACAATCTGGGGAGAGAAAGAAAAGAAGCGTCGAGCGTGATTTTTTATTCGCTATGCCAATTTTTAAATCGTCGCCATCAATCGTTTTAACAGGCACAAGCGGTGCTTTACTGCCGACTTTTAAAGTCTCATTCATGGACAGCGCTCCGGCAGGGGCAACCCGTTCATGTAAAACGCCGACTTGGCGAGCCAAGGCTAGACAAAGAACAGTCAATAAGATGACAGCAATCCAGAGTAAAATCTGCGAGACAATAAGCGCTTCAAACATGACCAAAGCCTTTCATTCGGGAATAGTTGGAAAATAAGCGTAAAACCGTGAACACGAAGCCTAGGATTACAATTGATGCCATCACAGCATTCATCCAATCCATCCACATTAGGGCGCGAGGACGCATAGGCAGCAAAATCATGGCGGACAAAAACGCTAATACTAGATTGCGAATAACGTACAGCCTAACGGATCCCGTTTGATTATTCGCATCTTCATGGCGTCCCCATGCGCAGCCGCAATCTTTTAAAATATGGCCTCGAAGATGGTTAAAAAGCAAAAGCAAACCATAAGCAAACAGCAGGATTATCGAAGCACATGCGCCCCAAACAGGCACAACTATCAACACTATAGAGATAATCAGCTCTGCCGTTGGTACCAAAATAGATAAGGGTTTAATACTTATAGCAGGGAAGATATTATAGTCCTTTAGGACATCTTTAAACCAAGCGTTTTCAGAAACCTTATGATAGGCTGACAGCGCCCAAAACACTGCAAAGCTCAGAGAGATTGGGAGGATGAGAACAGGATCAATCATCAACGTTATTTCGCCGCATGAAGAAGAAATGGTGTCGCCGTATCATTAACAATAATCGTACGCTCAAGCGCACCTGTTAATGAGAACACATCCAAACCCATTTCTAAATTTGTTACAACGAGGTGCCCACCCCCGTCACTGCCATTAGTGACTTCAATAGACAAACCCCCTTTGGGTAATTGAATTGTGCGAATTTTTTTCTTTTCTTTGACGTCAAAAACCCAGACTTCACTACCGCCTGACTTATGACTGCCTTCATGGCCATCCTTCTGCATTAGAACAAAAAGATTTCCATTCTGTTGGGCGGTGATAACCTGCCATCCGCTAGGCCGCCAATTCTCTGTGCGTTCGCTATCGGTCACAAGCGACCATGGCTTAAGGGGCTTTGCTTCCAGGCCGCCGACATGAATTGGACGAACATTACCAGTGAATGTCGGAAAATAGCGAATATTCTCTATCTGTGCAGATTTTAAAAACATCGCATCATTTTCAACATCGTTGAAGGGTTCACTCATTGATTGAACGACTTCCCCGTCCTGTAAGATAAACGATGAGACGCCGCCATTCCCACAAAGCGTCGCAAATGCAGCGCCGTTTAAAGGAAATGTAAGTGAACACCCCGGCGTTGGAATGTCTTTAACAATTTCTCGCGATGTGAGATCAATAATTGATACGGATGAGGCGGGCGTAAAATTGGAAACAACAGCATATTTTTCATTATCAATAAGTTGAAACGAGCCTTTCTGAATAACGGAGAGTCCCCGTTTTCTACCGGGTAGAACAATTTCGTCTTTTAAAATCAGAGTGCTATTATCGTAAATTGAAATAACATCTGTTCTTTCGCCGTGTGTCCCACGAGCGTAATATGTTTCAGCGACATAAAGTTCTTGACGGTTTTTTGATTGGGCAAAAGACGCCATTTGCGCCGCATTAATCATGCCTTTAAATTCGAACGTATCTGCGGCAACATCAATGATGTTAATATTACCATCAATAATGGAATAAAAATTCATATTGTGCGCAAACATGTAACTGGATGGGTATTGCGCTGGCAAAACTGCGTTCAGCCCTACTTCCTCAATCTCGAGCTCTGGCAGATTTGCATAATTCCCGACTTCAACAGACGCCGAGTCAGGCCGTTCATTTTTCGCAGGTTCAGAATTACAGGCTGAGAGTATAGTCGTTACCATTAATCCAATAAGTATGTTCTTCATGTCACTCGCTTTATTTTACATTTAAACAGAGCCGCCTAGCGGGATTGCAATATACCGCGTGAGCTGGGTCGCTCACGCGGTCATTTAGGGTTTAAAATTCGACGTTTAGTGCGACATTCCACATTCTTGGACGACCATAATATTGCTCGATCATTCCAAAGAAGCCACCCGCATCCAATGTTCCAGACAAATCAAATGTCTGAACAAGATAGGTCTCATCAAATATATTGCTGACAGAGAGGCTTAAATCCCAAGGCTGATCTTCGGGTGACAATGTCACAGAGCCATTGGCAATAGCATAGCCATTTTCAACAGAGCTTTCTGCGCCCGAGAGATTGAAAACATGCTTTGAACGATATTCAGCGTCCGCTTGGAAAGCAATTTTGTAATCCGCCGACACAGGCACTTCATACCGCACAAGACCGTTAAGATTCCAGTCCGGCGTCTGAACTGGTACAATATCCCCTTGTCTGAATGCTGCAGAAATTACGCTTCCATCTGTTCCAACGGCATCCGTGTTAACGCCAGCTACGTCAGACACATTCGCGTTAATGTACCCAACCCCGAGCAAAACGTCTAAACCCTCAGCAGGGTTCGCCTGAAGTTCAGCCTCAAAACCATAGTTCTGTGCACTCGCATTTTGCGTAAATGTATCCAGACCAATAATTGAGAACGCTTGGTAGTCTTCATAATCATAATAATATGCAGACGCATTTAACCGCGCTAAGCCGCCTGCCAAGGTAGACTTAAAACCGACTTCAAAAGCGTTGAGTGTTTCTGGATCATATTCATAAAATGACGCATCAGTAATGCCGGGTAATAGAGGGGCATTGAAACCCCCTCCGCGCACGCCTCGATTATACCCGCCGTAAACAAGCAAGTCATCCGTGGCTTGGTAATTTAGCACGGCACGCAAAGACCACATATCGTCTGTACGATCACCACTAAATGCTGGGACAAGATCAGGCGCAATAATCTGAGTACGCGAATCTCTACCGCTCGTCGCGGCATCATCAAACAAAACGCCATTATTATTATACTGGAAGTCTTTACTTTCGCTGATAAAGCGTCCGCCGAGAATAAGTGTCAATTGATCTGATAAGTCGTAATCGACTTGACCAAAGAGTGAAAACGATTCGGTTTTTTGCGTATAAGGGTTGTCGATCCCATTAAAACCTGCATTAGCGACTTCTGCATCGAGATTATTAAAGTCCACATTACTCGGAGACTGTCCAGATAGTAGATTCACAAAATTAGCAATAAAGCCGGGGGCAATACCGCCGTTTTGGTCGTCAATATCAATATTGATGTAATACCCGCCAGCGACCCATTTGAACTTATCCGTATCGCCCGAAAGTCTTAGCTCTTGAGAGAATTGCTTCGCTCTGGTGGTTAGGTAAAAATTGAAAAAGTTGAAAGGTGAGGCATCTGAATCTTCGATATAATCACGATCTACAGACTGGTAATCGGTAATACTCGTTAGCTCTAGACCGTCACCAAATCTATAATCCCCCGTGGCCGTTAGGCTGTAAGTTTCAAGATCATTGCGCCCCGGAAAATCATAGGCACCCGCAAAAACATCATTGTCCAAATCAACATAATTACCGACTGCTGGGTTTGGCACATTAGGTTGCCCTGCACCCGTTGGCTCTGGCGCACTCACATATTCAAAGAAACCAGTACGAATGTCCTGAGCACCGTAACGGGCCGCTAAAAGCAGGTCAAAATTATCTGTAGGTTTGAAGCTTAATTGCGCCCGCGCCGCAACGTCGTTTGCATTATTTAAATCACGATCTGGACGCAAACGGTTCTCAACATAACCATCGCCCTGATGCGTTGCAAAGGACACACGCGCCGCAACCGTATCACTCACAGGCGCATTTAAAGCCCCTTGAACCTTGATGCGATCAAAACTACCATAAGAGGCGTTCACATATCCGCCAAATTCCTCTTGAGGCTTTACAGAGATGTAGTGTACCAGCCCCCCAGTTGCATTTCGACCAAACAGCGTACCCTGCGGACCGCGCAAAATCTCAACACGTTCTGTATCAAACAACTGAAAACCACTCCCAGAGGATTGGCTGATATAGGTTTCATCGACATATAGCGCGACAGGACTTTCAACATTCGTTGTGAAATCTGAATTCGACGCGCCGCGAATCGCTACAGAGTAATTCGACTCACCATTGGGCTGAACCGTACTCACGCCCGGCGCCATCGCAGTGATTTGTTGAGCATTCGTATAGCCGAGCGCTTTAATTTGCTTTTCGCTTAGGGCTGTCACTGAAATCGCAATATCTTGAACTGATTCGGCCCGCTTTGTGGCCGTCACGATGATTTCATCATCAAACACTTGAGCATTTGCTGTGCCCGATGACATCAGCATAGCCATAACCGAAATGAGGCTAACACCCCGTAATTTTAAATGCTTTGTTGAATATGTTTCATTGTTAACGATCATTATCTAATCCCCTCGCTTTTTTACATTAATCACGTGTTAGGACACTCGACCAACTTTGGTCAAGCGTATAATTTTGGTCGAATGCATTAAATTTAAGGTGTGACATAGACGACACAATTAGGCCGAGGCCCAATATTTGTTTTTCCTACAAACACATGTCTGATAGAGCTTGATTGATGGAAGGGATTGATGTGGAATCAATTACAGTTAAAGATTTAAAAATTACGCGAAGGGATGAAGGATATTCGCGCGGACGTGAAGGATATGAACAGATACTGCACGCCTCGCTAAATTTGCTCGTAGATGAAGGGTACAAAGCCATTAGCTTTCGCCGTATTGCCAAGGCTTGCGACATGAATGTCGGCAATGTCACATATTACTTTAAAACAAAAGAAGACCTTATACGGCAGTTATTAGACGCAATTATCAGTAGCTATGAAGATGAATTCTTGAAAATTATGACCCTGACGAAGCGCGGCCCCGAAAGGCAGCTTGAAAAATATGTCACGGTCATAATCAATGACATCGCAACGCGTAAAACCACGCGTGTGTTCCCAGAACTTTGGGCACTGGCCAACCATGACGCCTTTATCGCCGAAAGAGTACAGGAAATGTATGATAGAGCCCGCGTGACCATCAATAAAATCATCACAGAACTCAATCCAGAACTTTCAGATGAAGAAAGAGAAACTGTAGCCTTGTTTATTTCAGCGTCTATGGAAGGCCTGACTGTGTTTGCGGGTTATGAAAAACCATGGGCGGGCAATAGAGCCTTCTTAAAAAATATTGCCATCCTAACCTTTACAAATCTTGTCAAAACCATCCGATCGAAAGATATTCAGAAAATTCGTAGCTAGGCCGTGGCGATAATTTAAGCAGGGATAGAATATGTTGCCGTTGCTTGCGCAACAACAAGATTATTATCACCAGATTGAACATGTATTTCGCAAATCGCGAGTCGTTTGCCCAATTTTATCAACTTACAAACAGCTCTTAGACCGACAGGCTCTGGCTTACGGATAAAATTGATATTCAAACTTGTTGTTACCGCTAAGGCGACCTCGCCTATATGTGCCAGTATAATGAGATAAGCCGCATAATCAGCCAAGGCGAACATGGTCGGGCCCGACACAGTTCCGCCGGGACGTAAATGTTCTGGCAATACGGTCATCGAGACAATGATTTCGTCATCGACCAAAGAATCGATCTTTAGACCGAATGAATTCGCTTCAGGAAAGACGGTCTTCACAAAACGAGAAACATCGGAAGCATTTAATAAATGAGTTCCCATTGTTTATTTAACTCCAAAATACGCTACACCGTCTTGAGCCTTGCCGCTTCCAGCAACCTGCCATCCAATACGGCAATAACCGCGGGCTTCATCCATAGCGGGCATCATGCACTCTGCAAGAGATAATGTTGCCGATGGGGCAAGCCCTCTCATTATTTAGAGAACTCGATATAATGCAACGGTTTTGCACGTTCATAAAAAAACGGCCACCCTTCGGGTGCCACAAAGGACAGTCTCAGACCTGATGGTTGACTTTTTTTCAACAGCTTGGAGAGTTAGTGGTAATGGCCACCAAGGCGATTACGCAGACGAAGACACCCGTTCTCATGCCGATACGCCTTTCACTACACACCGCTTTGATGACAGTATCCCCAGTTGAGCCGATAACAACTTGCCTCGCAGAAAGGCTCGTAATGGAGGTATTATTACGATACGGGCCCAATCACTTCCGTCTAACACATCTTAAATTATTACAATGCGCTAGCTGCGCTTAAGACACATCGCCGTGGCCTCGCCGCCGCCAATACAAAGAGAAGCAACGCCTGTTTTTAAATCCCGCTTTTCCATTGCGGCGATTAAAGTTGCCAGAATGCGCGCACCAGAGGCGCCGATTGGATGCCCGAGAACACAACCGCCGCCATTAACATTAACCTTGACATGCTCAAGCCCAAGCTCTTGCATCGCAATCATTGGGACAACGGCAAAGGCTTCATTGATTTCCCATAGATCAACCTCTGACGCGGCCCAATTCGCTTTTTTCAACGCTTTTTTCATGGCATGGACTGGCGCTGTCGTGAAGTAATCGGGTTTGTGAGCATGGGCAGCGTGCGAGACGATTTCCGCGAGCACTTTATGCCCGCCTTCTTCTGCCTTTGACTGCCGCATTAAAACGAGCGCTGCCGCGCCGTCATTGATCGAACTGGCATTGGCGGCTGTCACTGTGCCGTCCTTGGTAAACACGGCGCGCAACTCTGGTATTTTTTCAGGGCGTGCATTTTTCGGGCCTTCATCCTCAGTCACGACCTGGTCCCCTTTGCGGCCCTTAACCGTCACAGGCGTGAGCTCGCGGTTAAATCCACCCGCGTCTTGCGCGGCTTTGGCGCGGCGCACAGACTCAATCGCATAATCATCTTGTTGCACGCGCGTGAATTGATATTCCTTAGCAATCATATCCGCAAAGACGCCCATGCTTGAATTTCCAGGGCTTCCGCCTGCATAGGCATCCGTTAGTCCGTCAAACATCATGCTGTCGATTACTTTTTGGTCGCCCATACGCATACCCCCACGTGCTTTGGGCAGGAGGTAGGGCGCATTGGTCATCGATTCCATTCCGCCTGCGACTGCAACATCAATCGACCCCGCCTTAATCGCGTCATGGGCCATAATGACCGCCTGCATGCCAGAACCGCACATTTTATTGACCGTGGTCGCTTCCACATGTTCGCCGAGCCCTGCATATATCGCGGCTTGGCGAGCGGGCGCTTGACCTTGGCCTGCGGGAAGGACACAGCCCATCACGGCTTGCTCTACGGCCTCAGCTTGCACTCCCGACTCCGCTAGCGCTGCTTTAATCGCTGTTGCCCCTAATTGCGGAGCAGAGACATCACTAAATGCGCCTTGAAACGCACCCATAGGTGTGCGGGCCAACCCCACAATAACAACAGGATCTGCGACGGTTTTAGACATAAAACTTCCTACTCAAAAATAACATATGTACAAATATAAGACGACACAATAGCCGCCCCTTAGTCATAAATCACTGTGGCCTCAGTTTTTGACTTAAGCACATCAAGGCTCACACTACTGGCCAGCTCAATCAATTTAAACCGCTTTTGCGTCTTATCAAATTCAAACACGGCTAAATCTGTAATAATCATATCAATACAATTTTGACCCGTCAGCGGCAAGGTACAGGCTTTGAGGAACTTACTCTCGCCGCGTTTATTTGTGTGGTCAAACAGCGCGATACAGCGCTTTACACCCGCAACCAAATCCATTGCCCCGCCCATACCTTTAACCATTTTCCCAGGGATCATCCAATTGGCGATATCACCATTTTCGGACACCTCCATCGCGCCCAAAATAGAGAGGTCAATATGACCGCCACGGATCATAGCAAAACTTGTCGCACTATCAAAAAAACTAGATTTTGGCAAAGTCGTGATTGTCTGCTTACCAGCGTTGATAAGGTCAGCATCTTCTTCGCCTTCAAAAGGAAACGGCCCCATGCCCAGCATACCGTTCTCAGATTGCAAGGTTACATCGACCCCGTCAGGAATATGATTGGCGACTAATGTCGGTATGCCAATGCCGAGATTGACGTAAAATCCGTCTTGTAATTCCTTGGCCGCTCGCGCAGCCATTTGGTCACGTGTCCAACCGATGCGTTCGCTCGACATTATGCGCTCCTTTCACGAAGGGTCAGATTTTCAATCCGCTTTTCACATTTGGCTTCAATGATGCGTTGAACAAATACGCCAGGCGTATGAATAAAATTCGGATCGAGCGTACCAATCGGTACAATTTCGTCGACTTCTGCAACTGTTACCTTACCGCCCATCGCCATCATAGGCGAGAAATTACGTGCAGTGGCTTTGAAAATTAAATTCCCTGCCGCGTCGCCTTTCCACGCTTTGATGATGGACAAATCTGCCTTCAACCCAGTCTCTAAAATATAAGTTTCCATCTCGCCGTCCGAGTTTTTAAAAGCCTTATGCTCTTTACCCTCAGCAATCAGGGTGCCGACACCTGTTTTAGTATAAAAACCAGGAATGCCTGCACCGCCTGCACGAATTCGTTCCGCAAGCGTGCCTTGCGGGTTGAATTCCAATTCCAATTCGCCGCCAAGATATTGGCGCTCAAACTCTTTATTCTCACCAACATAAGAGCTTATCATTTTTTTGATTTGGCGGGTTTCTAGCAATTGCCCAAGACCAAATCCGTCAATACCGGCATTATTCGAAATAACGGTCAATCCCGTGACCCCGCTACCGCGTAGAGCTGCAATGAGGTTTTCGGCAATACCGCACAAACCAAACCCGCCGCTCATCACCATCATGCCATCAAAAGTTAACCCGGCGAGGGCGCTTTCCGCATCACTATAAATCTTGCTCATACTGCCTCTTTATTTGAATTTTCTATGCCTTAAACTTACGTCAAACTCTGTGTCAAAAACCGATCCAATAACCTACACCTGAATGCCGCGACTCAATTGTGCAATAAAATGCTCTGAGATAACGGCGCCAGTTAATCGCCCGTCCGCTTCGTACCACGCATTTAACCAATTCAATGCCCCCATGAAAAAGAATACATGTAAACGCGCATCCCCAGTACGGATCGAACCGTCTTTCTGCCCATCTTTGACAATCCTCAACACATGTTTTTCGATTATTTGCCTACGTTTTAAAACGTTCGCCTTCCACTCACCACCAAGACTATCAACATCCGTCAAAAGCGACACACCCGATTGGGTTAGCAAGAGCACGAAATCACGGAACACACCTTCAAGATGGTTTAAGCCAGTGAGTTCACTCCCAGAGAGTTCACTTGGCGTCTTATTCACTGTTTCGTTCATCTTGTTTCGAGAACGCCACGTTTTCAAAACTGCGTCCATAGCGTCATATGTCATAATATGAGACTCGTACAAAATCTCTTCTTTATTCTTCACATAATAATACAGCGCCGCTTTCGTTAAACCGAGCGTCTTTGCAATCTCCACCATAGACGTATTGTGATAGCCACGCCGACGAAAGGCCGATGAAGCACTTTGTATTACCGCGCGACGCTTTTCCGCAAACTGACGTTCCCGGTCAAAAGCTTGTTTAATATCAAGTGATGTATTCATTAGGCACGCCTATCATATAAATTTATTTGACTCAAGGTTCAAATTTATATATGTAAAGTTAAATTTAAAAATTTCCGCACCTAAAACCACCAAAGACCATTATGATCGTTTCTAAAATCAAGCCAGACAGTGCAGAATTTCAAGCCAATGCCGCCCACATGCAGGCGCTTGTCAAAGACCTTAAAGAGAAGATTGCAAAAATCGCTTTGGGCGGATCTGAAGGTTCCAGAGACCGCCATATTGGCCGCGGGAAACTTTTGCCGCGAGACCGTGTCGCACGCTTGCTGGATCCCGGCGCACCATTTCTAGAGCTTTCACAAATGGCTGCCTATGACATGTATGAAGACAATATTGCTTCCGCAGGTTTGATTACAGGTATAGGCCGTGTTTCGGGTCGCGAAGTTATGATAATCTGTAACGACGCAACGGTAAAAGGCGGAACATATTATCCGATGACCTGCGAAAAACAGGCCCGCGCACAAGAAATTGCCAAAGAAAACCGTCTTCCTTGTATTTATCTTGTTGATAGTGGCGGCGGAAACCTGCCAAACCAAGCCGAAATTTTTCCCGGCAAAGATGACTTTGGACGGTGTTTTTATAATCAAGCCACAATGAGTGCTGAAGGCATTCCTCAGATCGCGGTTGTCATGGGGTCTTGTACCGCAGGCGGCGCTTATGTACCCGCAATGGCGGATGAAAGCATCATTGTCGCTGATCAAGGTACAATTTTTCTCGCAGGCCCACCCTTAGT
>CALCKU010000146.1 GCA_937965735.1 uncultured Caulobacterales bacterium
TGGCCGCTGCCTCATCTGCTTCCAGCGCGTCTTTGGCCGCGTTCAAGCGACCCAGGACGGCGGCGGCAATAATCTGTTCTTCACGCTTGGGGTCAAGATGCGTGGCAAGCTCTGTACTGATACGGGTCATCTCGGCAGAAACTGCGGCTTTGTCCTGCACGTCTTTTTCACACAGATTGAGCGTCTCTTGGCTTTGATGCAAAGTCTGCAAAGCCAACTCCCACCGCTTTAACCAAAGTAAGGCCTTATATTCGTGGATTTCACCGGCAAGACGTTTATAGCGTGTCGCTTGGCGGGATTGTCGACGCAGGGATGAAAGCTGATTTTCAATTTGGCCAATGACATCATCAAGACGGGAAAGGTTTGTTTCGGCGGCTCTAAGGCGAAGCTCGGCTTCGTGACGCCGCGTATGTAATCCTGAAATGCCTGCGGCTTCTTCAAGAATGCGGCGACGATTTTCAGGCTTGGCTGCGATCAATTCGTTAATCTGGCCTTGCCGAACAAGGGCCGGGGAATTCGCGCCTGTACTGGCATCGGCAAATAAAAGTTGAATATCTTTGGCGCGAACCGTTTGGCCGTTGACGCGATATTTACTGCCTTTGCCTTTTGTAATCAGACGCGTGACCTCTAGCGTATCATCATCATTAAACAGGGGCGGGGCTATCCGCGCTTTATTATCAATGGTCAGGGTCACATTGGCTTGATTGCGGCCGGGACGCTGGCGTGTGCCTGCAAAGATAACATCGTCCATCGCGCTTCCGCGCATAGCCTTTGCTGAATTCGCGCCCATGACCCAGCGAATGGCTTCTAGCAGATTAGACTTGCCACACCCATTTGGGCCCACAATGCCGGTTAGGCCGGGTTCAATAAAAAAATCAGTGGGGTCGACAAAGGATTTAAATCCCGTCAGCTTGATCTTATCAAATGCCAAAGACCCCACAGGATATTACTCAGCCGCGTCTTTAGCCGCCGGCATGGGTTCACCCAGCAGCGGAGAGAGAATTTCTTGGAAGCTCTCAAGCGTATAAAGCTGCTTTCCCGACGGTGTGGTTCTAATTTTTTCGCCGTTCACAAAGAATGCGGGTGTCCCTGTAACCCCCGCGTCAATGCCGCCTTGGACAACGGCGTCATAGCGCGCATTTTCGTCTTCATTTGTAAGACAAGCAAGGAAGTCTTCTTCGCTAAGGCCTGCGGATTTTGCGATATTGACGTATTCTTGGCGAACCGTACCATTGCCTGCCGCTTTAAAGATCTGTTTTTGACGTTTGAACTGTAGAGAAATGTTTTCAAAAAACTTTTTCTCATCGGCGCAATTGGCAATGAGAAACCCTGTCCGCGCCAAAGATTCAGGAGAGGTCGGAAACTCGCGAAAGATAAAACGAACTTTTCCTGTGTCGATATATTGTTTCTTAAACTCAGTATAAACACCTTCATGCCACGCCGCGCAAGCCCCGCATACAACAGAAGCATATTCGACAACGGTCACTTTCGCGTCGGGATTGCCAATCGCGTGATCCCCTGCCACTTCATAGGCTGAAGCGCCTGCACTGACTGTAGGGCTTGTCCCCTTATCGGCGCATGCGGTCACCGCAAATGCGGATAAGGTTACAGCTGTCGCAAGGGCCGTTTTGCGCAAAACTCGTAAACGCTTCGAATCAGTTTTAAAAATAAAAGCCATATTTCACTCTCTCAATTTCGATGTAAAAGGCAAGCATGGCTTTAACCTTTTGTTAATGGGTTTACACCGCAAAACCGTGTGTTTTGTGGATAAGGCCTGCTTAAAGGCCATATTTCGCAGTTTAATAGCGATTGATAAGGGGCAATCGCAAGGCTTGCGAATTATCGCTTATCCATTTTAGACACACCCGTTTCAGATTCCAAATCAATGGCGGCTTTTAGGGCCGCGTAAGAGGGATTACCTTTAAACAAGGTCTCATTGATAATGAAGGCCGGGGCGCCTCTGACATTTGCGGATTGCGCGCGCGCCATCGATGTTTCAATTCTCTTGACCTCTTCTGGATTCGATAAACAGGCTTGCATTTCGGCTTCATCTTTTAGACCAAACTTTTGCGCGATAGCGACATAGGTCTCTTTTGCTGTGCCAGCTTGAGCGGATTCAAAAATAGAGGCCTGATTCTCCATTTGATATTCAATCGCTTCAAAGAACCGCGACTCGTCTGCACAATTTGCGATCAGAAATCCGGCCATTGCGAGTTGTACGGGTTGGGTTGGAAACTCTCTAAAAATAAATCTGACTTTGCCCGTTTCGATCAATTCGGACTTAAATTGAGGCCAATCCTTTGTGAACCAGTCCCCGCAATGTGGGCAGGTAACAGAAGCATAAGAGATAACGGTAATCGGCGCGGTTGCGTCGCCCATAACATGGTCTTCCGGGGCTTCGGTTGTCGCAAAATCTACAGCCGGAAAAATCATAGGTGAGTCGTCTGCGCCGTGCGCATGGCCTTCCCCGTGACTGTCTCCTTCCCCGTGGGCATGACCGTCATGTGAACCCTGATGACGATTTTGCGCGACCTCCTGCAC
>CALCKU010000147.1 GCA_937965735.1 uncultured Caulobacterales bacterium
ACACAACGATTGAACCTCGCGCCAATTCATAGTCAAAGCGTTATAGATTAAAGCTTCGCGGTCTGGATAAATATCAGCTGTGCGGGCTAAAAATGAAACGGGGCTCAATGGCACATAATTGGCACGCGTTTTGTCGAGAGCATCATAATCTACAGGCATAGCTAATTCCTGATGGCCTTCCCATTATCCAATAATGTCCGAATACGCGCTTGCGTTTCAGGAGTTTTTATTAGCGTTAGAAAGGCGCGTCTTTCGGCGTCAAAGAGATCCTGCTCTGTCCACAGCGTGCCTTTTTCAATTTCACCGCCCGTTACAATCCGCGCAATTTCAGTCGAAACGACAACATCATGGGCGTATAATTTACCCTTTTCATGCATATCTTTTGCCCATGTGACCATCTTCTCAAACATTGGCTTTCCAGCCATAGCAATCGGATTGCGCGTAAAGGGCACTTGTTCAGATCCGTCTTTTACAGCGTATACGCTTTCAGAAAGAAGGCGGTCTCGGTTATTCACATATCGGTCATTTGCCCGAAGCATAGCTAAATCTCTTGCTAGGATAGGCGAGCTCGCCGTTTTACCAAAGCCTAGCGACATGAATGCCTCCCACGCCCCAGCTTCGACATCACCGTCTTTTTTCTCAATCCATCGGTAGAGTGTTTCTTTACATCCCCCGCCGCCCGGAATAACCCCAACGCCGCTCTCAACCAATCCCATATTCGAATTGGCATGACAAATCACGTGTTTGCCGTGCAGAACCACTTCAAATCCGCCGCCAAGCGAGAGCCCGACTGGCGCCACGACCACAGGAAAATCGGCAATGGCCATTTTATGGACAGTCTGCTGGAAGTGATCAAGAAAGCGATCTAAACCGCTCCAATCATTGGATTCAAAAAAAGCTCTGACAGCATTCAAATTGACACCGCATGAAAAATGCTGTGCGTCATTATGCACAATCAACCCATCCATTTTGTTCTGGGCGACAGCCTCTATAGCAGAATCCAAAATTTGCATAGATTCCGCCCCCAATGCATTGGCTTTAGAATGAAATTCCACGAGCGCAACATTCTCAATATCGTAAAAGCTAGCTTCCGAATTTTGAGCCATAGGTGTCAAAGTTTTGCGGCGATCATTAAAGCGTAGCGTGCCTTTTGGGCGCTCAATATCACGCCAGCCTCCGCCATAAGTACGGGCTTTCAAACCGTTCTCTACGCTATAAAAGGTCGATCCAGCCGCTTCTTTTAAATATTTTGGAACCTCTCTTTGTTCCGATTCTAGCCGCTCAATCAAATAGTCTGCACCGATTTCATCAATCAGTTCAAACGGACCTTTAATCCAATTATACCCCATCTTCATGGCATCATCGACGGCAACAGGGTTGTCACCAACCTCTGGCACAAGCGAGGCCGCATATGACAGAACATTGGACATAACCCGCCATGCATATTCACCGTAAACGCTATCATCGTCCAGAACATGTAAAATCCCGTCTTTCTCAGCCTTTATCGCAATGGGTATATTCAAAACTTCAACAGGGTCGTACTCTCCAGTCTTTAGATTAATGACCTGTTTTGCGCCCTTATCCATTCGGTAAAAGCCTGCGCCTGTTTTGCGCCCTCTTTGACCCTTTGCGATCATATTTTCCATTAAGCTGAGTTTTTCACCAACATCGTGAAAAGCATCGCCTTCGGGGAGAATTGAAACAAGACTGCTGGCGACATCACTCATCAGGTCAATACCGATCAAATCGTAAAGACCAAACACGCCCGTTTTGGGTATACCCATCGGACGACCAAAAATAGCATCAGCTTCTTGCGGAGAAAGCCCCATAGCATTTGCCGTGTGGAGAGCGGCCTGAATCGCGTAACAGCCAACTCGGTTTCCTAAAAAACCGGGCGTATCCAAACAAGGCACAACACCTTTCCCAAGGCGCTCATCACAGAACTGATGAAGGTGTGACATGATAACTGGATCTGTGTCTTCACCCGCAACCAGCTCTAATAATGGCATAAACCGCACAGGATTGAAAAAATGCGTAATCGCGAACCGTTTACGAAATGCAAGCGGCATATCTTCGACCAAAAGCTTAATTGGAATCGTCGACGTATTAGAGGAAATTATCGCACTCTCTTTACAGACGGCATCCAGTTTTTTGTAAAGATTTTTCTTTAAGTCCAAACGTTCTAAAATGGCTTCGGCAATCCAATCACAATCCACAAGCTTATCAAAATCATCACGAATATTACCGACGGTGATACGCGCCTTTAATTCAGGGCTAAGAATACCTAAGTCAGCGGGATTAGAAATTCGCTCTAAGCCCTTTTGCGCAAACGCATTTACATCTAAACTATCGCTCGGTAAGTCGAGTAAAAGAACCTCGCATCCCGCGTTCGCAGCTTGCCCAGCAATGCCTGCACCCATTGTTCCTGCGCCGATAACAGCGACTTTATTAATTTGCATGAAGTTATTCCGTTTGTGTTTGCTGACGACCAATAAACGCTCGTAACGCGTCGAGAGTTTCTTTGGGGGCTTCTAAGGGCAACATATGACCCCGATTTTTGATAATTGTCGGCGTAATGCCTGCGGCTTTTGCCAATTCAAGACCGCTTTTTAACGGCGTCATTTTATCCGCACTGGCCAAGATACAATGCATGGGCATCTTCAAGCCTTTGACAATTTCCATACCTTCAGAATAATCAGCACACGCTTGAAGGTCTGTGGCAAGCGGGTTACGGCTCATAATTGCACGAGAAATACCAATCGGTTGCATGCCTGGAACCGCACTTTCACCCAGATGTGCGGCGGGGCCAAAGCCCCAATTGCACATCATATATGCGGCCCTGTCGGCGCTATCTTGAGCCATTTCGACAAGCGCTTTATTAACGGGAATAGAGGCAGCCGTACCGATCGCGGTTAAGGACAATATTTTATCGGAATGATCTTTTGCAAAGGCGAGCGCCGATAAGAACCCTTGACTATGACCAACAATATGCGCGGATTTAACATTAAGGGTCTTAAAAAATGTCTCTAACCAAGGGCTACTCTCTTCAATTTTCTTGAATGCGTTCCCACCAGACAAGCTATGTTCGGGTAGATCAGGCGCTAGAACTGAGTAGCCATGATAGGCAAACCAACGGGTCTGCAAAGCCCAAGTTCTATGATCGCCGCCACTCCCATGCAAAAACACAATCGTTGGAAGGTCAGGATTAAACGCTTTTCCACCCGTTGCCACATAAACAGGCGCTTTATTGACTGTAACTTCCATTAACGAACCGCCCGTATCGCAGCTTTTAAGCCTTTAGCAAAATCAGCCTTAATATCTTTAATGGCCTCTAGCCCCACAGAGACACGAATTAAATCCTCACTAATCCCGGCCGCTTCCATTGCATCATGGGTTAAGCGTGAATGGGTTGTACTACCCGGATGTAACACAAGCGTTCGACTATCACCGACATTAGCCAAATGCGTGGCAAGTGTGACAGAATTAATGAAGGCCGCCCCGCCTTTGCGACCACCCACGACACCAAAACACAGCATAGCCCCTGCCCCGTTCGGAAACATTTCATTGATATGAGGCGCATTCGCATTTTCTGGATGACGCACCCAAGTCACGCCTTCTTGCATATTTAACCAATCACGGAGTTCAAGCGTGTTTGCGACATGTTGTTTCATACGCAATTCAAGCGTTTCAACACCTTGCAAAATCAAAAACGCATTATGCGGTGAAAGCGCCGCGCCAAGGTCACGCATGGCCTCACTTCGGACTTTCATTACGAAAGCTGTCGGTCCAAACTCTTCCCAAAATTTCATACCATGAAACGGGGCGTAAGGTTCGGTTAATTCAGGGAAACGCCCATTTCCCCAATTGAAATTACCGCCATCAATAATACAGCCGCCAATGGCTGTACCATGCCCGCCAATCCATTTTGTAATGGAATGCACAACAATATTGGCTCCAAAATCTATTGGACGATTTAAGGCGGGTGTCGCAAATGTTGCGTCAACGACAACGGGAACACCTGCCGAATTGGCAATCTCTGAAATTTGCTTGAGGTTTGAAACTTCCATACCAGGGTTGGAAATAGATTCGCAAAAAACAAGCTTTGTATTCGGTTTAATCGCATTCTTTAAAGCATTTTGATCGTTAATCTGAATGAAATCACAGCTAATTCCAAAGCGTTTAAGCGTATAGCGCAATGTCGTGGCTGTTGAACCATAAATCTGCGCTGAGGACACAATGTGGTCTCCCGCAGAACAGAGTGTGATAAAAGTAGCAAACAGTGCGGACATGCCCGATGCTGTACAGATCGCGCCAACCCCGCCCTCTAGTGCCGCTAATCTTTGTTCAAGTACAGCGACAGTAGGATTTGAGATACGCGAATATATATGCCCGCCTTGCTCAACATTAAACAAGGACGAGGCTTCGGTTACACTTTCAAAGGCATAGGAAGTCGTTTGATAGATTGGAACAGCACGAGCGCCGTATTCGCCTTCAGGTGTATAACCCGTATGAAGCGCAATGGTTGCAGGTTTAAAATAAGATGAGTCAGTCATTCCAATACTCTAATCGCAATACAGCCGCCTTACCATTATTTTCTTACACCAAAAATGACGCGCCTACGCACTATTCGAAACCCTTATTAAGCGGCTTTAATAACTCTAATCCGTGTATAAACTGATTGAGGCGTGGGTTTCACACGTTAAGTTAAATAAATTTTACAAGAGATTACAAATTGCGATATTCCGCGCTTAAAATATTTAAAGAAGCTCTCACGGGCCATAAAGGGTGGAAGCCCGTTTGGCGCAAAGCTGAACCGCAATCGCATTACGACTATATCATCATCGGTGGCGGCGGACACGGACTCGCAACCGCACATTACTTGGCGTCAAAATTCAAACAAAAACGTATTGCAGTTTTGGAAAAAGGCTGGATTGGCGGCGGGAATGTTGGGCGGAATACAACAATTATACGCTCGAACTATATGCTCAATGGTAATGAAGCGTTTTACGAGTTTTCGCTCAAGCTCTGGGAAGGGCTAGAGCAAGACGTAAATTACAATGCGATGGTCAGTCAACGCGGTGTGTTAAACCTATACCACTCGGATCCACAACGCGATGCTTATGTACGGCGTGGCAATTCAATGAAATTACACGGGGCTGATGCCGTACTGCTCGATCAATCAGGTGTTAGAAAGCTATACCCTTTCTTGAATTTCGATAATGCGCGTTTCCCTATTCTGGGCGGGCTTTTGCAGCCTCGCGGCGGGACTGTTCGGCATGACGCTGTGGCGTGGGGCTACGCGCATGCCGCAGATAAACACGGCGTCGACATTATTGAGAATTGTGAAGTTATCGGTTTTGACATTCAAAACGGCGTCTGTTCTGGTGTGGAAACCTCTCGTGGCTATATTGGTGCCCGTAAAATCGGTGTCGCTGTTGCAGGTAATAGTTCCCGTTTAATGTCCAAAGCGAATATGCGCCTCCCTATGGAAAGTCATGTGTTGCAGGCTTTCGTTAGCGAGGGTTTGAAACCCGTCTTGGACGGCGTTGTTACCTATGGCGCGGGACATTTTTACGTGAGCCAGTCGGATAAAGGCGGCCTCGTTTTTGGCGGCGATATTGACGGCTATAACAGTTACGCACAACGCGGCAACCTGCCCGTTGTTGAAGACGTTTGCGAAGGCGGCATGTCGATCATGCCGCGCATTGGCAAAGCGCGTCTCCTGCGTATGTGGGGCGGAATTATGGATATGTCGATGGACGGCTCGCCCATTATCGACAAGACCCATATAGAGGGTCTCTATTTTAACGGCGGTTGGTGCTATGGCGGATTTAAGGCCACACCCGCGAGCGGTTATAGTTTTGCCCATTTAATGGCGACTGACACGCATCACGAAACGGCGAGCGCCTACCGTATGGATAGGTTTTCACGCGGATTTATGATTGACGAAAAAGGACAGGGCGCACAGCCTAATCTGCACTAATGATTATCAACCACCCCCTCCTTGGCCCGCGCGATGCCTCTGAATTTGTTTATCACGGTGACGCTCACCTTATGCAAAGACCCAATCCGAAATCTGAAACGGCTGATAAAGATTTCCACGATTACATGTATTTACGAGAGAATATTGCAGGCGAAATGCGTGAGCTTTGGTTCCATGAACAAGGCGACCGTTCATGGCTTGTCATAACACGCAATACACTCACACATGACATTACCAAAGTCGAACTGGCACGCAATATAAAACGCGAGCAGATTAAAGAGGCACAACAATGAGCCTCATTGATCGCAGCCAGATATTAAATTTTAAATTTGACGGTAAAGCCTATCAAGGTTTTGAGGGGGATACCCTCGCTTCAGCCCTCATCCGCGCGGGTGTAAAAGTCGTTGGACGGAGCTTTAAATATCACAGACCGCGCGGCATTATGGGCGCGGGATCCGAAGAACCGAATGCCCTTGTTGAAATTCATAGCGACGGAAATTGCGAACCCAATCGCCGTGCGACCACGATTAAATTATTCGAAGGCCTAGACGCGCGATCACAAAACCATATGGGCCGTGTCAATTTCGATCTTTTGGCTATAAATGATTTTATGCATCCCTTTCTTGCGGCAGGGTTTTATTATAAAACCTTTATGTGGCCCAAAGCGTTTTGGGAAAAACTATACGAGCCAATTATTCGCCGCGCGGCGGGTCTAGGAACTTTGTCAGTTACAGACGACCCCGACCATTATGATAAAGGGTTTTTACATTGTGATATCCTTGTCATCGGCGCGGGACCAGCAGGGCTTCTTACGGCGCTAAATGCGGGGCGCTCGGGTAAAACTGTCATACTGGCAGACGAAGATTTCCGCATGGGCGGGCGACTTCTCTCTGAAAGTTTTGAAATCAACGGCGTAGACCGTTTGGAATGGTTCGATCAAACCCTAAACGAGCTTGAGAGCCTCCCTAATGTCCGGCTTATGTCGCGTACAACGATATACGGTGTTTACGATCACGGTATTTACGGCGGCTTAGAAACCAAAACCGATCAAATAAATGTCAAAGGCGTACGGCAAATCCTCTGGCGGATTTACGCCAAGCACAGCATTCTCGCCGCAGGCGCAACAGAACGCCCCATTGCTTTTTCCAATAATGATCGCCCTAATATAATGCTCGCCAGTGCCATGCGAACATATCAAAGCCGCTACGGAATTGAATTTAAAGATACCGCCCTCCTCACCAATAATGATGACGGACTGTTGACACCTGCCGCCCATATTATTGACGCACGCAAAGACGCATATATTATCGACAGCGCAGGTCGCAAAGGTGTGAAATCTATCACGCTCAATTCAGGGCAAAAAATATCTGTTCAAAATGTGGCTATGTCCGGTGGGTGGAACCCCAATCTGCATCTAACCTGCCATAAACGTGGTCGTCCAAAATGGGATGAGGCTTTGTCTTGTTTTGTCCCTGATGCGAAGAATTTACCCGCAGAGATGCATGTTATTGGCGCGGCAAATGGAGTTTTTTCGACACAAGGCGCGTTTAATACATCTCTGCAAGTTTCTGAAAAAATTGGGTTTTTAAACTCAAATGCACCCCAATCGGAGGACGCACCCATCAACGTCACACCGTTCTGGTTTGTAGAGTCTAAGCATAGGGCATGGGTTGATTTTCAAAATGATGTGACAGTGAAAGACATTATTCTCGCCCACCAAGAAGGGTTCTCTTCTGTTGAACATGTCAAACGTTACACAACACTGGGCATGGCAACGGATCAAGGGAAAACCTCTAATGTCACAGGATTAGCCGTACTCGCACATGCAACGGGGCGCACTATCCCCGAAACAGGCACGACTATATTCCGCCCGCCCTACACACCTGTTCCCATCGGGGCTTTTGCAGGCGCGCACAAGGGGCAACATTTCAAACAAACCCGCTTAACCCCAAGCCATAAATACGCATCCGAGAACGGCGCGACCTTTGTCGAAACGGGCTATTGGAAACGCGCACAATGGTTTGCGCGAACGGGCGAACAAGGCTGGCGCGATAGTGTTGACCGCGAAGTCACAATGACCCGAAACTCTGTTGGGATTTGCGATGTAACTACGCTTGGTAAAATTGACGTTCAAGGCCGTGATGCGGGGAAATTCCTCAATAAGGTCTATGTCAATACATTTAGCACGCTCAAAGTCGGGCGCTGTCGCTACGGCTTAATGCTCCGCGAAGACGGGATTGCCATGGATGACGGGACTACGGCGCGACTGTCTGAAACCCATTTTGTCACAACAACAACAACAGCCAAAGCTGGGCCTGTGTTTAAACATCTCGAATTTGTACGCCAATGTCTTTACCCTGACATGGATGTGCATCTGATTTCGACAACCGATCAATGGGCACAATTCTCGGTCGCAGGCCCGAACGCCCGCAAACTTTTGCAAAAAATCGTCGATGCAGACTTTGACATATCCAATGAAGCCTTCCCCTATATGGCGTGCGGCGAAGTCACGGTTTGTGGTGGCACGCGCGCACGCTTGTTCCGCCTCTCTTTTTCGGGGGAACTCGCTTATGAAATTTCTGTCCCTGCCCGTTACGGCGATGCTCTTATCCGTGCGATGATGGATAAGGGCCAAGAATTTGACGCGGTCATGTACGGCACAGAAGCACTCGGCGTCATGCGAATTGAAAAAGGTCACGCGGCAGGGAACGAGCTCGATGGTCGCACGACCGCCGCTCATCTTGGCCTCGGCGGATTTGTATCTAAGAAAAAGGATTGTATCGGCAAAGTCCTCTCACAGCGCGAAGGGCTGACAGAAGACGGTTTGCGCATGGTCGGACTTATTCCCGTCAATCCCAAAGACACACTTGTAAACGGCGCTCACTTTATGCGTGCGGGTGATACGGAAACGCCAGAAAACGACCAAGGTCATATGAGTTCCGTTGCATGGTCGCCGAGCTTAAATAGCTATATCGGGCTCGGATTTTTAAAGAACGGCGCAGA
>CALCKU010000148.1 GCA_937965735.1 uncultured Caulobacterales bacterium
AGCTCTTAGAACGGCCTGTGTCACGGTCTACAAGAGTTAAAAGGGGGGTCTTACGCTTCCAACGTCGTGGAGTAGATTTGCCACCTACATATGTTTCGTCAATTTCGACAATGCCGCCGCCAGAACCAAAAGGGACATCCAAATAGCCAGAACGCATAGCTTCACGTAAACGGTGCGCCATAAACCAAGCTGTTTTATATGTGACCTCAAGTGTGCGCTCTAATTGCTTGCTAGAGATACCCTTTTTACTGCTCATCATAAGGTAAGCGGCTTGTAACCATTTGTGTAAAGGGACGTGAGAGCTTTCAAATACAGTACCGACACGAACTGTAAATTGCTTGCGACATGCACCACACTTCTTTAGACCGTGACGCACTACGCCTTCAGGATTCTTTTTAGAAGGCTTAGACCGTACACCCTTAAGCTCATAAATCTTCTTTTCTGTGTTTTCACAGTGAGGACATACGGGCGTGTCACCCCAAATCAAAGACTCAAGGTGTGCGAAGGCGTCTGCTTCATTATGGAAAAAAGATTTAGATAAAATGCTCATAGGCATTATATGCACTATAAGTCATGGGTTTGTTAAGTATATATACGCCCAATAATAGGCGCTCACCACCTGTCTTGCGGGATGCTTTATAACAAGAGAGGTACATAATTGAACATGAGAGGGATAATTTTACGCGACCTTTTG
The DNA here is from genome assembly GCA_937965735.1 of uncultured Caulobacterales bacterium. Classification (GTDB taxonomy): domain Bacteria; phylum Pseudomonadota; class Alphaproteobacteria; order Caulobacterales; family Maricaulaceae; genus CALCKU01. The sequence goes on from CALCKU010000148.1 coordinate 695, forward strand.
CAGAGTTATGCGTATAACAGAGTATGACGAAAAAATATATCTCTCTAAAATCCGCTCTGACTCTATCGCTCGCCAGCACAATTCTACTTTCAGCGTGTCGTGACAGCCTGCCAAAGGACACACAAAAAATTGCGCCATATCAAGCGGTTGACCCTGATTTTAAAATTCGCGCGACGACAGACTTTGAAAGTCCCACGCGCATCTCTAAGTCCGTCTTTATGCCAAATTTAATCGCGGGCTGGGCCTCTCAAATTATTTTACTCGACATTGACGGCGCATTACTACGAACGCAAATGGGCACGTTAAACCCTATTCAGTTTGAAACGGGTCCCTATATTGATCTTCATGGGTTAGGCCGCAAAGGTGAACCGGGCTTATTGCTCGCCCTGACCGATGAAAATCGTTTGCAGGCTTTTATTGAGAGCAGTGATGACGGTGACTTTACCCGCATTCCCGTCTCAATACCTAATATTAAGATTAAACGCTTCTGCAAAACACATGATTTTATCACGCCAAGCCTGAATGTTTATACGGAAACAAATGACATTGTAACACTCGGCATTACTATTGAGGCAAACAAACAAGTCACACTCAATTCCAATGACGTGCCAAAGACAGATATGTGTCATAAAAACACTCTTGAATTTGGCCCTTCAGACCAGACACCCGATCAAACGTATTTGGTTATCAGCCCAAATATTAAAAACCCGCATTTACGTCTTGATACGAAAACAGAAACAAAATTTGTTGAAATACAGGACGGATTAAGCATTCAAGGCCTTAAAGACCCAAACTCTATTGCTGTGACAGATATAAATTTAGGTAGCGCATTTAACCAAGGCGCAATCCTTATAACAGACAGGGATAGTCCACGCTCCGTCCTGATTGCTTGGGATTACTTCAAGAAAGTAGTAAAGTCAGAAATGCCAAATTAGCCAGTCAACACGCAACGCATTTTAGCCGTGTGACACTTAAAAATTTCTTATAACGACCTAGGATTGATTGATGCGCGTTAATCGCGCGACATGAATTGCCACGAGAAAAACAAATATCGATGTAAATTGGTGAGCTAGAGATAAAGAGAGCGGCGCGACCATCAAAAGTGTCCATATGCCGAGTAAAACCTGCACCAGTAATAAAACTAAAAATATACCCATAACACGCCCGACGCGCGGATTAATCAATCTCGACGTTATGAAGACCCATAAGCCTATTGCAAGAATGATATAGGCTAAAGTTCTGTGATTGAACTGAATCGCCGCAGTATTTTCAAAAAAATTACGCCAAAAAGGCGATATAACACCGTAACCATTTGGAATAAAATCACCATCCATTAAAGGCCACGTATTATAAGATTTGCCCGAATGCGTACCCGCAACGAACGCACCAAGAATAATTTGTAAGTAAACAATAGCGGCTAAAAAACCCGTTCGCTTGGTTAAGACCACCCCTCTCAAACGGCGAGGCCATCCCTCTTTTTGATCTCTCCAGAGCCAATACAAAGCACCGAGTATAATGAACGCCATACCCAAATGTGTTGCCAAACGGTAAGGGCTAACATCGACTCGGTCATTCGAAAGGCCGCTTGCGACCATCCACCAGCCAATACCACCCTGAATTCCAATCAAGATAAGAATTGCAAAAAATCGCTTTACATGTCCAAAGGGTAATTTGCGTCGTATAAGAAAATAGAAAAATGGAAGCGCATATGCCAATCCAATCAAGCGTCCAAGCTGCCGGTGCGACCACTCCATAAAATAAATAAATTCAAACCCTTTTAAATCCATATCGGGATGTTCAACAACAAATTCAGGGATTTGTTTATATTTTTCAAACTCCGATAACCATTGCTCATGGTTCAAAGGCGGCAAGACCCCTGTAATCGGACGCCATTCTGTAATCGAAAGCCCTGAATTCGTAAGGCGGGTTGCGCCACCTAAAACAATCATTGCCGCCACCAAGACCAGCATTATTGCGAGCCATATGCCAAGGCTTACCTGCGTCCTTGAATCAAAATTCATTTGTTGTCTAAAATTTGACATAGGTGTGGAATAAACCAATCATCAGGGCATTTAAAAGGGTGAATTTAAAATATGTGAATTCGCCGCACTTTTATGCAAGATTATGTCTATATCAAGTTCAAAAAATTAAAAATTGGTCGGAACGGCAGGATTTGAACCTGCGACCCCTAAGCCCCCAGCTTAGTGCGCTACCAGACTGCGCTACGCTCCGACATTGAAGTCGGTATATGACGAGAATTACCATTGCGCAATACGCAATTCACATTCCGTATTAAAACTGAATTAGGGGCTAAATCCGTAAAAACGTTTTGATTTATATACGCTTAAGCATCGGCCTTGAATGCAATCCATTGAGACCGTAATGCGGTCAATCGGTCAAGCGCTGAATTTAAATCCTCAGCAATCTCATTTGAAATTGACGGGGCGGGATGGGTCTTTGCTTCAACCTCTTTGTTTGTGGTATGATTTTCAACATTAACGCCCGAATTGGAAGTGTCCGCATGCACGGGAGGCGACGAAAGCGCAATATCATGTGCATTGACCCCAAATGTTGTCGCATGCGCGGCAATAATATCATCCTGCGGATTTGGAATAAACACATCTTCGGTTTCATTATCCTCAATCGGTCTAAAGAATGATTTTTTAGACTGAGTATGTGCAACACCCTTATTGAAAACAGGTTGATTAGACGCAGGATGATTAGACGTAGGATGATTAGGCACAGGCCGCGTTTTATCTGAAATATCAACACTCGATGTATGCGCCCTAGACCTTTCGGGTTCATTTTTCTGAGGCGCTTTTGCGTTTGCAATTCTCTTTGGAATTAAAACCGTATCGGATATGTCCTTATCAAGCGCGGCTTTCTCAATGGATTGCCCTAATTCAACAACTCTTTGTGGGCCTTTTACACGAATAAGCTTTTGAACATCTTTTATCGGATGCTTTTCGTCATGTAACAATATTTTTATACCCCGAAGGAATTCTATATCTTCGGGTCGGTAAAAACGGCGCCCCCCACCCCGTTTGATGGGTTTAATATGAGAAAATTTAGACTCCCAAAAGCGCAAAACATGTGGCTGAAGATCTAACTCTTCTCCCGCTTCGCTAATGGTACGAAAAGCCCGTGTAGTCTTCTTTTTCATCCCCAAAACCCCATAAGCAAAATATATAATGGGCTAGATATAGCTAATATATATTTATGGGCTAAATATGTTATGCGCTAAACATATGAATGCGCATTAATTTACATAACCCGAATCAGACTCTATCACGGTTTAGGGGATAAAGACGAATCGACACGTTCTCGTAAAACTTGTGAGGGCTTAAACACCAAAACACGGCGCGAGGTAATTTGAACGGTCTGGCCTGTTTTGGGGTTACGCCCGACCCGCTCGTTTTTATCCCGGAGTGAAAAGGTTCCAAATCCTGCTAGCTTAACAGTTTCACCGCGGATTAAGGCATCGATAACATGATTAATTATGCTCTCGACCAACTGAGCGCTTTCAGACCGAGACAGCCCGATTTCCCTGTAGAGTGATTCTGCAAGGTCTGCGCGTGTAACTGTACCTATACTCATGTTTTATTGTCCCCCAAAAACTCAACCTGAATTCCGAGTCCATTAAGCAAATTAAGACTTGCAAGTACAATAAAAAACGCTGTTACAGCTATATTTCCTGCATTATTAGAGGCTTAGAGACGTATTAAAGCCGCCCCCCATGTGAAACCGCCGCCAAATGCCTCTAACATAACCAAGTCTCCAGCCTTAATTCGTCCATCAACCTTAGCGTGAGCAAAAGCCAGAGGCACAGAGGCGGCAGAGGTGTTAGCATGCCATTCGACAGTCGAAATAACTTGCTCTGGATTGATTTTTAATTGTTTGGCCACGCCGTTTAATATTCTTTGATTGGCTTGATGCGGTACGAACCAATCAATCTCTGAAACAGGAATACCAGCTTCATTTGCGCACGTTTCCATTGCCTGTGAAATATCTCTAACAGCATGACGAAAAACTTGATTTCCAATCATACGAACATGACCGACAGTTTGCGTTGTTGACGGGCCGCCGTCCACGTAAAGCAATTCACGAAAACGACCATCCGAGCGTATAAATGTATTCAATACGCCCTTGCGATTTATATCCGTTTCATCGACTTCTTGCGCCGAGAATATAAATGCGCCTGCCCCGTCCCCGAACAAAACACAAGTCCCCCTGTCTTCCCAATCCAAAATTCTGGAAAAGGTTTCGGCCCCAATCACGAGCACATTTTTCGCACTTTCCGTTCGAATCATAGAATCCGCGAGCTTAACAGCGTAGATAAAACCACTGCATACCGCCTGTATATCAAAGGCAGCCCCGTGACGGATTCCCAAACGCTCTTGAACCAGAGTCGCCGTCGCCGGAAATGTATAATCGGGCGTGGTTGTTGCCATAATAATCAGATCAATTTCTTGCGCGTCCATATCCGCATCTTTCAACGCAGAGAGCGCCGCCGCATAGGCCAGATCAGACGTCGTTTCCCCCTCTGCCGCGATATGGCGCTGACCAATACCCGTCCGTTCACGAATCCACGAATCTGAGGTGTCTACCGTTTTTGATAATTCTTCATTAGAGAGAACACGCTCTGGAAGATAACGCCCAACACCGCGAAAAATAGATCGAACCGCCATTATGCAATAAATCCTATATTATCGTCTTCATCATGTAGCCGTAATAACGTCTCTTCAATTTGTTCCAAAAAGTCACTTTCTGCTAAGCCGAGAGCGATATTCAGCGCATTCGAGAACCCAATCGCATCGGTCCCGCCATGACTTTTCACCACAATACCATTTAACCCTAAAAACACGCCGCCATTGGCGTTACGCGGGTCAATGCTGGTTTTCATTTTTTTAAGCGCCCGCATATTTAAAAACGAGGTAAATTTTGACCAAGCGGACCCTTGCAAAGCCTCGGATAAAAAAGAGCCCACAAGCTTAGCCGTCCCCTCCGCCGTTTTCAGGGCTATATTGCCCGTGAAGCCGTCAGTAACAATCACATCTGCCGTGCCCATAGCAATATCATTCCCTTCAACATAGCCGATATAATTTATGTCTAACTCGCTCTCGAATAATCTTTGATGCGCGGCCTTGATAACGGCATTGCCTTTAAGGTCTTCGGTTCCAACATTTAAAAGCCCGACAGTCGGTGATTCTTTATTATAAATGGCCCTAAAATAAGCTTCACCTAAGACTGCAAATTCAGTGAGTTGCGCAGCGTCACACTCTATATTAGCTCCCACATCCAAGACCACGCACATGCCCTCCACACGCGGCCAAGAGGCAGCGATAGCAGGCCTTTGCACGCCCGCTTTCATGCGAAGCTGTAATTTAGACATGGCCATTAGCGCGCCCGTATTCCCCGCAGACACGGCGAGTATGGCCTCTCCCTTTTTGACCGATTCAATCGTGTTCCACATTGATGTACCCTTGCCGCGCCGCAAGGCTTGAGACGGCTTTGTTTCCATATCAATCGCCGTATCTGTGTGTTGTATAGTTGAATACGCATCCGTTAAAGGCGCGCGCTCTAGTAAGGGCCTGAGCTTTTCTGAATCTCCGTGTAAAATAAATTTCACATTTCCAGAATGATCATGGGCTGTCAGAAAATGCTCAATCCCTTCAATAACAATTTCAGGCGAATTATCACCACCAAAGGCATCAATCGAAAGAACAGGTGCTTGTGGCATAAAATATACATCTTTTTAATCGGCGTGTCTCGCACGTCACAGTCAGCTTAGAACTATAGCGGATGCAAAACGACTATTCTATTAAAAGATGAAGAACTTATGGGCTGTTATCGCACAGGCCATAAATTGCAGAGGCCATAAATTATAGAGGCCGTAAATTATAGAGGCCGTAATCGGATAAGACGGTTTAAACCAAAGCACCGCGCTGTTACCGAAAGAAAGCTCGCCTTTTCTTTTGGCACTTAGCAAGCGTCCAATAGGTGACATCGGCGGAACGAAAAAAAATGCGTCTTGACACAATGCCGCCTCTGCTCCGACTTAATTTTCGTAGACGTGATTGGATGTGATTGGCTAAAAGTTAAGCCCATATAATCTTTTCAAAATTAGACCCGTCAACTTAGGGATATGGTAAATTTGAAAAATCTTGGCGGTGAATATTCATAAACGCTCAACGTCAAAAATCGCTAAAACTTAAATTCGGGAAATTCAAAATCTGCGAGGGCAAGCTCGCCTAGACTTTTCTGCGACAGGCTGTCTGAGCAAACGACACAAAAAGCGGCCAATTGAGTCGCAAATTTTTCGCCTTCAAGCGATAAACCACCCACTTCAAACGTCTCCGTATCCACAGGCTTATTTACGGGCGTATCCGCTTCTGTCACAGAAAGTAAGCCTTTTTCGAAAGCTTTATATAGAGGGGCATTTGGCGCGAGTGTATTCAACGCATCGTCATAAGTTTTCAGGCGTGTATAAAACAACTTCATCATCGGCTTAATCCGCTTTGAAACACCCGTGTCCGATATACCCTCTTCCCGTAAAGCCACGTCAAAATCATCCTTCATATAATCAAATATCGCTTGTGACAGCCGCCTCCCGTCTGCGCCAAAGGGCCTTATCGCTTTTAAAATTATAGCGATATGAAGCGTTAAGAAATCAATTCGTCCGTCATAAGTATCGGGAACGCGATGTTCGCCGTAAAAAACGGGTTTTCTGGAATGGGCCAGCAGGGCTGTATAAATCCGTTCCGCGTCACGCATTTGCGCCGTTTGTTTTCCAAATATCCCAGACAGTAGGCCTGACAGTAGATTGGGCATGTCCACTCCATTAAATTTCAGTATCTATCTTGCATGATTGCCTACGTTTATGTAGGTCAAAGTCTTAAATCTAGCGAATGTTGGACGATATGACGCGAACACTCTTAAAATCTGCCGCAATTTTTGCAATGGCTTATACCTTATCTGCTTGCAATCCCGTTTTGCGAACACATGGTTACATTGCGGCAGAAGATAAGCCTCAAGCGGTTGAGCCCAATTCGGACACGAAAGCCAGCGTTTTGGCCCGTCTTGGCAATCCTTCTGTCAAAGGCACGTTCAGTGAAGAGCTAGATACCGATACGTGGTATTATATGACCAGTGTTCGCCAACGCGTCGCCTATTTACGTCCATTGGTTGAAGAGCGTTCAATCACAGCGATTTCTTTTAACAAAGACGGCCAAGTCGAAAAAGTTGCTGAATACGGCATTGAAGATGGTCGTTACGTTAATTATGTCGATCGCAAAACGCCGACACGAGGCCGCGAGCTTTCTGTACTCGAACAAATTTTTGGCACGATCGGGCGTTTACCGACACAACAATTAGGCGGCCAACGTGATATTCCAGGCGGGGCGGGTGGCCCTGGCGGCGGTTAATCAATCGCGTTTATGCGCTTTATTACTCGCAATAGACCCAAACCGTGTCGAGCGCAAAAGTCCTAAAAGTGGCTGTAACCTGTTTTTTGTATTGGATAGACAGAGCCATCAGGCTTTAAAACTATAACGCTCGCCTGCTCGCTGTGTACACCCTCACAGCCATTCTTAAGGTTTACTGCACGTCCAATACACGTCAAAGGCACACCCAGTTTTTTAGCCGATTTTTTAATGTCATCTCTGGACTTGGGATTGGCAAGAAAAACCAGTTCATAATCATCCCCAGAGGTGATCAATGTCTCTATGCGGTTGTTCTTATTCGCATCTAACCATGCTCGACTGGATTCAGAGAGCGGAATATCCGCCAAGTTTACCTGCAAACCAACACCACTCGCTTTTGCAATATGTCCTAAATCGGATAGCAGACCGTCTGAAACATCGGCGCAAGCTGTAGCTTCTGCCCGTAAAAGCTTGCGTAAAAGCAGGCGTGGAACGGGCCTAAAATAAGCCTCTTCCCAAGTCCAAATTGCCTCGCCATTTGGCAACATGCCAAGATTTTGTCCAAGTATGAGCTTAAGCCCAAGCCCCGCATCGCCAATGGTGCCACTAACCCAAACTTCGTCCCCAACCTGCCCACCAGACCGTTTCACAATTTGCCCTTTTGGAACGAGTCCAATCAATGTGGCCGTCACCACCATAGGCCCGTCTATAGACACCGTATCTCCGCCAAAAAGAACACATTCAAACGCCTCTTGCACCGTCTGCAAACCTTTGACAAAAGCGGGAAAATAGGTCTCGATTTCAGTGGATTGCGGCCAAGCAATCGAGAGCAAATATCCAACGGGTCTTGCCCCTTTGGCCGCCAAATCAGAAAGATTAACGCGCAAAAGTTTTTCTGCCGTATTGGCACCCCAATGTTTTTTTGGGAAATGAACACCTTCAACCAAAGTGTCCTTAGTAATGACCAAATCAAACCCTGAAGGCGGTGTATAAAGCGCGGCATCATCCAGCAAGCCAAGCCCTTCTGGCCCCGCAAGCGGAGCGAGATATTTTGCAATCAGGTCAAATTCACCCACCCGATGAGGGCGCGAAAGGCTTAGCCGAACCTTGTAAACTAAATTCCGCCTTCCGTATTTTTTTGGCTATTTTATCAAGCGCACCATTCACGAAACCAGCTTGTTTAACATCAAAGAAATCAGCGGAGATTGACACATATTGATCTAAAATTACGGGTGCTGGCACGTCAGGACGGCGAAGAATTTCGTAACACCCCGCCCGTAAAAGGGCTCTGAGCGTTTTATCGAGGCGTGATAATTTCCAATTCTCTGATAAATGCAACGTGATTTCAGCGTCAACCTCATCTTGAAATTCGATAACGCCTTTTACAATGTCTTCAAAAAAAGCTTCATCTGCCGCAACGTAACCGACCTCTTCTTCATGGCCAAAACGGTGATTTAAAAACTCAAAAATAACAGCTTTGGAAGCATTGCCGCTAATGTCCATTTGGTAAAGCGCTTGCACCGCTGATAGGCGCGCACGGCGGCGTAATTTTGAATGCGGCCCACCTTTATTTTGCTTAACTTTTTGCAGTTTTTTATTTGTAGGCTCAGAATCCATTAGGCCGACAATTCATTGCGAATTTTAATCATTTTCACGGCGGCATTCGCCGCAAAACCACCTTTGTCTTTTTCACTTTGTTTGGCGCGAGCCCACGCCTGTTTTTCATTTTCAACTGTGATGATACCATTGCCAATTGCAAGTTGGTGATCAACAGCCAAATCCATCAAAGCGCGTGCCGATTCTTGGCAGACATAATCATAATGCGTAGTCTCGCCTCGGATTACACAGCCCAATGCAACGTAACCGTCAAAGCCAGATTTTGCCGCTTCAGCGTAAGAAATAACATGCGGAATTTCGAGTGCGCCCGGCACAACGACTTTGATAATTTCAGCGCGCGCATCTTGTAAAACGGCTAAAGCCCCTTCAAGCAGGGCGTCTGAGATACCTTCGTAATAACGGGCTTCAATCACCAGAATTTTCATATCTATGTCTTCCCACTAATAAGCGGCGTAATGCCCACAACCTTCAAATCATACGCTTCCAGCCCAATGATTTTTGGCATAACATGCGTAATCAACGTCATATCGCTTACGCCTTGATCGGCCAAAATCTGCGCACCAACACCGTATTCACGAATATTTTGTTCTTTACGGTTTACTTGACTTTTATGCGCGCCGAGACGCTCAAGCAACGTATCAATACTGCCCTCACGGATCAGCACTAAAACAGAATGCCCATCATGTTTGGCAAGCTGCTTCATCGCGTCCCAAATCAAGCCTGAACGCGGACTTTCCTCATAAAGAATATCGCCTGCGAAATCGACTTTGTGAACTCTGACAAGAGACGGAACCTCTGCACTCGGCGTGCCCTTTGACAAAGCCACATGCTCTAAGCCGTCAAGGAAGTTACGATAAATATGAATTTTAAATTCATCACCATTTTGAGAGGTAAAGTCACTTGTCGCGATATGTTTGACGAAATGGTCTTTTTCCATGCGGTAAGCAACAAGATCCTCAATGGTTCCGATTTTAAGACCGTGAAACTGCGCATATTTTACAAGGTCATCTAGGCGCGCCATTGTTCCGTCATCATTCATAATCTCACAAATGACCGCGGAAGGATTCAGCCCCGCCATGCGCGATATATCAACCGAGGCTTCTGTATGGCCCGTGCGCACTAATACGCCGCCATCTTTAGCAATTATTGGAAACATGTGACCCGGCGAAACAATATCATCGACGCGCGATTTTGGGTCAATCGCCGTTTGAATTGTATGCGACCGGTCGCCTGCACTAATCCCTGTTGTGACACCTTCGCGCGCTTCAATAGACTGCGTAAAAGCCGTTTCAAAACGTGACCGATTATCGGCTGACATATTCGACAGGCCAAGCGCATCGGCTTTTTGCTGTTCTATCGCCAGACAGATCAGACCGCGTCCGAATTTAGCCATAAAATTAATCGCGTCAGGCGTTGCAAATTGCGCGGGGATTATTAAATCGCCCTCATTTTCGCGGTCTTCTGCATCGACAAGAATATACATGCGCCCATTACGCGCATCCTCTATAATCTCTTCTGGCGTCGCAAGGTTATAAACCTGCTGAAAGGTCGTTTCATTTAAATCCATTGTCATATCACGTCTTCATATTGGCAAGGTAGCGTGCGACATAGCGTGCAATCACATCAATTTCCAGATTTACTTGATCGCCCGCGTCAAGTTTTCCTAATGTTGTCGCGTCTGCCGTGTGCGGAATGATATTCACCTCAAATTCAACCCCTTCAACCGCGTTCACCGTCAAAGATACACCGTCCAGTGTAATACTCCCCTTTGGCGCAATGCCAAACGCCAAAGCTTCTGGTGCCCTAAAACGAAAGTTCAGTGACCCTGCGATTTCACGGCGCGCAATCACAGTGCCAACCGCGTCAACATGGCCTGTCACAATATGACCGCCCAGTTCATCCGCACCCGTCAAAGCCCGCTCTAGATTTACGCGGTCGCCCACGTTCCATGCACCCATAGTTGTTTTAGACAAGCTTTCATCTGAGACATCAAATCCGTACCAATCCGCGCCCTTTTCAACAACGGTCATACAGGCACCAGAATGACTAATCGACGCGCCAATATCAATTGTCTGCACGTCATACGAACATGTCACTTCCATGCGCGTGTCTCCCCATTCACCGCCTGTCTCTCTACGAATAGCCTTAATCGTGCCAATGTCTGTAATAATTCCAGTAAACATAGTTATCGTCTCAAATATTGTTCGTGAAGATCATCACCCAGTTCAGTCACAGAACTCCGTGTAAACCGCTTGGACTGTCCGAGGTCATCTAGGCCCAAATCGCTAATCCCGTCACGCCCGTCTCCGCCTAAAATTAACGGGGCGCGAAACCAGTCAATTTTGTCCACGGCGTCATGTTTTAGAAAGGCAGCATTTAACTGACCGCCGCCTTCAAGGAGCAAGCGGTCGACCCCGTTAGATTTCAAAACTTCCAACGCGGTTACAACGTTTAAGCCAAACATATCACGGTCAATCGCAAAGATTTTCACCCCTGCTTTTTCCATAATGTGTGCCTTTTGCCGTCCTTCTTTTGAACAAAATATCCATACGGGTACGTCACGCGCCGTCATAACGAGGTTAGATTTTTCCGACAGTCTTAGCCCGCTATCAAACACAATGCGGATTGGGTTATTTAAACCCTTTAAACGGGTTGTGAGTTGTGGATTATCCAACACAGCAGTATTAGCCCCGACCACAATCGCGTCATGTGAGCCGCGCAAACGCCGCCCCGCTTCCCGGGATTTGTCGCCTGTTATCCACTCGGATTGACCATTCGCCAGTGCAATTTTCCCGTCGAGTGAAGTCGCAATTTTTAACGTGACATACGGGCGAAGCGCCATCTAACCCTCAGATGTTTCGTTATTTTTGCTTTTACCCTGATCTGAACTCAAGCCCACATCTTTCACAAGATTTTCTTCCTCAATAAAGGCTTCGAAATCCTCTGTTGCACGGAAATCACGGTAAACAGAGGCATATCGGACATAGGCAACCTTATCGAGCCGCGACAGGCCTTCCATGACAAGCTCACCAATCTGGTCAGAGGTAATATCGGAATTGCCCGCGCTTTCGAGCTGGCGCACCACGCCGCTAATCATTTGCTCTACACGCTCAGGCTCAACAGGGCGTTTCTGCAAAGCAATCATAACAGAGCGTGCGAGCTTATCACGGTCAAAGGCAACACGACGACCCGTCTTTTTCACCACGGTGAGTTCCCGCAATTGCACGCGCTCAAAGGTCGTAAACCGTCCCCCACAAGACCCGCAAAGACGCCGACGCCGCACAGCTGAACCGTCCTCTGCCTGACGGCTATCTTTGACTTGAGTGTCTTCGCTATTACAAAACGGGCATCGCATATCATTTCGTTAACATGTTTATACGCACTCGCAAATCACTTAAATTTAAGCTAAAAGCACTTTTTTAAAGGTATTCCAGAACTTATGAACCTTCTGCATTTACTCAATATAACGACACCGTACGATTATAAAATTCATGCGGCGCGTTGGAATGGGGCAAATCAACCTTTGGACGTATTTCTTCGCGATAAAAAAGAGTGGCATGATTGGAATCGATATTTTGGCAAAACACACTTATTTAATAGACCTTATATTTTATCTCTGATGGACTTTTATCCTGAACGAAATATTTGGATGTTCGGAGGCATTTATAAAGTCAATAATTATGCCATTAGCCCACCAATAACAGCTCAGGAAAGTCATGCATATGATACAAGCTTAACAGAGATTGGAGAATCTTTAATTGGCAGATTGAAAGTTGAAATAAACTTCTCAAGAAGGCGTGATTTTAAGCTAGAGAGCCAAGTAGAAAACATGCGTGTGGTGGAGATTCTACGTAACCCCTATTCAGGCCCCACTTTTCCTGGCTACGAACATACATCACTTATATTTTCTGATTTAACTTCAATCGTAAAGAATGATCGACAGGATTGGAAAACAGCCTTACAACACATAAAAGGCATTTACTTAATTACCTTAAAATCTGGCCAACACTATATCGGGTCTGCTTATGGCAATGTTGGTATTTGGTCGAGATGGTCAAATTATGCTAAGAATGGTCACGGCGGAAATAAAGAGATGATGTCTCTTGCCCGTAATACTGGCAAAAATTTTATCTCAAATGCGCGTTTTACTCTAATTGAAGCATGGCCGATGAGTACTGAGGACTGCCTGATTCTTGCAAGAGAAAACTATTGGAAAACGGCATTATCATCGCGCGATCACGACGGGTTGAACATTAATTAAAAACCTAACAAATGTCAGGTTTCTAATTATTTTACACAAAGCTTACCCTGCGTAAATCGGAAAGCGTTCTGTGAGTGCGATCACACGTTCACGGACAGAGGCTTCGACTTCGGGATTGCCTTTTGGGTTTTCGGCGAGCGCATCCAGAACCTCGGCCATCAATTCACCGATAAGTTTAAATTCTGCCACACCAAATCCGCGTGTTGTTCCCGCAGGTGAACCGACCCGAATACCCGATGTGATCGTGAATTTTTCTTTATCAAACGGAATACCGTTTTTATTACAGGTGATATAAGCCCGACCCAAAGCCTTTTCCGCGGCATTGCCTTTGACGCCTTTGGGCGAGAGGTCAATCAACGCCAAATGCGTATCGGTTCCCCCGGTCACAACGGCGTAACCCGCCGCGACAAGCGCTTCGGCCATGGCTTTACAATTATCGATCACGGCTTGGCTATAGGCTTTAAATTCAGGTTTAAGCGCGTCACCAAAGGCCACCGCTTTACCTGCAATCACATGCATAAGCGGCCCGCCTTGAAGACCGGGGAAAATCGCAGAATTAAACTTCTTTGCGAGTTTTTCGTCATTGGTTAGAATCATACCGCCGCGTGGACCGCGTAATGTCTTATGCGTAGTTGTTGTTGCAACATGGGCGTGCGGGAACGGGCTTGGATGTGTGCCGCCTGCAACGAGACCCGCAAAATGCGCCATATCAACATGCAAATATGCCCCGACTTTATCAGCAATGGCACGGAAGCGCGCAAAATCAATTTGACGAGAATAAGCAGAGCCCCCACAAATAATCAATTTCGGCTTATGCGCGGCAGCCAAAGCTTCGACTTGGTCATAATCAATTAGGTTCGTGTCTTCTGTCACCCCGTAAGCCACGGCGTTAAACCATTTACCCGACATATTCGGCGGCGCACCATGGGTTAAATGCCCACCAGATGCGAGGTCCATCCCCAAAATTGTATCGCCCGGTTGCAAAAGTGCGAGAAAGACACCTTGATTGGCTTGCGACCCTGAATTAGGCTGAACATTCGCAAAACCGCAATTAAATAATTCACAAGCACGGTCGATCGCGAGTTGCTCGGATATATCCACATGCTGACACCCGCCGTAATAGCGCTTGCCGGGATAACCTTCTGCATATTTATTGGTCAGGACAGAGCCTTGGGCCTCAAGCACGGCATGAGACACAATGTTTTCTGACGCAATCAATTCAATCTCGTGCTGTTGACGCTTTAACTCGTCTTGCATGCTTTTAAAAAGTTCAGGGTCACGATCAGCAAGACTTTGCGAGAAATAGTTGCCAAGATGGGCTGTGCTTTGCTTGTTTGGGGCGGTGCTCATAAGAACCTCTATGGTTTTTTAAGATGTGATTTGCGTTTGAAAAGGCTCTTAATATCAACGCGCGCGACTCGCAACGGTAAATAAGTCTGCGTAAACGGCATTACAGTTTTTGGGGCTTAGCAGTTAATCCCCTAATTGTTGTTGGGGTTTGAAGTAGAATTCTATATTGGTTTCATCTAACTCGGGAACCCGCAACATTGGGAGCACCCGCGTGAAGCGAAGAAAGGACACGGAATGGCTTATGTCGAACGCTATAACAGAACTTTTAGATATGATTAGCTTAATTAGCACATGTTTATGAACATTGATGAGGCCCAAATATCAGCGACTGAGTGGCTCTGGACTTACAATAATGAGCGCCCTAACATGGCAATAGGCGGCACAATACCTGTGCCAAAAGCGCGAATACGATGATGCAAAATTTTCAGCATTTCTTAACAGAAGACGGTAAATGGGAAGATGTTTCTTTTTGGTTGGAGATTAGTCTTCCTTATATTTCAATAATCAATGAGAATGCTGTCGGTCTTTCTGTCAATGAAATGGTCGATAGCACTCAAGCTGGCAGCTTTCGAGATGAATGTTTGAACGAGACATTGTTCTCATCGCTCACCGAGGCCCGTCACCATGGACTTGTCCCGGTTTAGTTCCGGTTCCTTGATGAGTAATGTGTATCAAGGAGACTATATATGGCACACCCACATACAGAAGAATTTAGGGCCGAAGCTATTCGGCTAGCGTTGACGAGCGGACTGCCGCGCAAACAGATAGCGGCGGATCTCGGGATTGGGTTTTCCACATTAAGCCGCTGGATACAGCTTCATAGACAATCGGATGTGGAGGAAGTTCCTGGTCCTGACTTACATCAGGAGGTGATGAGGCTTCGCAAAGAGAACCGTATCCTTAAGGAGGAGCGGGAGATACTAAAAAAGCCACGGCCCACTGACCGTCAGGTTATTGCGTAGCAACCACCGAGAGGTTTCTTCGCGAGTCAAAAGTGAAGCGCTTTGCTTTTATAGACATGTGGAAGAGGGCCTATTCGATTGAGCGGCTTTGCCGGGTGCTTTACGTGACTTCCAGGGGTTTTCGGGCGTGGCGGACGCGTCCGATGAGCCAGCGGCAACGTATTGATATGCGGCTTCTGGCTCATATACGGGAAGCTTATCGACTCAGCCTTGAAACTTATGGCCGCCCGCGTATGGTGGAGGAGCTACGAGAGATGGGCTTTGCCGTTGGCCACAGACGGGTCGGTCGATTGATGCGCGATAACGGCATTAAAGCTGTCAGAACCCGTAAATATAAGGCCACGACCAACAGTCATCATAATGACAATGTGGCGCCAAACCTGCTGGGCCGTGACTTCACCGCTGACAAGCCAAATCAGAAGTGGGCTGTTGATATTCGCTATATATGGACCCGCGAGGGTTGGCTCTATCTGGCTGTTGTGATGGATCTACATTCCAGGCGCATTATTGGCTGGGCTGTCAGCAATCGCATGAAGCGTGAGCTTGCCATTCGGGCATTGAAGATGGCGATAACGCTGCGTAAGCCCCCCAAGTGTTGTATCCATCATTCTGATCGCAGCTCTCAATATTGCTCTAAAGACTATCAGAAATTGCTTGCGGCACACGGCTTTGAAGTCTCCATGTCCGGCAAAGGTAATGGCTATGACAATGCCGTCGTGGAGACCTTCTTTAAAACGCTAAAGGCCGAATTGATCTGGAGAAACGCCTGGAGCACCCGAAAACAAGTTCAAATGGCCTTGTTTAAATATATCAGCGGGTTCTATAATCCAAGACAGAGACATTCCACCCTCGGCGGATTGTCACCCATGGCCTTCGAAACAAAGACCGCTTAAATGAGATAAGGACCCGGAACTAAACCGGGACAAGTCCATAGCGGTGATATCTGTTTCTTACGCCTTTCAAAAGGCTCAGTTTAGCGCTACTCTATTTTCTATGAGCCATGGTGTTATGAGGTTTTGAATATGAAAAAAATATTGGCAATCGGATTGGTCATTATCACGCTTTTATTTGCAGGGCTTAAATGGCTACGGCCGATTGCCATAGAAAAAGCTTTTAAAGCTCGTGTAACACACCTCATGTCAAATGCGGATTCAACACCATTAGAAGACGGATTACACATTTATATTTGCGGTGCCGGGTCGCCTCTGGCTGACCCGAAACGCGGTGGGCCGTGCCTTGCTATACGCGCCGGCGAGCGTGCATTTATATTTGATGCCGGCACTGGCGGCAGTCGAAATCTTGCACAAATGCGCTTTCCGCTCGGTCAGGTCGAGACAATCTTTCTGACGCATTTACATTCCGATCATATGGATGGCCTCGGGGAAATGCTTATGCAAGTCTGGGTGAATGGTGACAGGTCAGCCCCCCTACCCGTTATGGGGCCAATCGGAACAGCACAGGTCGTGGACGGATTTAACCAAGCTTATGAACTCGATCAAGGCTACCGCGTTGCCCATCATGGTGCAGATATTATCAATCCTGCGGGGGCGGGAGGCATCGCTAAAGAAATCAGTCTGGACACTCTGCAAACACGCATTGTGGATGAGGATGACCTGAAAATCACGGCTTATAAGGTGACGCATGAACCGATAAGCCCCGCCTTTGGCTACCGTATTGATTATAAAGATCGTTCAATATCAATTTCAGGCGATACATCTTTTGACCCGAATATCGCAAAGGTGTCGCAAGATGTGGACGTGCTGTTACATGAAGCCCTAAATGTGGAAATGGTTCAGATTATGCGTGATAGCGCAAGCGAGGTCGGGCAGTCACGTCTGGCTAAAATATTTGACGATATTACGAATTATCATGCGACACCTGTCGAAGCCGCGAGAACGGCAAAATCTGCAAAGGCCAAGGCGTTAGTGCTTACACATATCGTTCCAATGTTACCGACGGACGCGCTTATCCCGATGTTCTTGAAAGGCACAGAAGAAGTGTATGAAGGGCCAATCACTGTCAGCGAAGACGGAATGATTATCCGTCTTCCAACCCGTAGTGAGACCATAATTTACGAAAACAAACTTTAGGTTCAGAGCTTTAGAAAAAAGCTTGATGACCCGTCTGCGCACGTCCGAGTATCAGGGCATGAATGTCATGCGTGCCTTCATAGGTGTTCACCGTCTCTAGGTTCATCGCATGGCGGAGGACATGGTATTCCTCGCTAATGCCGTTTCCGCCATGAATATCCCGCGCTTCGCGCGCAATCGCGAGCGCTTTACCGCAATTATTACGCTTCATCAGAGAAATTGACTCGGGCGAATAAGCCCCCTTATCCAGAGCGCGCCCCAAAGCGAGGGCGCCGTTTAGACCCAGTGCGATTTCCGTCTGCATATCTGCGAGTTTCTTTTGCACAAGTTGTGTGGCAGCAATCGGTTTACCAAACACAATCCGTTCCATCGCGTATTCGCGTGCGGCATGCCAGCAAAATTCAGCCGACCCCATCGCGCCCCAACTAATGCCGTATCGTGCTTTATTAAGACAAGAGAAAGGCCCGCGCAGGCCTTTGACATTCGGGAGTAGATTTTCTTCGGGTACGAATACATCATCAAAGGCAAGCTCCCCAGTAATAGACGCTCGCAATGACATTTTACCTTTAATTTCTGGCGTCGTGAAACCTTTCATACCACGCTCTAGGATAAAGCCGCGAGTAACGCCGTCGAGCTTCCCCCAGACAACAGCCACATCGGCGACAGGCGAATTCGTAATCCACATTTTGGAGCCGTTTAAAATATAGCCGCCAGAAGCCGCGACAGCATTTGTCCGCATGGACCCAGGATCAGAACCGCCGTCTGTTTCCGTTAGGCCAAAGCACCCAATATGTTCACCCGTGCTGAGTTTGGGTAAATATTTTTTCTTCTGCTCTTCTGACCCAAAAGATTCAATCGGGTACATTACAAGCGAGGACTGTACAGACATCATAGAGCGGTAACCACTGTCAATGCGTTCCACTTCGCGCGCAATCAGGCCATAAGCCACATGGCTCGCGCCGCCGCCGCCATAGGCTTCATCAGTCATAACGCCGAGCAAGCCCTGCTCTCCCATCTCGTTAAATATTTCGCGGTCAAAGCGTTCTTCGCGATTAGCCGAGATCACGCGCGGCATAAGTTTATTCGTACAATAACCCCGCACCGCGTCTCGGATCAGGCGTTCATCCTCTTCGAGTTGATGATCAAGAAAGAGCGGGTCGGCCCAATCATGTAAAATCTTTTCGTCTGAATTCGTATCGTTTAGGGCCATGAAGCTCTCCTAATTTTATAATCGATTTATCTTAAATAACATATTTACGTTGTGCCTCTATCCCCATAGAAAGAACATAGGGCGCAATGTCCTGCCGCGCTTTAAAGTCTGACTTTGAGGCCAATCCTTGCCAGTTTTGCGCGATCAACGTTTGGGCAACTGGCGCACCTAATGTCGTACCAGGACCAAGAACTATAATCACGTCTGGCGCAAATTCTTTGACGCCGACTTCAATGGCTTTGGAGAAATTAAAGGTTTCGTCAATTTGCCGTCCCAAAGTATAGTCATAAAGCGCATCAATATCTGTGCTATAAGGCGACCAAATATTCCCAATTCCATCAATTAAAGGCACGTTCGGACGAGTGAAAATTTCTGATTCTAGAGCCTTTTGCGCAAGATTACGACAATGCGAAAGTAATGGGCTATGGAATGCAGCATGTCCACGGATTTGAAACGGAAAGCGATCATCCTTTGGCAAGGTTGACAGCGCGTATTTCAAACCCGCATCACTTGCGGCTAAAATCGACATCCCCCCGAGATGAATTGACGTATGGATTTCAGGATGATTTACAACCGATTTAATCGCCTCACGCTTTGCTCTGTCGGCTTGCCATTCATCATTCACGACAGAGAAAACTACCTGCCCGCCGCGTCCATGTTCGGTCATAATACCGCCCATTGTGTTGACAAGCTTAGCCCCGTTCGCATGGGTGAGCGCACCGCCCGCCGCCAAGGCTAAATACCACCCCATTGAATTTCCTGTAACACCAACAACATCATATAAATCTTTGTTAATACTCATAAAATCAGCAATGGCGCAGGCGTAAATCAAAAGAGACGCATTATCACCCCGCCCATGCGTTTTCGGTGAAAACCGATCCGCCCCGTCCAGATCAGAAATTGGGGATTGTCCATTATCTTTACGGTAGGCGTCAATCATCACCATAAAATCGGATTTATTAGAATGATATGTTTTAAAATAGCCAAGCTCTGTGGCATTATATGTACCGCGCCCAGGGCAGACAACTAAAGCCGTTTTCTTTTTAGGGACTGTTTTCGGGTTCATAACAGACCTTCCACGGCGGCGCGTATATCGGCTTCACTCGGCATAACCGCGTAGGCAGCATTCCCGAGCGGGATAAAACTATCATGACCTGTTACGCGCTTTACTGGCACATCGATACCGTGTTCTGATAAGCGTGTTATAATTTCCTCTGACACGCTGCCCGTTTTACGACATTCGTCAACAATCAAAATATTCTGACACGGTTTCACAGCTTTTAAAATGGCTTCAAACGGAAGCGGGTTAAGCCAGCGCATATCAATGATACGCACTTTATCTGTATGAGATTCTAAAGCCTTACGCGACAAATAATAACCATTACCATAGCTTAGGACGCAAACCTCTTGCCCCTTACCATATTGATGAATATCGCTCAGCGTAACCGTTTCGTCTCCTTGAGGCAGCGCGTAAGGGGCTGTCCAAGCTTTATCACCCTTGATTAAATCTGCCGTATGATAAAGCGCAATTGGTTCTAAGAACACAACAATCCGCCCTTCCTCATGCGCCAGCCGAACTGCTTCTCGGAGCATAAGGCGGGCGTCATTTGGGCCAGATGGGCAGGCAAGAATAACCCCTGGAATATCGCGCAAAACCGTGACTGAATTATCATTATGAAAATGCCCACCAAAGCCGCGTTGATAGCCCAGCCCCGCGATGCGGATGACCATAGGATTGGTGAATTGCCCCTTTGAGAAAAATGACAAGGTTGCCGCTTCTCCCCTAATTTGATCTTCGGCATTATGTAGATAGGCCAGAAATTGAATTTCCGGGATAGGGATATAGCCCGTTTGCGCCGCGCCAATCGCAAGACCTAAAATGGTCTGCTCATCTAATAATGTATCTTGCACCCGCTTTGGTCCAAAGGATTTGAGCAAGTCCATTGTCACGCCGTATACGCCACCTTTACGCCCCACATCCTCGCCAAATATCAGAGTATTTTCATAATGCACCATAAGCTCTGCGAGCGTACGGTTTATCATTTTACTCAAGGTTAGAGATCGTGCATCCGCAACAACCCCTTTCTCCTTGAAGTGCACCTCAGACGGCATCTCTATTGGCGCTAAAGTTTTGGCTGGCAGAATAGGAGCCATTACCGCTTCCGCGGTTTCCAATTTGGGGCGCGTAAAGGAAGCTTGCGCAACGCGGTGGACTCGTGCACGCATGGTCTCATAAGCGTTTAGAATGTCATCAACACCCATGATTTGGCGGGCCAGTAAAAGTGCCGCCGTTTTTAAGATCGGGTCTTGAGTTTCAATCCGTTCGACATCAGAGATCGGCGTATATTTGGCTTCAATATCAGCGCCCGCATGCCCCATCAAACGCACGGTTTTAAAATGTAAAAACACGGGTCTACGGCGCATCCTTGCATAATGCAGAGCCTCCCGCGACCCGCGCAGAGCGTCCATAATATCCGTGCCGTCACAGCTTATATATTTAAGCCCGGGGCGATTGGAATAATTCGCCTCTATCCACCCCTTTGGTGTACGCACGGATATACCAATATTATTGTCCTCGCACACAAAGACAAGCGGCATGGGAGAACCTTGGTAAGCAGCCCAACTCGCGGCATTGATCGCCCCCTGAGCCGTCGAATGATTACTCGACGCATCACCAAAACTACACAAAATCACAGAATCCTTTGGCAAAGTCGAATGACCGAGGCACAAGGCATGCGCCGCTCCGACCGCTTTGGGCAGGTGAGAGGCTATGGTACTGGTTTGCGGCGGAGTGAATATGTCGGCCCCGCCCAGCACTTTATGGCGTCCGCCTGATACAGGGTCTTCTGAACTCGCGGTAAAGGACAAAGCCATATCCCAAAGCGGCGTAGAACCGATGACAGATTTGCGGCGTTGAATACAAAAGGCGGCATCGCGATAGTGTAAAAACGCCATATCGGTTAGACGCGATTCATAAGCCAGTGCCGCAAGCCCTTCATGGCCTGAGCTTCCAATCGTATAAAAAGTCTGCCCTTTGGTCAGACGCGCCATAAAGTCGAGATGGCGACTCATAATTTGCGTGTCGAAAATATCGACTAGAGCTTCAGGCATTATGTCTATGTCACCAGCCGAAAAATTTTGATCACACGTCTGCGCAAATCCGTCCGATTTCACCGTCCGAGTAAAAGCTTCATCAATTTTCACAGCGCGATCAAACATGAGCGCGCGCCTTTTTTGTGTAAGGTATTTCACGTTTTAAGTGGTCAAT
The DNA here is from genome assembly GCA_937965735.1 of uncultured Caulobacterales bacterium. GTDB lineage: Bacteria > Pseudomonadota > Alphaproteobacteria > Caulobacterales > Maricaulaceae > CALCKU01. The sequence goes on from CALCKU010000148.1 coordinate 22,874, forward strand.
CTTTTTTGGCGACTGCCAAAACCGTAAACTTTCACCCTCTTTCACTTGCAAAGCATTTTGAGCCTCTGAAGTCATCACAAGTTCCGTTCCAACGGGATTGGCTGTTGTTACAATCGCGCGAAAATCGGATAGACCACCAGCCGCGATTAAACTCGTATAACCGTTGGATAAATCATCTGATATTTTTACCTGACCCGTCTGGCTACTCATCACAGTGCGGATTGTATCGCGGTAAACAGACATGATTGGCCCAGCGTCAAATAAATCAATTGTACCTGAAAAGATAAAGCCTTCACTCTGTAAAAGTCGCATAGCGCTTATCCCCGTCTGGTGAGGATGCCCGATTGATGCCCGAACATTTGCGGGTAAATCTGTGGTCGCAATTTTCCCAATTGGCACAATATCCCCCAGAGCATTCGGATCTCTGTCATAATATTGCGCGTCAGCGTCAAGAAAACTCAATTCTAATTTGTCTTTGAACATATAATCGTAAAGTGGCGATCCCTCTGGCCCGCAAATACCGCGAAGTTCCGCAATAATCGTTTCCCCAAATTGCCAAGGCTCTGTCGCAATCAGCATATAACGCACTTTAGCCAAGTAGCGCCCCAAGCCCTCGGCACGGTAATCTGGATGCAGGAAAAGTGAGCCGACCTCGGTCGCGCCTGTATAACGGCTTGAAGCGATTAGATACTCATCCAAACCATCCCCTTGAATATCGAAATTAATGAAGGGGCTTTCTAAACCAATACAGGTTTTGACCGCTGCGCAGCCAATTAAAGTATTCCCAATTAACCCCTCATTCTTGATTTCATAAAGTCCCAGCAAATATTTGTGCGGCGTACCGACCGCTTTCTTTCCCGAGAAACTCTCTTCTGAGTTTTTTATATACGTTTTTAAATAGTCAAGGCGCGGCTGCAAGCTTGATAAACCGCCTTGGGATAATTTGACCAAATTCAGTAAATCAGTGGCATCGCTCAACCGAACAGGACGAATAAGATAAGTCTTTTCAGCCCTATCAAGTGATGAAATTTCGGTTTGCAAAGGCGTCACTTTCATAAATTACAAAACAAGCATAGAGGAATAAACCTACCAATATAAGGCTTGAAAAGCTCAATTTGATAAGTATTATTTATCAAATTGAGAAACATATATGTCAATTCGTATAAATCCAAAAGACAGATACCTGCTTGAACTCTTACGTGAAAATGCAAGAAGCAGTATTACCGATCTGGCACAGCAATTGGGTGTCTCTCGGTCAACCGCACAAAAGCGCCTTGAGCGCCTAGAGGTTGACGGCATTATCCAAGGGTATACAGTCAAACTGAGTTCGGAATTTTTAGATCAAGAGATCAAAGCCCATGTTTTGATTACCGTTCGCCCAAGACACACAGCCGACATTATCGAGGCTATGAAAGCGTTAAACGGCGTGCGCGCCGTCTATTCTGTTTCAGGCCCGTATGATTTAATTGCTGAAATCGCAGCACTTTCAGTCACAGAATTGGATTTGATTATTGACCGAATCATTTCTATTTCGGGCGTAGAACGCACCGTTTCATCCGTTATTTTATCAACACGGCTCAAACGCGAGGCTTAATAAAGCGGCCGAAACCCGCTGAAAATTCCAAGTTGACAGATTAACGCCCAATTGCGTATAGCGCATCTGGGCCTCGCTCCCCCACTGGAGCGCACTTTATCGGTCGTACAAAAACGCGCCCTTTGGAGAACATAAAATGACAATCGTCACCAAACCGGCTGTAAAGCCTGTTGACCCACGCTTTTCCGCTGGGCCAACGAAAAAACGTCCTGGATGGTCTTTAGACGCCTTATCAGACGCCGCACTCGGGCGCTCTCACAGATCAGCGTTAGGAAAATCCAAACTCAAAAACCTCATTGATCTTACGCGCGACGTTTTGGAAGTCCCTGCTGATTACCGTATCGCAATTGTACCCGCCTCTGATACGGGCGCTGTTGAAATGGCCATGTGGTCAATGCTCGGCCCGAGAGGTGTTGATGTTGCCGCGTGGGAAAATTTCGGCAATGCGTGGATTACAGACGCAGAAACCCAACTCCCTCTCAAAGATTTGCGTATATTGTCCGCCGATTACGGAAAGCTCCCGCCTCTAAACGATTATACAGGCGACCGCGATCTTGTCTTTACATGGAATGGGACTACCGCAGGTGTGCGCGTCCCCAATGCTGATTTCATCCCAGCGGACCGTGAAGGTATAACAATTTGCGACGCAACCTCTGCCGTTTTTGCTCAACAACTGGATTGGCCAAAACTCGATGTTGTGACCTATTCATGGCAGAAGAATATGGGCGGCGAAGCGGCTCACGGTATGATTATCCTCTCCCCGCGCGCAGTGGAGCGTCTGGAGACTTACACACCGCCTTGGCCGCTACCGAAGATTTTTCGCATGACCAAAAAAGGTAAAATTGACGAAGCCCTGTTTGAAGGAGCTACAATTAATACGCCCTCACTTCTTTGTGCTGAAGATCATCTTGACGCGCTGAAATGGGTGAAATCCCAAGGCGGTCTACAATTTATGCATGACCGCGCGGACGCCAACGCGCAAGTTTTATATGACTGGATTGAGCGTACACCTTGGATAGCAAATTTAGCCGAAAAAACGCAAGAGCGCTCGAATACAGGTGTCTGTATGAAAATTGTGGACCCGCGTTTTGAAGCCCTTGATCTCGAAGCGCGCGCGACTTTTGCCAAGAAAATCGTCACGCTCTTGGCAGATGAAAATGTGGCGCTTGATTTCGGCGCGTACCGAACCGCGCCGCCCGGTTTTCGGGTTTGGGCCTCTGGCTTGATTGAACAATCAGACCTAGAAGCGTTGACGCCGTGGCTCGATTGGGCCTTTAAGGTTGTCGCTCAAGAGACCTTTCATGCTTAAAGTCGAATCAGATTTCATCAACTATGTGGACGGTGATTACTGGGATGTGATGACAGACGCTGAGAAATGCAATTTCATGCGTGAACTGACGCGTGAGTTGCAAGACCATCACCCACTTTGGGGCATAGATGTTCTGCCGCTCACAAAATGCAACTCTTCTGATGATTACATGGCATTATTGCCAAACAATCAGGTCGCCATCATTCATCTCACATGGTCGCGACGCCCAGAACTGCCAGGCTGTCCAAGTTTTGAAATACTGCCTTCTATTGAGGCGTCTCGCAGCTATTTTTAGCCGCAAAGTTTGAACTGTCCATTATCGTCCTATTCTAAGAAGAAGAACCCATGCCTAAAGTTTTAATCGCTGATAAAATGTCCGTTTCAGCCACGGAAGTCTTTAAAAATCGCGGCGTTGATGTCGATGTCATCACAGGCCTGACAAAAGATGAGCTTATAAAAATCATTCCTGAATATGACGGTTTGGCTGTGCGGTCATCCACATCGCCCGACGCCGAAATCATTACGGCTGCCAAAAATTTAAAAGTCATTGGGCGCGCAGGTATTGGCGTTGATAATATCCATATCCCTAGCGCAACAGATCGCGGCATTGTTGTAATGAACACGCCATTTGGCAACGCGGTCACAACCGCCGAGCATGCTATAGCCATGTTATTTTCTGCCGCGCGGCAAATTCCCTCTGCGTCAAACCGAACACAAAACGGAGAATGGCCAAAGTCTGATTTCAAAGGCGTTGAACTGTTTAACAAAACGCTTGGCATTATTGGGTGCGGGAACATTGGTGCGCTTGTGGCCGAACGAGCGTTAGCCCTTAAGATGAAGATCATTGCCTTTGACCCCTATCTAACACCAGAACGCGCCGTCAAATTGGGTGTTGAAAAAGTAGATATTGAAACCGTGTTTAAACGCGCGGATGCGATTACTTTGCATACCCCTCTTGTTGAGAGCACCCGCAATATCGTCTCTGAAGAGAATTTGGCGCTAACAAAAAAAGGTGTCATTATTGTCAATTGCGCACGCGGGGGCCTTGTGGATGAGGAGGCCCTGAAAGCGGCCTTAGAAAGCGGTCATGTTCGCGCCGCCGCCCTCGATGTTTTCGCAGTCGAACCGGCTAAAACAAATCCGTTATTTGGTACGCCTAATTTTATCGCGACTCCACATCTCGGCGCGTCCACACTCGAAGCGCAAGAAAATGTCGCCGTACAAATCGCGGAACAAATGTCTGATTATCTTTTGACAGGGGCGGTTTCGAACGCGCTAAATACGCCGTCTATTACCGCAGAAGAAGCCCCGCGCCTTATGCCGTGGATTGATCTGGCAGATAAGCTCGGCACAATGATGGGACAGCTTTTACAAACACCCGCTAAAAGTGTTGAACTCACATATAAAGGCCAAATCACACAACTTAACACGAACCCCTTATCGGCAGCGGCCCTTGCAGGGCTTTTGAAAACGGCTATGCCCGAAGCGAATATGGTCTCCGCGCCAAGTCTCGTAAAAGAGCGCGGCATCGCATTCAAAGAGAGTTATATTGACGAATCCGAACGGGCGGAAAGTCTGATCCGTATAATGGTTGAAACGGATGAACGCAAATTTGCCATTGTCGGCACGATCTACCGCGGTGAACCCCGCATTGTGCGATTGTTTGGCGTGTCAATGGACGCAGCCTTCACACCGCATATGCTTTATGTTCGTAATGAAGACCGTCCCGGTTTTGTCGGTCAACTCGGCAATCTTCTCGGGGACGCTAAAATCAATATCGCCACATTCTCAATGGGCCGAATGGAAGTGGGCGGTGAAGCTGTCTGCCTCGTGGCTATTGACGGCGGGGTTTCAGAAGTGACATTAAAATCAATCCGTGAACTCAATCATGTCAAAATAGTCGATCTCGTTTCGCTCTAAAACACAGGGTTTAAACGTGAGTATCTAAAAAAGTCTCTGCAAATAAAACTGCAACGTCTTTTGGTGGGATCACTGGATAGAAGCGCTTGCAGGGTTTTCCAATATAGGCACTTAGATATACCCATATTAAAGTCATTTGTGAGTCGTCACAACGTTACAAACGCGCTATGAGCTTAAAACGTTAAAGACATGAGTCTCTGTAATTTTCTAATGGCTTCACAGTCATCAGCATAATATTTTAGAGACAGAATTTTTCTAGCACGCAAGACGCGTGCGTTTTTACGTGAGGTTTACCGTGGCCAATGTAGTTGTCGTAGGATCCCAATGGGGTGATGAAGGAAAAGGCAAAATCGTCGATTGGTTATCCAGTCGTGCAGATGTCATTGTCCGATTCCAAGGGGGGCATAATGCGGGTCATACCTTAGTCGTTGACGGCGTAACCTATAAACTCTCCCTCCTGCCGTCTGGCGTAGTACGCGGTGGTAAGCTTTCCATAATTGGAAACGGCGTTGTCCTTGACCCATGGGCATTTTTAAAAGAGGTAAAGCGGATTAAAGGTCAAGGCATAAAAATTACACCCGCAGATTTACAAATATCCGAATCGACATCCCTCATCTTACCGATCCATTCAGAGCTTGACGGCATTCGTGAAAATCGTGTGGACGGCATTAAAATTGGTACGACCAAACGCGGTATTGGCCCCGCTTACGAAGACAAAATTGCCCGACGCGCAATACGGCTTTGTGACCTCGAAGACGAAACGCATTTATTATCACGCCTTGAAAACTTACTGCACCACCATAATGCGCTAAGACGCGGCTTAGGCGAAACGGAAACCGACCCACAAGAGCTTTTTGAACTTTTGAAAGCGGTCGCGTCGAAGATCCTCCCGTTCATGGCCCCTGTCTGGCATAGCCTTGATGAGGCAAATCGTGCCGATAAACGGATATTGTTTGAAGGCGCACAGGGCACAATGCTTGACATTGACCACGGCACTTACCCCTTTGTAACCAGCTCTAACACCGTGGCTGGACAAGCCGCCGCAGGGTCTGGCATGGGACCACGATCGCTTAATTATGTTCTCGGCATTACAAAAGCCTACACAACCCGCGTAGGCGAAGGCCCTTTCCCGACAGAACTTTTTGACGATATTGGTCATAGGCTCGGCGAGCGCGGACATGAATTTGGAACCGTAACAGGACGCCAAAGACGGTGTGGCTGGTTTGATGCGGTTATGGTTAAACAGGCCATTGTTACGGGCGGCATTACGGGCATTGCCTTGACCAAACTTGATGTACTGGATGGCTTGGCTGAAATAAAAATTTGTACAGCGTATAAATTAAACGGGAAAATTATTCGTCGCCTTCCCTCTGGCGCGACCAATCAAGCCACTATTGAACCCATATATGAAAGCCTTCCGGGTTGGACAGGCTCAACGCGCGGCGCGCGCTCTTGGGCTGACCTCCCCGCAGAAGCCGTTAAATATGTCCGTCGTGTGGAAGAGCTGATTGGCTGTCCCGTCTCTATGGTTTCGACGTCTCCAGAACGCGAAGATGTGATCTTGATGCGCGACCCGTTTAAGGCTTAACGCATTTACAAAGGCGGGCCTATGATTACACGATTATCGTTTTGGATAGGCCCTCTTATCTATGCCCTACTCGTCTTTGAGATGGGTCGATATTGGATTGCCCCCGATCCCAATAATACGGACCGATTACAAACTCTGGCCGTTATGATGGTATTTGAATTTATCATGGTACATTCAGGTGTATTTATGGCCGTCATGCCTAAAAAAATATCACTCCTGTTTTTTGTGCCTGTATACGGTGTTTTCGCGCTGGCCATGAACACTATGGCCCCGGGCAATACAATCTTATGGATATATCTGAGCGTTGTCTTTGTGCGCATGCGGTTTGCTTTTTCAAACCCAAAAGGTTCAGAGCCTCAAATCGCAATAACCATTAGCCTTTGCGCCGTTTTAATCTATTTTGCCCTTTTAGTTAGTTTTATTCTAAACGCACACTTAGTACCAAAAATCGGATTAACCGATCAGTTTTTACTTGAAAGCGGGTATAAAGACAGCATCACGACAGGTGGGCTTCTTACCGATATGCCACAAGTCTCTATGGCAATGGGCGTCGTATATTTCTCACTCCTCGCATTGATTGAAATTGTGATTCCTATTTTTTATTCAAAATCCAAATCCGATTTATAGCGACACATTTAACAAGAGTATTGACGCATATATCAAGGCCTGCAAGGCAGGATTATGACTCAAACGCCCGATTCCAAACCTAAATCCATAAGCCCCAAAGTCCTCGCATTATCCGCTATAACTTTAGTGTTTATCTGGGGTAGCGCCTTTACATTAATTGATGTGGGTGTGGCCCATATTGCGCCTATATGGTTGGTGGCCTATCGCCTCTCCATTGGATGCCTCTTAGTGACGCTTTATGCCCTGTTCAGAGGACAACGGTTTCCAAAAATTCGTGACTCGCGCTGGATTTGGTACTTATGTTTGGGTATCACAAGCTCTGTGCTCCCCTTTTTTCTTGTCACAACAGGTCAATTGAAAGTCGATAGCGGGCTGTCGGCGATTCTAATTGGCTTTATGCCTATTATGACCATCATACTGGCGCATTTCTTTACCGATGAAAAACTCAATACGTTAAAATTACTTGGTTTCTCGGTTGGGCTTTTCGGAATTATCCTATTATTTATGCCGGATGATTTTTCGTTTGAACTCGTCAAGGACTGGAAATCACAATTGATGATTATCATGGCAGCTTTTTGTTACGCTATAACCACTGTCGGGGCTAAACGCGCGCCAGATACGCCGCCCAGTATCGCAGCAGCTATGATGTTGGTTATGGCAGCACTGATTGCTGTCATTGCCGCCCTGTTTTCAGGCTTGCCAGAATCGATCCCACCGACACCGAGTTTATTGGCCGCTATCGGGCTGGGTATCGGGTCAACAGGTATTGCCACGATATTATACCTCTATGTTTTACAACTGACTGGGCCAAGCCTTATTGCCAAAGTGAATTATTTTGTGCCTGCCGTGTCCGTCTCTTTAGGCGTTATATTTCTAAATGAACCGCTGACATTGCGCATTATTATCTCTTTCGGGATTATTATCTTAGGCATCATCATCGCGCGGCGCGGTGTCGACAAACCGATTACCCCAATCATTCGTTAGGGTTTCAATCCCTTCAAAACGGAGAAAGGGTTATTCCCGTTTGACGGCTCGGGTGTCGTATCATCCTCTGCATAACTCAAACCATGGTTTAATGGGCCATGCCCTGCACCAAGCTTTGGCGCGCTTTGGATACCCTCGAAAACAAAATCTCGCGCTGACATGACAGCAGCCTCTAGCGGATTGCCTAAAGCCATAGACGCCGCCACAGCACTGGCAAGCGTACACCCTGTACCATGTGTATGCTTGCTGTGAAGTCTTGGCCCTGTCATCAAGCTCGCCCCGTCATCAGAGACAAGCACATCAATCAGCGTTTTGCCCTTCAAATGCCCGCCCTTCATCAAAGCCGCATAAGCGCCCATCTCTAGTAATTTTTGCCCTGCCTTAGACAGATCCTCCGCCTCTTTAATCGTAAGCCCCGTTAGGATTTCTGCCTCGGGCACATTCGGTGTCACGAGATCACAAAGCGGTAATAATTTGGTCTTCATCGCTTCAACCGCGTCAGTTGATAATAGAGCGTCGCCACTCGTTGCCACCATGACAGGATCAAGGACAACAAAGGCTTCAATATCCGTAATAGCATTTGCTACGATGTCTATAATCTCTGAATTCCCAAGCATACCAATTTTAATAACGTCTGCACCAATGTCAGATAAACAAACCTCTATTTGGGTTTTGACAAGCGCGGCAGGCATAAACTCAACCGCGTGAACCCCAACGGTATTTTGCGCTGTCACAGCCGTAATCGCCGTCATGGAATAGGCCCCGTAAGCGGCACATGTTTTAATGTCAGCCTGTATTCCAGCCCCGCCACCAGAGTCAGAGCCCGCAATGATCAGGACACGGCCAACAGATTTCGTATTAAGCTCAACCATTCTCGATAGACTCCCAAATTTTCAGCGCCTGCACAGTTTCCGCCACATCATGTACGCGCAGAATATCGGCACCGTTCGTAGCAGACCAAAGCGCACTCGCCAGTGAACCGCCCAAGCGATCATCGACATGGCTCCCATCTATCTTCCCAATAAAACTTTTACGAGACGTACCCATTAAAATTGGACAGCCGAGCGATCTAAAGCTCTCAAGGTTTGAGAGAAGTGAGAGGTTATCGGCTAAGGTTTTGCCAAAGCCAATACCCGGATCAACGGTTATATTACTGCGCTCAATCCCTGCAAATTCTGCCGCATCTATTCGCCGTGCAAGCCAGTTTTTTATATCGCCAACCGTGTCACCGTAAACGGGATTATCCTGCATGGTCGCTGGCGAGCCTTGGATATGCATTAGGATAAGTGGACAGGCCAGATCGGCCGCAACAGCCTCTGAACGCGTGTCAAAGGTCAATGCCGTCACATCATTCCATATGTCCGCTCCCATATGAATCGCCGCTTCGGCTACATCAGGTTTGCGCGTATCAATCGAGATAAGCGGTTCACGGTCAAGGTCGCGCATCGCTTCGCGAAGGGCCGAGATAACGGGAACCGTGCGTAGGATTTCCTCTTTAATCGAAATTGTGTCTGCACCGGGCCGCGTAGACTCGCCGCCAATATCAATAATATCTGCGCCCTCATCGATAAGCGCGAGCGCTTTTTGAACCGCTGTGTCTACATCCGCATGTCGTCCGCCATCCGAAAAGCTATCGGGCGTGACATTGAGAATTCCCATGATTTTTGGGCGCTGAAATATAAGGCTGGGGACAGACATATCAATTGGCATCCTTCAATGTCGTCCAAATTAAAATGGTTTCCCATTTTCATAAGATCAAGCGATCACAAAAGATATATAGCTAAAATCAAACTTGAAGCTCACCTATTCATCACGCCATTGAAGATATTAAACCTAGCATTTGGCAGGTTTAATATCTTAAGTCTCGGGTTGAGCATCACCTAATGGACGCGGTTTTTTCGTCGTCGGTACAGCCGATACGGACGGCTTAGCCGCAGCATCTGGACGCTTAGGTTTAATCCCATCGGACAATAGAACCGTAATCTCATCACCCGACAATGTCTCATATTCAAGCAGAGCCTCGGCCAAAGCGACCCAATCCTTCTTTTTCTTTTTAAGGATTTCCAACGCTTTCTCATGCGCTTCAGTGACGAATCGTTTAATTTCAGACTCAATCAGTTTTGATGTTTCAGGAGAGATTGCAGACCCCCGACCAATTCCTGGGTGG
>CALCKU010000149.1 GCA_937965735.1 uncultured Caulobacterales bacterium
TCACAAACCCTCTACAAATGTCTATAGCCCTCTCACCTTAATGTGCGGCCGTGGCGGAATTGGTAGACGCGCAGCGTTGAGGTCGCTGTCCAGTAACATGGGTGGAAGTTCGAGTCTTCTCGGCCGCACCATATTTTCAAAACGGTTATTATTAGCCTGTTTACCTCCGTTAAGCCTTTGAATTACCTTGAATAAATATGGTGTATTCGTTGTTCGAGCCCCTGTTTTTCTAGTGTATTCCTGTCCGAACGTCAGCGCTCATCGCGCCCTGCTAAGTGGATCCTTGCTAAGTTTGGCGTACAGCGCAGAACGTTTTACCGTTGGGTTGATGGACATCTGAGTTACGGCGAGGCAGGACTTGTGTTTTGAGAACGCCATTGCAATAGGGTTGATATCTGGGCTATGGGGAGTAGAAAGAGAAACCAAGCTCCGTGTTTGCGCAAGCAGGCTTTGGCCCTTTCGCTTTTGTGAGTAGGTCGGATATCCAAAGCGATAATAATGTCGCCCTGTTTCAATGTCGTAGCCAGTTCATGCTCAACATAAGTCTTAAAAGCGGCCCTATTCATAGTTCCGTCCAGAATCCAAGCAGAATCCAAGCAGAACCCAAGCAATCACCAAGCAGACCCTAAGGCGCTCTAGTTTTCAAAGCCTTTACTCGGTTTGAATCTTTTGTATCAATCAACTAATCTTGACCTGCATTCGTCCCTCCCCGTTTAGTTTTAGAGTTTAGCGGGAGAAGGCCAAATCTGTCAGGGATATATATGGGCAGGGATATATGGGGTGTAAATATGTTGATTTTGTCTCTATCTAAATTGACCTTTATGCACTACGCGTAATTAAGGGAGACAAAATGAACAAATTTGGCTTATTGCTTTTGTTAGCGCCAATTCTATTGGCAAGTTGTGGGGAAAAGGAGACTGCGGCGTCGCAGGTCTCAGCGTCAAAGCCAACAGAGGCGCAAAATCAGACGCCAACTCAGGCTCAGGCCATGATTGTCGAAACCTTTGCCGTCCGCGAAGTGAGTATTCCTAATATTATTGAATTGCCGGGCCGTGTCGAACCTGTACGACAAGCTGAGGTTCGCGCGCGTGTAGATGGTATTGTTCAAGAGCGTCTTTATGAAGAGGGTACAGATGTTAAAGCGGGGCAGCCGCTGTTTAGCATTGATCCGCGTGAGTTGCGTGCGAGTTTGGCGCAGGTGAAAGCCAGTCTTCAGCGTGCCGAAGCCACGGCCGCAAATGCGGGTGCGCTGGTTGAGCGGTACCGTCCGCTTGTCGCCGAAAAAGCGATTAGCCAACAAGAATTTGACTCTGCGATTGCGGCGTCCCGTGAAGCTGACGCTAATATTGCGCAAATTGAAGCGGAAATCGAAGCGGCTAATCTCCAACTTGGCTATACAATTGTGCGTGCGCCTATTGACGGGCGCGCAAGGCGAGCACAAGTCACAGAAGGGGCTCTGGTTAGTGCTGCGGGCGCAACGTTAATGACCCGGATTGAGCAGCTTGATCCCGTTTATGTGACTGTGGCGCAAGCCTCATCAGAGGTTTTAAAAGTACGCCGCGCCGTTGCAGACGGGACGATTGATATCGACCAAAACGGAAAAACGAAGGTGCAGCTTTATTTTGGTGATGATACACCCTATTCAAATAGTGGTTTTGTCGATTTCTTTGATTTTTCTGTCAATGAGACAACGGGTACGGTTAACCTCAGAGCTGAGTTTCCGAATCCAGACAAGATTCTCTTACCCGGCGAATTTGTTAAAGCGAAGTTTTATGTTGGAACACGCCAAGGCGGTATTTCAGTGCCGCAAAGTGCTGTGCAAATTTCTGCTACCACTGCGAGTGTTTATGTTGTTGACGGGCAGGGTAAGGTCGCGGTCAAACCTGTCGAATTAGGGCCTATGGACGCGGGCCATTGGATTATAAAGAGGGGTTTGCAGGCGGGTGAAAAGGTTATCATCAGCAATTTGCAAAAGCTAAGACCGGGTCAGCCCGTTCGTGACAAAGCGCAAAAGGCGGGCCAATAATGCGCCCCAACTTATTGATATTGTCCTTTATGATTAAGGCGGGTTAGTCCGTGTCACGTTATTTCATTGACCGTCCCATTCTGTCTTGGGTTATTGCGCTGTGTGTTTTACTCGCGGGGTATATTGCTTTGCGTGGCCTGCCGATTGAGCAATATCCCGAAGTTGCGCCGCCCTCACTCAGTATTTCCGTTACCTATCCAGGCGCGGATGCGGCAACCTTAGAGCAAAATGTTATTCAAATCATTGAGCAACAGCTCAACGGTGTTGAAGGCTTTCTTTACATGAGTTCCTCAAGTCAATCCAATGGCACAGGGTCGATTACACTGACTTTCGAAGCGGGTACAGATATTGATATTGCTCAGACAGAGGTTCAAAACCGTCTAAGCACAGTTGAAGCCCGTCTGCCAGAGGCGGTGAGCCGACAAGGTATACAAGTTCGACAAGCCAATGCGGGTTTTATGCAAATTATCGCATTGACGTCGATAAGTGGTGATATGGGGTCTACAGATCTGGGTAATGTCGCTTCGACTCAAGTGATTGATGAATTGCGGCGCGTACAAGGTGTGGGTGATGTAACCCTGTTTGGTTCAGAATACGCTATGCGAATTTGGCTGAACCCAGAAAAATTAGCCTCTTATAATTTGTCGCCGTCATCCGTTTTAGCGTCCGTGCGGGAACAAAATAGCCAGACTGCGGGTGGCTCTGTCGGGGCTTTACCTAATTTGTCAGACACACAAATAAACGCGACAGTTATCACCCAGAACCGTTTTTCGACGATAAAGCAATTTGAAGAGATTATTCTTTTGGCAGACACTGGCGGTGCGACAGTGCGTCTCAAAGATGTAGCCCGTATCGCGCTGGGAGCAAAGAGTTACGCAACCACCACAACGCTTAATGGTCAGCCTATGGCTGGGATCGCAATCCAATTGGCGACAGGGGCCAATGCGCTGGCGACAGCAAAGGGTGTGAAAGCCCGTATGTTGCAATTAGAGACAGGCCTGCCGAGCGATGTCGCATGGTCAATCCCTTATGATACCACGCCGTTTATCCAAATTTCAGTAGATGAAGTTGTTAAAACATTGATTGAGGCCATGTTACTGGTCTTTCTTGTCATGTTTTTATTCTTACAAAGCTGGCGTGCGACCCTTATTCCGACCATTGTTGTGCCCATCGCCCTTGCGGGGGCCTGTCTTGGCCTTTGGATGTTTGGCTTTTCCATCAATGTTTTGACCCTCTTTGGTATGGTGCTCGCCATTGGTATCCTCGTCGATGATGCGATTATCGTGATTGAAAACGTCGAACGTATTATGCGCGAGGAAGGTTTGTCGCCTAAGGAAGCCACAGGTAAGGCGATGGATCAAATTACGGGCGCGATTATCGGGATTACATTAGTTTTAGTGGCTGTGTTTCTGCCTATGGCATTCTTTCCGGGTTCAACGGGCGGGATTTATCGGCAGTTCTCGGTCACGCTCTCTATATCTATCCTGTTTTCAGCTCTTATGGCTTTGACACTTACGCCTGCCTTATGTGCGTCTTTCCTAAAACCAATCCAAGAGAATGATCGTAAAGGCACAACAAAAAAGACAAAAGGCTTTGGCCGAATTTTAGGCTTTGGAACAGGCCTTTTTGCGGGGTTTAATCGTTGGTTTGACCGTATGACAGAACGCTATGGACGCGCAACAGATGGTATATTGGCGCGCCCCATTCGTGGCATGGCTGTCTTTATCATGCTCGTCGTTCTCACCGGGTTTTTGTTTGTGCGACTTCCAACGGCGTTTCTACCCGTTGAAGACCAAGGATATTTGATTACGGTTGTTCAGTCACCGCCGGGGGCTACAGAATCGCGTACAGAATCCGTTATCAAACCCGCTTCAGACTTTTGGATGGAACAGGATGAGCTTGAAGATTTGATCGTTGTGCGCGGCTATAGTTTCTTTGGTCAGGGCCAGAGTAATGCAATGATGTTTGGCCCGTTAAAAGACTGGAGTGAGCGCACCGCCCCCGGTAGTTCAGCCGGCGCTTTGGTCGGTAAAGCTATGGGCCGTTTTTCGCAAGTTGAGAATGGCAGTGTATTTGTGGTTCAACCGCCCGCAATCGCCTCGCTGGGTAATGCTAGCGGGTTCTCTCTTAAGCTAGAAGACCAAGCGGGATTAGGACGTGAGGCCTTAGTGTCGGCTCGTAATCAATTGCTTGGGCTGATGTCACAAAGCGATATTTTGGTTGGCGTACGGCCAGAGGATCAGCAGGCCAGCCCGCAATTAAAGGTCAATATCGACCGAACTTTGGCACGGTCTTTGGGACTATCCTTGACGGATGTGAACAATACCTTGGCGATTAATTTTGGGTCCGCCTTTGTCAATGAATTCATCATGGGCGGTCGATCTCTTCAAGTCTATATGCAAGCCGATGCCCCGTACCGTATGACGGCTGAAGACCTAATGGATTTACGCCTGCCAAATCAACAAGGCGATTTAGTCCCGTTTAGCGCTTTTGCTAGTGCAAATTGGACGGCGGGGCCGCCGAGTCTTTCCCGCTATAATGGCTATCCTGCTATGACCATTTCAGGTCAAGCCGCGCCGGGCCAATCTTCGGGTGCTGCATTGTATGAGGTTGAACGCCTTGTTGCTCAATTGCCACAAGGCATAGGGTCAGAGTGGACGGGTATTAGTTTTGAAGAGAAACGGGCCGCAGGGCAAATTGGTGCGCTTTTGGGGCTTTCCGTGCTGGTTGTATTTCTCTTACTGTCTGCGCTTTACGAGAGTTGGTCTATTCCACTCTCTGTTCTGCTGGTTGTACCCATCGGTGTTTTAGGGGCTGTCTTATTTTCAATGGCGCGTGGTCTTTCAGCAGACGTATATTTCAATGTTGGCATGATTACGATTATCGGATTGGCGGCCAAAAACGCGATCCTTATTGTCGAATTTGCAATTGAGGAAGAAGCGCTTGGCAAATCCCCATTAGAAGCCGTTAAAAATGCCGCCCGTTTGCGGTTGCGCCCAATCATTATGACCTCATTGGCCTTTATTCTAGCGATGTTACCTTTGGTTACGGCCACAGGGGCAGGGGCGAATAGCCGTATTGCTGTCGGGACAGGGGTCATGGGCGGCATGGCGTCGGCAACAATTTTGGGCGTTTTCATTGTACCCCTGCTTTACAATACAATTCGACGTATATTTGGTCGTAAGGCTACGCAAAGCGGAAGTCACGGGACTGAGACAGAAAGCGAACAGCCAATATGAGGTCGATATTTTATCTAAGCGCCGCCTTACCGGTTTTGATATTGAGTGCTTGTGCTCATTTCATACCGGATTCCGTGAATTCTAAATATCCGCTCAAAACCGCGTCAGAGACCTCAACAGAGGCTCGTTTTGATACCGAATATCGCCCAGACGGTACGGCTGTCGCAAGCACGTTGAGTTATAGGGATTACTTTAATGATCCCAGGCTTCATACGCTTATCGAAACAGCGCTCAATAATAATCGTGACCTTTTGGCCGCAACAGCACGGGTAGAACAAGTGCGCGCCCAATTTCGTCTTCAAGACAGTCAACGTTTACCGACAGTGGCTGTTGACGGAAGCGCGAGTCGCGCCCGCACTTTGGGTGTTGGTGGCGATAATAATCCTGCGGCGGTAACGTCTAATAATTTCAATATTAGTGTCGGCGTAGCCTCTTATGAACTCGATTTTTGGGGTCGTGTTAAAAACCTAACCGAAGCGGCACGCGCGAAATATTTGGCAGAAATTTCGACACAAAGGGCGTTTTATCTGTCTTTAGTCGGCGATGTTGCCTCAACCTATTTCGATCTTATTGAGACTGAAGAACAAATTGCACTGGCCGCAGATACGATCACAACGCGCCAAGAAAGCTTACGTTTGGCGCGTTTGCGACTGGATGCGGGTGTGACGTCCGCTCTGGACTTCTACCAAGCCGAAGCCCTGCTCACGCAAGCTGAACAAGCGCTGAGTAGTCAACAATTATCGGCCGCTAATACGCGCAATCAATTAAGCCTATTGATTGGCGGACGGTTCCCTGCCGTTCTTCCCAAGGGTTTGTCTTTGACGGAGCAAAATTTTGTTTCTCGGTTGAACGCAGGTGTGCCGTCAGATTTGCTCCTCGTGCGACCCGATATTATTGCGGCTGAACACAACCTAAAAGCGGCGAATGCCAATATTGCGGTCGCGCGTGCCGCCTTTTTTCCAACGATTTCTTTAACGGGGAATACGGGGCTGTCGTCTAGCGATCTGGGTGATTTATTTAACTCTGATAGTCTGGGGTGGAGTTTTGGGCCGTCTCTGAGTTTACCTATTTTTGATTGGGGCGGACGCGAAGCCGATTTAGGTTTGGCTAAAGCCTTGGAAATGGAATCTGTCGCTAATTATGATAAAACCGTACAAGTCGCTTTTCGCGAAGTGTCTGACGCGCTCGCGGGACGCCGTTGGTTGGCTGAATTAGTTGAAGCCAGTGCGCGGGCCGTTACCGCCCAAGAGCGCATCGCCTATTTAGCGCAATTGCGATATGATGAAGGGACTGCCAATTATCTGGAAGTCTTAGATGCGGAACGGAGCCTCTTTAGCGCCCGCCAAAGTTTATTAGAGGCCCAGAGCAATGAAAAGCAGAACGCCGTATCGCTCTTCATAGCGCTCGGCGGGGGTTAAGGGCCGTCATAAAAATACAACCCTTAACACATTGTGCATTCAGAGGGCGTTGCCCGTCTTTAAGTTTAAGCCAC
The DNA here is from genome assembly GCA_937965735.1 of uncultured Caulobacterales bacterium. Lineage (GTDB taxonomy): Bacteria > Pseudomonadota > Alphaproteobacteria > Caulobacterales > Maricaulaceae > CALCKU01. Next base: position 6,758 of record CALCKU010000149.1, read on the forward strand.
TAAGGGCTTGTGATCGTCTTAATCAAGTTTCAAATTGTCACCACGGCCTAATCAGATTTAAATCCGATCTTTGCATGGCTTCCGTCACAATAGGGTTTATTGGCCGACGCGCCGCACCGACACAAAGCTGTTTTCTGTGTTAGGTTTGTGCGTGCGCCCGTCCCGCTTATGAGCTCTAAATTACCCTTTACCATTAAAGGGCCATTAGAGGCTGGCGTGATTTTTAACGGGCCATTGCGAGCCTCCAAGGCTTTAAAGTCTTGAACCGGGGTCTGGCCTGTGGCTGTAAACTTCGCTTGGTTATGGGATCCATCACAATAAGGCTTATTTTTAGACTGGCCGCACCGACACAAAGTCGCCCGATTGCCAATCGCTTTGCCGCTTAAAACAATATCGGCTTTGACAGATAGCGGCCCGTCTTCGAGTGTGCGTACGGTGTTGACCTCGGGTTTAGGCTCGGCTTCACCGCCGTCATGGCGTTCATAGTGAATCGCACCGGAAGGACACCCTTGTGCGAGAATGACTATATCCTCAACCGGGGCTTTATCTGGAAAAATCCAGGCGCCTTCTTTGCCTCCAACAAAAACTTCGGGCAGTGACAGAACGCAATTCCGAGAATGGATGCATTTTGATCCGTCAAATTTTATGGAAACGTCTTTTCCTTTAATCGTTTCCATTTCAGCCTTCTTTCATAAATTCAGCAACACGCTCTGCGACCAATATGGTCGGGGCCATTGTGTGACCCGATACAAGTGACGGAATCGCCGAAGCATCGACAACCCGAAGACCCGTCACGCCTTTGACGCGGCACTGTGGGTCTAGCGGGGCGCTATCATCATCCAGCTTGCCCATTTTTACAGACCCGACAGGGTGATAAATCGACTCCGCCGTTTTACGGATATGGTCTTCCAATTCAGCGTCCGTAGCGTCCGGTGATAAAGACAGTGTTGACATATCGGTATAAGCGCTAAGGGCTTTTGTTTTGACGTGAGAGAGCGCGATACGCGTCCCTTTGATATAAGTCTTGAGGTCTTCTGGATCGCTTAAATAGGCTGGATCATAAATCGCGAGATCTTTTGGATCAGACGATTGCAACCTGACCGACCCTTTACTTTTGGGCTGAACAAGTCCGACATTAAAGTACCAACCCGCACGGCCCGCGAAATCTTTCCCTCGCATACTGTAAGGCGGATTTATTGAATACATGATTTCAATATCAGGGTGGGCAACACTTTCGTCTGATTTCAGAAAGGCAGCCGCTGTATTTTCAGCCACGGTCAATGGCCCGTAATGACCTGAACGCCATTGCTCTAGCTGTTTGGGATCGCTCGCATCGGAAAAAATGGTCTCCCCGACACCTTTAGGGGTCAAGGCACCAAAATCGATACGCATATGATCTGAAAGATTAGCTCCAATACTCGGCACGTTTTCAACGACTTCAATACCATGCTCGCGCAAATGATCTTCTGGCCCTACACCCGAGAGCATTAGGATTTGCGGGCTATTGATCGCACCAGCGCAGAGTAAGATTTCTTTGGTCGCTTCAATTGTGTGGGTTTCATTCCCTTGTGTGTAAGAGACACTGTTGGCGCGTTTGCCGTCGAAATTTATTTTCGTAACAAGCGCTTGCGTTTCAACCTGTAAGTTACTGCGAGACCGGGCAGGACGCAAATAGGCGTGTTCGGTATTCCAGCGTCGTCCATTCGGGAAAATGGTTTCCCAGATTTCAAAACCAATTGGGTTTTTCGCGTTCCGGTCGGGTGTTTCACCCACACCCGCTTGGATGGCCGCTTGACGCATCACCTCTGTCATTTCTGTACCCGCGGGCGTTTCTTCAAGGCGCATCGGGCCGTCTTGTCCGCGAAATGCGGCGTCAGAATCAGGCGCATTTTCAATTTTCTTGAACAGGCTTAGAAGTGTCGGCCAGTCCCAGCCCGGAATATCCCAGCTCTCATAATTGCTTTGTGTGCCGCGTGACCATGAACCGACATTGATGGCCGCACTCCCGCCTAAGACCTTTCCGCGTGGCTGGTTCACTTCGCGATTATTTAACTCGGACTGCGGCGCTGACTTAAAGCCCCAATTCGTTGCAGGCCCCCACATTTTCCCAACGCCATTGGCATATTCACTATATTCAAATGTGTTTTCACGACCCGCTTCTAAAATGAGGACGCTGACTTCTGGGTTTTCGCTTAACCGTGCGGCAAGCACAGGGCCAGCCGTTCCGCCGCCAATGACAATATAGTCATAGGCGCTGGCTTTTGACGAGGTTTCGCTCTTACCCTTATTTTGTGTTTGGCTTCCAGATGTTGAAGACGTTGTTTCTGTTTTCTCACCCGCTTGACTTTTACCCGCCTCACTTGAAGCGTTAGACGCTCCGCAAGCGGCCAGACTCAGGCTTGTCATGCCAACGCCTATTGTACCCGTCTTTAGGAATTTTCGCCGCGATACATCTTGCGTGGAGGACTTGTCGGTGTTCATAATATATTCTCCTGTATAATGTTTTGAATAGGCAGTGTTTTTGAAAACATTCTCATACTATAAGGCGAGTCTCAAAAAATGAAAGACAACAAAAAATGTTCCTTTGCCACAATTGAATCCGCCTAACATCCCCGCCTAACATTCCTGCCTAACATCCCTGCCTAACATCCCTGTCTGGCATCAATGCCCATCACAGATATAGGGTTGGGTTTAATTGGTATCTGAGCTTATCGTCTTTCAGATTAATTCGGTATCAGATATTAGATTTTCTTACTCATTATCGAATGCATATGAGTCTGACGCATATTAAATCGGTTTCAAACTAAATGGCTATAATGGGGCGCTTTGTTTTAAAAATTATCTCGGGTTAATTTATATCGGGTCATTTGACCCTGTCCCGTTTTTTGATGCCAATAAATGAATAGCGATCAGAGTGGCTTCATTCAAAATGGAATAGGATTTACGAGGCCGGTCTAAAGAGCGTAAACTATTGGCATAGCTTCGCTAACGCGGAAGGTCTTGTGGATGGTCTATAAGACGCTATTCCGCTATACTAAAGTTTGAAAATGGTGGGCGGTAACGGGTTCGAACCGCTGACCCTCTCGGTGTAAACGAGATGCTCTACCAGCTGAGCTAACCGCCCTTTATCTGCAAATATTTTTCAGAAACGCTTAATGCGCCGACTTTCCGCCGAGGTCAACCTTTTCTCCAAGAATAATTCCCGCTAAAGAGGCTTCATCGACAGCCGTCCATTTAATTTTTTTAGGCTTGCGCGTCAATGCATTTTTAATGACTTCATCAACGGTTGAAACGGGAATTATTTCCAGTCCTGATTTCACGTTTTCTGGAATATCTGCCAGATCTTTGACATTATCAATCGGGATTAAAACAGTTTTTACGCCGCCGCGCAGCGCAGCTAAAAGCTTTTCTTTCAACCCGCCAATGGGTAGAACGCGCCCTCGGAGCGTAATTTCGCCGGTCATGGCAATGTCTTTACGAACCGGAATTTGTGTTAAAACGGACACCATAGCCGTAATCATGCCGACTCCTGCGCTCGGCCCGTCTTTGGGCGTTGCACCTTCTGGGACATGAACATGAATATCAGAGCTTTGGAATTGGCGTGGGCTAATGCCGAAATCAGGCGCACGGGCTTGGACATAGGAATTGGCGGCGGAAATCGATTCTTTCATTACATCCTTTAAATTGCCTGTTATGAGCATTTTGCCTTTACCGGGCATGCGTACGGCTTCAATCGTTAGAATATCTCCGCCTGCTTCTGTCCACGCCAGCCCAGTCACAACGCCAATTTGATGCGTATCTTCGGTCAGGCCATAGCGGAATTTTTTAACCCCTAAAAAGTCTTCAATATTCTTTGATGTGACGGTGATGTTTTTATCATGGCCTGAGACAATACGGGTGAGAGCTTTTCGGGCCAGTTTACCGATGTCGCGCTTTAGGCTTCGAACGCCCGCTTCGCGCGTGTAATAGCGGATAATATCGCGAAGGGCTTCTTCTTTAATAGAAAACTCGGATGCTTTGAGGCCATGTTCCCGAATTTGATCGGGAACCAAATGTCGTTTTGCGATCTCAATTTTTTCTTCTTCTGTGTAGCCGGGGACGCGAATGATTTCCATGCGGTCGAGCAAAGGTTGCGGCATGTTCAGGGAATTTGCTGTTGTTAAGAACATTACGTCACTGAGATCATAATCAACGTCGAGATAGTGATCGTTAAATGTATCGTTCTGTTCAGGATCGAGAACTTCGAGCAATGCGGAGGCGGGATCACCGCGAAAATCAGACCCCATCTTATCGATCTCGTCAAATAAGAACATAGGGTTGTTAAATTTGGCTTTTTTCATGGATTGAATAACACGACCAGGCATTGACCCAATATAGGTTCTGCGATGGCCCCGAATTTCAGATTCATCCCGTACGCCTCCAAGAGAGACGCGCACAAATTCGCGGCCCGTTGCTTTGGCAACAGAGCGTCCAAGGGATGTTTTCCCAACACCCGGAGGGCCAACAAGACACAAGATTGGCCCTTTGACTTTCTTGGTACGGGTTTGAACCGCTAAATGTTCGACAATACGCTCTTTGACTTTATCAAGACCGTAATGGTCAGCATTTAGGATTGCTTGGGCTTTTTTCAAATCGCGCTGTACACGCTTCTTTTTGCCCCAAGGGACAGATAACAACCAATCTAAATAATTCCGCGATACATTTGACTCAGCCGACATAGGGCTCATCTGGCGCAAGCGTTTGATTTCTGCATCGGCTTTTTCACGCGCTTCTTTTGTCAGTTTTGTCTTTTCAATGCGCTCGACCAATTCCGCAACTTCATCTGTTCCGTTACCGTTCTCGCCAAGCTCTGAGTTGATCGCTTTAATCTGCTCATTGAGATAATATTCACGCTGGGTTTTTTCCATCTGGCGTTTTACGCGTCCGCGGATTTTCTTATCCACTTTTAAAATTGCAAGCTCACTCTCAATCAGTTCTAAAATGGCATGGAGCCGTTTTTTCACGTCAGTTTCTTTTAATAAAGCCTGTTTCTGATCAATTTTAGCATTGAGATGTACGGCAATCAGGTCTGAAACCTTGCCAGGGTCTTCGGTTTCGACAACAGAGGTTACTACCTCTTCAGCGATTTTATTGTTCAATTTTCCGTAACTCTCGAACTGGCTACGGACAACGCGGCTCATGGTCGTGATTTCATCACGGTCTTCAATATGCTCAAGCTTTTGTTCGACGAAAGCCTCAAAGAACTCAACCTTGTCTGTAAATGCATCAATCGTCCCACGTTCACCGCCTTCGACCAAGACGCGAACTGTACCATCTGGTAATTTCAACAATTGTAAAATTGTCGCGATACAGCCTTCATGGTGGATTTCATCGACTTTGGGGTCGTCTGATTTGCTATCTTTTTGCGTGACAAGAAAAATCTTTTTTTCGTTTTTCATAACGTCTTCAAGAGCGTTTATAGATTTTTCACGCCCGACGAAAAGCGGGACGACCATATGCGGAAAAACGACAATATCGCGCAAGGGCAGTACAGGCAGTAAATAGGTATCAGTCATAAACATCCTTAACCAGAAATCTGGTTGAAATAGGCTTTGTCACACTAAATTTGTGAGATGAAGTCTGAAATGGGAAGCTTTTTGAAAAATTCAACCCTCTCCATAGACGCTTTTGTCGGTTATGCATTCAGCCTAAGAAGCTTTTTCTTTGACTTTCTTACGATCTGCATAAATCAAAAGGGGTTTAGCCTGTCCATTGACAACTTCGCCGTTAATGACAACTTCCTCAACGCCTTCATAGCTTGGCAAGTCATACATTGTATCGAGCAATATACCTTCCATAATAGAGCGTAGACCCCTTGCGCCTGTTTTGCGGGCAATTGCGCGTTTGGCAATCGCTTTAAGAGCGTCTTCAGAGAAGTTTAAGTTGACGTCTTCCATGTCAAACAAGGTTTGATATTGCTTGACGAGTGCATTTTTAGGCTCTGTTAGGATTGTGATCAGTGCATCTTCGTCCAAATCTTGTAGTGTCGCAATAACGGGGAGGCGGCCTACAAATTCGGGTATTAAGCCAAATTTCAACAAATCATCAGGTTCGACGCTTCTGAGGATTTCACCGATACGGCGTTCATCGACTTCTTTGATCTTTGCGCCAAACCCAATTGTCGAGCCTTCGCCGCGATGTGATATAACCTTATCAAGGCCTGAAAAGGCTCCGCCCACGACAAATAATATATTCGTTGTGTCGACTTGTAAGAATTCTTGTTGCGGATGCTTACGCCCACCTTGCGGGGGTACAGAGGCCACAGTGCCTTCCATAATCTTAAGCAAAGCTTGTTGTACGCCTTCGCCTGAAACATCACGAGTGATCGACGGATTGTCTGATTTTCGGCTGATTTTATCAACCTCATCAATATAGACAATTCCGCGCTGAGCGCGTTCCACATTATAATCAGCGGATTGTAAAAGTTTCAATATGATGTTTTCTACGTCTTCGCCCACATAACCCGCTTCGGTCAAAGTGGTCGCGTCGGCCATGGTGAACGGTACGTCAAGAATTCGTGCGAGTGTTTGCGCCAAAAGTGTTTTACCACACCCTGTCGGGCCTACGAGTAGGATATTCGATTTTGCCAGTTCGACTTCGGGTGTTACAGTTGCGTGGTTAAGACGCTTATAGTGATTGTGCACGGCAACGGCCAAGACCCGTTTCGCGTGAAATTGGCCAATCACATAATCATCCAGTGTATCACAAATTTCTTGCGGGGTTGGTACACCTTCATGTGTTTTGGCGATAGACCCTTTGCCTTCTTCACGAATAATGTCCATGCAGAGTTCAACACATTCATCGCAAATGAATACGGTCGGGCCCGCAATAAGCTTTCTGACTTCGTGTTGGCTTTTCCCGCAAAAAGAGCAGTAAAGCGTGTTTTTGGAATCGGTCGTGTCAGACTTGCTCATTCTAATGTCCTTTTGGCTCTTTTCCCTCAATGGGTAACATCCTGTGATGCAAGAGCAATGCCGCTATATACATTTTTCACGCATACGACAATTTTATTACTGTAAACTTACTTCAAACTCCAACGGAGCATATTTCCTAAAGTAATCGCAAGCGAAAGACACTTGCAATTACTAAAGTTTTAAAACCTATTCACAAATTTTTTTAGAGAATGTTGAAATATTTACGCATCATCTCCGCGTTTTGCGTAAACGTGATCGACAATACCAAAATCTTTGGCTTCTTCAGCGGTCATAAAGTGGTCGCGATCCAGTGTCTTCTCAATCATTGCATATTTTTTGCCCGTATGTTTGACATATATTTCGTTTAACCGCTTTTTCATTGCCAAAATATCGGCGGCGTGACGTTGAATGTCAGAGGCCTGACCTCGGAAACCGCCAGATGGTTGGTGTACCATTACGCGTGCATTCGGAAGTGCGACACGCATTCCGTCTTCACCTGCACACAAAAGCAGTGAACCCATTGAACAGGCTTGTCCAATACACACTGTCGATACAGGGCTTTTGATGTATTGCATTGTGTCATAAATCGCCATGCCAGAGGTAACAGAGCCACCGGGCGAGTTAATATACATTGAGATTTCTTTTTTTGGATTTTCTGATTCGAGGAAAAGCAATTGGGCGGTAACGACGCTCGCCATACCGTCTTCGACAACGCCGTTTAAAAAGATAATTCGGTCCCGCAACAATCTTGAAAAAATATCAAATGCACGTTCTCCGCGGCTGGACTGTTCGACGACCATTGGTACGACGTTCATCATAATGTCTTGTGGGTCTTGCATAATGTCTTCCTTAAAGTGTGCCGTAATATATGCGGGAAATAGAATTCTGGGCTCTTAATACCCAAGAGCAATGAATTTTATATTGATATGCTCGCATCAGGTTTCAAGAGCTATTTTCATTATTGCACACAAAAAAACCCGCCAAACAG
>CALCKU010000150.1 GCA_937965735.1 uncultured Caulobacterales bacterium
GCTTATCTCGGCCTTAATCGATAATCGTGCGGATATGGTGATTGGCTCTGATCTTAAAACGAATACAAACAAAGATTCAGAAACGGGGACTATCGTTGAACCCGAATTCAAATCGAGCCGGGTTCAGAGTTCAATTGGCAAAATATTGTTCGGGCGCGTTCACAGAACCCTCTTTAAAACAGATCTCACAGATATATTCTCTGGCTACCGTGTGTTTACGCGGCGCTTCGTCAAAAGCTTCCCGGCACAAAGCCCAGGCTTTAATATCGAAACTGAAATGACCGTTCATGCCGCAATTTTAAGACTACGCGTCATTGAAGTGGCCTGTGATAATCTCGAAGACCGCAACGGAACTGACGGAACAGAGTCGGATCAAAATAAATTAGGGCAAAAGCACAGGGGGCGAAAGCACAGGGGGCAAAAGCGAGGCGATCAAAAAAACTCGACCCTCGCTCGTGCCTTCAAGATCATACGCATGATGACCTTATTGCTCAAAGAAACACGCCCTTTCATGTTTTTCTCTGGGATTGCCCTCGCTTTATCCATGCTGAGCATATTTGTTATGACACCTGTCATTTTAGAGTATTTTGACACAGGTCAGATCAATGGATTGCCGAGTTGGATTCTTGCTCTGACCCTGCTCTTAAGCGCGATTATGATGTTCACAGCGGGTGTAATACTCGACTCCTTAGCACGGTTTCGCTTGGAACAAAAACGTATCCATTATCAATCCATAAAATCAGCTCGGGGTGAACGTTACGATTTCGAATTCACAGAGCAAATGAACAGAAGAGATCCAGACGGGGCTTGGACGGGTACGCAATTACAACGCGCGCGTTAATCACAGCACTATAGTCGTCAAACAGCGCAAGCTTGCCCGTTTCACACTAAAATCAGAGTGGTAAAGTTATTGCGGTGAGGCATTTTGTTCAAAGTCAATATTCGGATGAATAGTAAGTTGTAATGCGCCACGCTTGCACGGCTATCCAAAACATGCCCCTCTCAAAACAATTGAATGCCGATGACTTTCTGATAGGCTTATACGCATATGCAAATTTCAAACTGTGCCATGCGGTCAGCAGATAAGGTGTTTTAATGCAGACATTTGAATGTCAATCCAGCCGCGGCATCTTGCTTAAAGGTATAAAATTCACAGCGCCTAAAAAAACGCGCGCTGTTATGTCATTGGTTCACGGCTTTGGCGAACATTGTGGCCGTTATTCTGATATGGCGGAAGCCTTATCCGCTGCGGGGATTGCGACGATTGCACTGGATTTACGCGGTCACGGAAAATCAGACGGCAAGCGCGGGGTTGTGCGGGATTATACAGAATATTTTGATGACTTAAATCAACTCTTGGACACAACCCGCCGTGAATATCCGGGTGTGCCGCATATATTATACGGCCATTCTATGGGCGGTGGCTTAGTGCTCAACTATATGCTTCAAGATGAACCTCAAGAGAGTCTCAATGAGAAAAATACGGATATTTTAGCTGTGATCGCCTCTGCCCCGCTCTTGCGCTTAGCAGCGCCTGTGCCCAAACCCTTACGCTGGATTATACAAGGGCTTACAAAGCTGTTTCCAGATTTTTCGATTTCGCAGCCTGTTAAAGGTGAGGCCGTGTCTAGCCTCCCCGCTGAACAAGAAAAATATGTCCAAGACCCACTTAATCACGGTACGCTCGGTGGGCGCTTAGCACTGGGTATGATCGCGCGCGGAGGGGCGAGTCTCGCAGACGCGGAAAGCTGGTCAAAGCCACTTTTATTAATGCATGCGAAAGCGGATGTATTAACCGATTTCACGGCCTCGGAAACCTTTGCAGGCCACGCTGAAAATTGTATGTTTTTGCCGTTTGAAGGCGTGGCCCACGAAATGCATAATGATCGTTCGCGCCCCAAAGTTTACAGGGCCATGATTGAATTTATTGAAAGTCAGATATGATGCTCACCGTTTATCATTTGAAAACCTGCGACACCTGCAAAAAAGCCATTAAAGCCCTTGAATCTGCGGGTCATAATCTAACTCTGATTGATGTGCGTGCAGATGGTATAAGGTCACAAAAACTGGCAGAGCTTGAAAAAGTTGTTGGCTATGAAAAGCTTTTAAATACGCGCTCAACCACATGGCGGGGTTTAGAGGACGCGGATAAAACGGATATGACAAGCGCGAAAGCCCTTACCCTGATGGGGGCACATCCAACCTTGATAAAACGTCCCGTGATTGATGACGGCGACGCCGTGACTGTCGGATGGACTCAAGAGGTTCAGACAATTTATCTTTAGAGACTTGATTTTAAGTTATGACAACAGGACAGCCAAGCTGAGCCGATGCTGACGTGATATTGCGCGCGGCGACACTGCTAGGTTTTAAGCCGTTAATCACGAGCGCCCCGCCTTGATAGGCGGCTTGGCTGGCGGCTTGATTAGCCGCGATTTGACCGACAGTACTGCCTATCCCTGCACCTGCGACTGTAGCCCCTGCGACACCGGCTAATGTTGCGAGCCCGACAGAGGTCAAAAAGCGCCCCCCTCCGCTCGTGGGTTTAATTTGGGATTGATAGGCCCGAGCATTGGCGTAAAAATTGACACAAACAGGGTCGGCGGCAGAGCGGCCTTGGCCTGCGGGGAAGCTTTTATGGATGTCCGATTGGGATAGGCCTGAATAAAGCGTGTTTTGCGCTGGCGGCGTGGAAGCGCATGCACAAAGACACAAAGTCAGAGCGACACTGATGGCCTGTGGGTATAAGGATAATCGCGACATGAAAACTCCACTATGAACTGAACTTTATGCAAACACCTTAACAGGCATACACTCCACATGCTGAATTCTCTCTGAATGGAAAACAGGGCTTTGACATCAAAAATGGACTGAGTCATTTGAGCTTTGGATCATAAAACCAAAGCTCAAGATAATATATCTTTAAGACATTACGTCTTAAACCCCATTATGTGGGTGTCGCCGCAATCTGTTCGGCTTGCGGTTTTGACGGTTTGGAAAGCAATGAGATTTTATCGAGGCTTTCCATAATAATCGAAATTGTCCCAGGATATTTATACATAGCACCAGTCAGAGCATCAACGCCCACACCAATGACACCGCCCGCTAGAATATTACCGCCTGTTGAGCCTTCGAGTTTAGAATTCACAGTTTTTGTTGTTTCCGCATAACCCGCTTTATTGCATTTAATGTTTAGAGCTTTTTTACTCCGCGGGATTGAAATTTCTGCGGGCGACACAAAGTCTATGTTTACAGCATTATCACTGCCGCCAGTAACTGTGCACTTTGCGGCATTCACACTACCTGTATTGAATTTTACGGCCTGATTTGTTCCGTTGACGATGGTTGAACATCCTGCGAAGGCAAGGGTAGACATAACTAAAAGGCTGGATTGCCCCATTTTTTTGATATGAGCATTTTTAAACATATTTATCTTTCTGAAAGATTGGCAAGATTACCAACACTTTAGAGACTTACGTGTAGAATATAACTTTGCAAAAAAAACTAATTAGCAAAATTTGCCAAAAAATTCTCATAACATCCCGCTAATACGATTCTGAAAATATTCTATATCCCCCTGTAAATATTGAGTTGAACTTAGGCCCGTGTTCAGTAAAGCATGTCAGGGTGCAGAATAGCGTTGAAACGCTCAAAGCTTATATCCAATTTCTGAACAGAGCGCTAAATACATTATCGGTCACAATATCAGGCCACGTAAAATATTGAATTATACAAGCGCATATACAGGCATATAGAATGGCAAGCAGTAATACGACAAGAAAACGATAATGTCTCGCAAACGTAAAGGCGATCCCGTCCACGGCTGGGTCAATATTGATAAACCGCTAAACATGACATCGACACAAGTCGTGGGTCGTGTTCGCCGCCTGTTTAATGCACAAAAGGCGGGCCATGCAGGGACGCTGGATCCGCTTGCCTCAGGCCTATTGCCAATCGCACTTGGTGACGCGACCAAGACCGTACCCTATATGATGGACGCGGTGAAAGCTTACCGTGTCACAATCATTTGGGGGGAACACCGCGATACGTGTGATGCAGAAGGTGTTGTAACGGCAACATCCGATACATATCCGGTGGAGGCAGAAATCCTAAAGGCTCTACCCGTCTTTACGGGTGTGATTGATCAGACGCCGCCGCGGTTTTCAGCAATTAAAATTGACGGAAAGCGCGCTTATGATTTGGCTCGCGCGGGCGAAGTGATTGAGATGAAATCGCGCAATGTCCGGATTGATAAGATTACAATGATTACAGGCGATCACGGCAGCGCAACGCTAGACGTTATATGCGGCAAAGGCACATATATCCGCTCGCTTGCGCGGGACTTAGCCCGGCATTTAGGGAGTGAGGGCTATGTCGGGGCATTGCGGCGTTTACAAGTTGGCCCGTTTAAAGAAGCAGACGCTTTTTCACTGGACGCATTGGCCCAACTCTGTCATACGGGCGGCGTTTTGGAGGCCTTGCGCCCTGTTGAGACCGCACTGGACGACATCTCGGTGTGTGCCGCAACATTAGAGGACGCAAACAATCTAAAACATGGACGGGCAATCGTCCCGCCTTCCACATTTATGAAAACACATGACGGGGTTATCCCTGAGACGGTTTTGGTAAAATATGAAGGTCAAGCGCTTGCTCTCTGCCGCGGTAAAGACGGTCTTTTGGCCCCTTTCCGTGTTTTTAACATAGGGTCGAAGACATAAGGTTTAGACCATAACACTGATAACGGAGAATATGATGTCGATTACACCAGAGCGCAAAGCCGCTTTAATCGCAGAACACGCTCAAAGCGCGGGCGATACAGGCTCACCAGAAGTACAAGTTGCCATCCTAACAGAACGGATTGTCAATCTGACAGAGCATTTTAAATCGAATAAAAAAGATAACCATTCGCGTCGCGGATTGTTAATGATGGTCAATAAGCGCCGAAGCTTACTTGATTATCTTAAGAAAAAGAATGAGGCCCGTTATAAGGCGCTCATTACCAAATTGGGTCTGCGCCGCTAGGCGCAACCCTCTGACCCGTTTCAAAGGCCGTCAAAACTCAAAGGGTTAGGACGGCCTTTTACACATGAAAGGGTCAATATTGAAAGGTTAGACAAGAGGTCTGACCTGCATAGGAACATAGGGTTTCTCTGCACACTGAATGTACGATAGAAAGATAATGTACGATATGTTTGATAAACACACAGTTGAAATGGATTGGGCAGGAAGAACGCTCACACTTGAAACCGGCGGTATGGCCCGCCAAGCTGACGGCGCGGTATTCGTGACCTACGGCGAAACGAAATTGCTCGCGACCGTTTGCGGCGCAACAAAGCAAAAACCGGGCATGGATTTTTTCCCTCTGACCGTAAACTATATGGAAAAATTCTACGCGGCGGGTAAAGTGCCTGGCGGTTATTTTAAACGCGAAGGTCGTCCGACAGAGCGCGAGACCTTGATCTCTCGCCTAACAGACCGCCCTATTCGTCCCCTTTTCCCAAAGGGATATAAGAACGAAGTTCAGATTGTCATCACTGTCTTGCAACATGATCTCGAAAACGAGCCGGACATCCTCGGTATGATTGGCGCGTCTGCGGCTTTGGCGATTTCTGGCCTGCCGTTTATGGGCCCAATCGCAGCCGCGCGTATCGGTTTGATCGACGGCGATTATGTTTTGAACCCAACCTTACAAGAACTTGAAGAGTCTGATCTCGACCTTGTTGTCGCGGGTACGCATGACGCGGTTATGATGGTTGAATCCCAAGCGAAAGAATTGACAGAAGAGCAAATGCTCGGCGCCGTCATGTACGCACACGAATCGTGCCAAGACGTGATTGAAATCATCAATCAGCTTGTCAAAAAAGCGGGCAAAGACCTTCGCGAATTTACATCGCCTGATTATTCAGCTGAGAAAAAGCTTCTCGCAAAGCAAGCGGAAAAAGGCATTAAAGCCGCCTATAAGAAAACCGACAAAATGGAGCGTCAGGCGCTTTTGGCGGAAACAAAAGACGCCGCTTGGGCTGCGCTTGGGGCTTCAGAAGACAATCCAGACGGCATGTCTTCTGGTGTGTTCGGCGATGTGTTCAAATCAATTGAATCGCAAACCGTTCGGTCTTCTGTTATCAAAACGGGCAAGCGTATTGATGG
>CALCKU010000151.1 GCA_937965735.1 uncultured Caulobacterales bacterium
TTATTGGCATTATTGATTGAGAAACCAAGATCACTCACACCGTCAACTGCATAATTTTTACAAAACTTCATGAACGGAGAGTTTGATGGCCCGCTAGACATAATATCGTAAAGTTGCTGACGATCGACCCCTGCCAATTCCGCGACTGCAAACGCTTGTGACATGGCACAAACAGTGGTCATACCCATAAAGTTATTAATGAGCTTTGTCGTATGGCCTGCCCCTAAAGCCCCTAAGTAGAATACGTTTTCGCCTTGCTCTTTTAAAATATGCTCATACTTATCAAAAGTGGCCTTATCACCCGCGGCCATAATATTGAGAAGTCCGTCTTTCGCATGAGCGGGCGTACGGCCCAGCGGCGCATCAATCATGCCCGCGCCCTTTTCGGCTAGAGCCGCCCCAATTTTCTGTGTCGATGCTGGAATTGAGGTTCCGAAATCAATAAGTACAGATCCTTTTTTTATACCCGCTAAAATGCCGTTATCACCATATACAATTTTTTCGACAACAGCAGATGTTGTCAGGCATAACATGACAATATCACTTGCAGCCGCCAAGGCTTTTGGTGAGCTTGCTTCAGTCGCATTTCCGCGATCAAGAACGGTTCCAACGGCCTCTTTATTGAGGTCCATAACAATGACTTCAAAACCCCTCTTTTGCAGGTTTTCGACCATATTGCCGCCCATAAGGCCGAGGCCGATGAATCCGATGACTGGTTTTGACATTATCTGACTCCTAGAAATGTTTTTGTTATAATTGTTATTAATATTTTTGTTTGCGTCAATTTCATTGACTTAACGTTGTACGCGTCCTGAACCGTCGCCGCCCATAAGGTTTTCAACTTCGGCACGGTTTACACGGTTAAAATCACCCAATACAGAATGCTTAAGCGCAGACCCTGCGACTGCAAACTCGAGGCTTTGCTGTCGATCTTCATACAAATTCATACCCGCGATAAAGGCAGAAGCAAAACTATCACCGCCCCCAACACGATCAACAATATCTGTTAAATCATATTTTTTGGAAAGTAAAAATCCGTTCTTACGGTCCCGCATACAGGCTGACCACCCATTAATATTTGCGTTAATAGACTCGCGCAATGTAATCGCGATAGTCGACATTCCTGGATAAATATCAAGAACCTTTTGTGATAAAGCTTCGTACTTACTGGTATCCAAATGCCCCGCTTCAACATCGACATCCACGGAAATATCGAGTGACTTCTGACAATCTTCTTCATTCGCTATACCCACATCAATATGCTTAACGAGGTCCTTCATCACTTCAGGTGCCGTCTTACCATATTTCCACAGTTTGCCTCGAAAATTAAAGTCACAAGATGTTGTCACACCTGCCTTTTGCGCCTCTTTTACACATTCAAGACTAAGATCAGCAGAGTCTTGAGACAGGGCCGGCGTAATACCCGTTATATGGAGCCATTTTGCGCCCTTGAAAATTGTCGGCCAATCAAAATCGCCGACTTTACATTGACTAATCGAAGAAGCCGCTCGGTCATAAATTACTTTTGAAGGGCGTTGATTGGCCCCTGTTTCAAGATAATAAATTCCAACACGGTCACCTTGACGTTTAACATTTGACGTATCAACGCCCAGTGCGCGAAGCGAATTGATCGCGTGCTGTCCAATATCATTATCGGGAAGTGCGGAGATAAACCCTGCGTCTAAACCATAATTCGATAATGAAACCGCAACATTGGCTTCTCCGCCGCCAAATGTGGCCTCAAAACTCGGGCTTTGGAAAAACCGCTCATAACCATTTGTACGCAAGCGTAACATGATTTCACCAAAACTTAGAAAGTCCGTCATTTTATTTAGTCCAATTTATTTGATTTATTGTCATGTTCGCGCATCATTTATTGTCTTAATATGCGAACAAAACTCTGAGCCTTAAAAGAAAGAGAAAGTTATGAAAAATTACCTTTTTTGTAATTTTCAAAAAAGTCTGCACGAATAGGAGAAAACATATCCAGTAAGACACCCGCTTCAATACAGACCGCGCCGTGCAAAACATTCGGTTCAACAAAATAGCTATCACCCGCTTTTTGTCTTTTCGTAACACCGTTGATTGTGACGTCAAAAACACCGCTTTCAACATAAGCGACCTGAGAGTGTATATGCTTATGCTCATAACCAATCGCACCGTCTTCAAACATAACTTTGACCAGCATTAAATCGTCATTATGACCAAGGATTTGACGTTTTATTCCGGGTTCAACAGTCTCAACCTCAACGACGTCACCAAATAGAAAGTTTGGACTTTGCATGGCTAATGGCCTCCAGAAATATGTTTTTGGGAATGAAATAATTTATAAGGGCCAGACCAATTTATGGTCTTACCGTCAACGCTCATAGACTGAGCCGTATCACCAGACACGTCCCCAGATATCGCCAGTCCAACGGTATCACCGTCTTTGGTTTCAATCTTGATATATTGATGCCCAGCTTCTTTGAAGTGATCAACAGATTTAACGCGCGAATGACTGCCTATTGTAAATTCAACAGTTGGATTATATTCACCGTGCGGCTCTATCACAGAAGCAAAGGACACGCCGTCATCCGTCTTGCTTCGCAAAATAAACGCAGGCTCTCGGCGTAGATTGAAATTAGGGTCACTGGCCCCAATTTCAGCAAATATTACTTGGCTATCTTTGGGTAATGATGTCGTTACTGAATAGAAGCGCTTATCCAACAACCATGTGATTTGTGAAAGACCATTATCAGGCTTCGCTTGACCGACTTTCCATAAAAACTGATACCCATTTTCAGTTCCGAGAGGAGAGCGCGATTTTGTATCGGCTTGAATATCAAAATTAGTCTCAACCAATTGACCATTA
>CALCKU010000152.1 GCA_937965735.1 uncultured Caulobacterales bacterium
CCCACAATAGACCGAGAACCGGGCGCAACAACACGCGGGATATTCACCTGTCCATCGTCCATAATAATCCGCCTCAAATTAAAAGTGTCTTATAGTAATATAAACAAACTTAACAAGACACATAAACACTCCCTAAATCAAATAAAAAAGGGAAAAAGTCGTCAAAACCAATACTTTATAAACCTTGAGTTTCTTTATGGATTTCACGCGTAATTTTAATTACCCCCATAATTTAATACCGTTCTAAACGCGGTAATATTCGCGGTACCAGCGTATGAATGCGCTGACCCCTTGGTCTAAATGGGTCGAAGGTTTATAGTCAATTGCATGCTCAAGTGCGGTCACATCAGCATAAGTCTCCAGAGCATCTCCAGGTTGACGTGGCAGATAGTTTTTCATAGCGGTCTTGCCCAGACTACGTTCAAGCGCGGAGATAAAATCGATTAGATTGATAGGCGTGTTATTTCCAATATTAAATATACGGTAAGGCGCCTCTGAGCGTGCGGGGTTTGGCCGATCACTCGACCAATCTGGATCGGGTTGGGCGGGCTTATCATTGACGCGGACAATCCCTTCTACCAAATCATCAATATAGGTGAAGTCACGCTTGTGATGCCCATGATTAAAAACGTCAATTGGTTCACCCGCGAGAATTTTTTTCGTAAAAAGGAATGGGGCCATATCAGGCCGCCCCCATGGCCCATATACGGTGAAAAACCTGAGCCCCGTTGTTGGTACACCAAATAAATGGCTGTAAGAATGCGCCATTAATTCATTGGCCCGCTTCGTCGCTGCATAAAACTGCAATGGATGATTCGCACCGTCTTGTTCTGAAAAGGGAACGGAGCTATTGGCACCGTAAACAGAAGAGGTCGATGCATAAGTGAGATGTTCAACAGCGTAGTGGCGACACGCTTCTAAAATATTTGTAAAAGCGGTAATATTGGACGTGATATATTCATGCGGCTGTTCAAGACTATAGCGCACGCCAGCTTGGGCCGCTAAGTTTATCACATGTTTGGGACGATGCGTTTTGAAAAGCTGATTAATCTTAATTGTATCCGCAAGATTCTGTTCAAGAAATATATAGTCAGCCCCCGATTTTTGAGCCGTTTTCTCTAAAATGCGGAGACGCGCGCGCTTTAAGCCTGTTTCATAATAATCATTTACAGAATCAAGTCCAATAACGGTATCGCCACGCTCTAATAGGCGCTTGGCCGTATGGAACCCGATAAAGCCCGCATTGCCTGTCACAAGAATTTTCATAAATCACCTTATGCAACAGCCGTATTCTACGGATATATCTAAGCCGATAGAGCCGCTAAATGTTACAAATGGCGAGCACTCTCAAGGGTAAAACGATCCCCAAACACGCACTAAAGGCGACTTAAAATCACAGCAGAGTTAAGAATTGGAAGCGTTCTGAGAAACTCTCTAAAGAGAACTCGTCCCGCGCTATCTTGAACAAAAATTACATCATCTGGAATGATTTGCGGATCCGGCGAGCCAAGCTTACGAATGTCTTTTAAATTCGCTTCTGTCACTTGTCGTTGCCCATCAATAGTGCGAACAATGTAAATACTCGACCCGTTAGCATCCTCGTCAAGGCCGCCAGCAAGCGCTACGGCTTCTGAAAGTCTGATAATGCGATTAATATCAAAGACCCCAGGCTTATTGACAGCCCCATCGACGACAACCCGTCCAAGATCTTGGGCTTCTATCTGCACATTGATATTGGGGTTTTGCAAATATTTAGAACCATATTTTTCCGTCAAAGCCTGTTGCAAATCAACCGTTGTCATACCCGCAACTTTAACTGAGCCAATCAACGGAAAGTTAACATCACCAAAACGGTCCACGATATAAGGGGCCGAGAGATTATCTACATCATAAACTTTCACATTAGCTGTATCGCCAACTTTAAACACGTCGCGATTAACTTTGAGGGCCACGTCTTCAATTGTCACCTCTGGGAAAGACGCAACATAGGCCTCGCTTTGCGTAATCCCGTTCTTATCTTTATTTAAACTCAAAGGGGAATTAAGCTGGTTGACACTGGCGCACCCTGTAAGACTAAGGCTACTTAAAAATAGAGTAGTCATGGATATAAATACAGAAAAATTACGCATGAAGGCTATACCTTTAAAACTTGTCAGTTCACAAAATAACTGGTGACCCTTACACCGCAAAACGCGCAAAGTTTCAAGACAAGAAATACAGTTTTGTCCGCTTAGCCATGCGAGCTTGCGCCGTGAAAGAATTCTTATAAGCATTACAAAATTGAGGTTTCGGTCAATGGCAATTGAAATGCATCGACTAAAATCCGTCGATTAAAATCCGCTCTGGTCGGACAATCATATAAAAGACAGACCCAAACACGTCCCCGCTTTTTGACAGGCCTTATACTGAAGTCCTTTACCGTTAAAGGATTTCACATGTCGATCACGCCGCGCCTCAACCTTCCCTATATCATGCCTGCACAAGCGCAAAAACATGTAACCCATAATGAGGCCCTTATTCGACTGGATGGTATTGTTCAACTGTCTTGTATTGAATTGGCAAGAGAGACCCCGCCCGAGACACCAAATCAGAATGACCGTTATTGCATTGGCCTAAATCCAAACGGCGTTTGGCAAAACAAAGCCAATCAAATCGCAGTATACCAAGACAAGGCTTGGATGTTCTATCGCCCAAACGAAGGTTGGACCGCGTGGATGCAAGATCAGCACGCCCATTACATATTCACGAACGGTGATTGGGTAAAAACCACGGATACAAATATAGACTCTGAGACGGGTCCTATATCGACTTCAGGTCAATTGGGCGTGAATGCAGTAGCCGATACATCTAATCGCTTAGTCGTCAAATCTGATAATGTTTTGTTCTCACATGATGACGTAACCCCTGGCACGGGGGATATTCGGTTTAATATGAATAAGGCAGACACAAGCCAAACGGCGAGCCTTTTATTTCAGTCCAATTATCAAGGCTATGCAGAAGTCGGGCTTATGGGCGATGAGAATTTTTCAGTTAAAGTTTCAGATATAAGCGGGGCGTGGAAATATGCGCTCACGATTGATAAAGAAACGGGGCGATTAACGCTGCCCTATTCATTGAACATAGGCACGTCTGAACAAGACGGGTTTCTGACAATTTCGGGCATGGGCGGCAGTCAATCCGTCCCAAACAGCATGACTTTATCTATTGGCACCGATATAAAAAACACAACGACATCCGCCCTGTTTATTGCCCCGTTAAAAACCAATTCCCGACTCTTTTTTGGCACAGTCGGTAAAAAATTTACCGCGTTAAACCTCTCAAATGTACACACAATCGAAAACATGCCGATTTTCTCAACGCCAGACGCCTTACGCTGGGGTTATAGCGCTAATGCTGGATTTGTAATTGGCCGAACAGGTGACACTATTTCGCATCATGCCAGTTCAGTCCATGGCGGAAAGCACAAATTTTATTCCAATACGGGCAGTTATAGTCGAGCGAATGAAAAGCTCATATGCGAATTTAATTATGACGAAGTAAAGGTTTCAACGCCCATCCATTGCTTGAATGTCTTACGTCTACAAGCCTATGCCTATGCGAATCTGCCTAGCCCGGCGAATGTAGGGCTTGGGGCAATGATTATGGTTGATGATACAACCCACGGAAAATTCTTAGCTGTATGTGACGGAGCCGCTTGGAAAAAGATTGATCTGTTGCCCCTACCATAGGGCTGGCTTAAAGCATGTATTTCCGATCAAGCCGTATCAGAAAAGATGTACCGTATTTCAAAAGAAACACAGACTTACCACTTGAGGTATATCGACCTTTTGATTTAGACTGATTGGGAAATAAATGTGTTCGCGCAATTAAGCGCATAGCCCCTTTTGAGAAATGCGAGACTTTTGTGGAAAAAATATTAGTGACAGGCGGGGCAGGTTATATTGGAAGCCATACATGCAAGATTTTGCATCAATCAGGCTACCACCCTATTGTGTATGATAATTTATCAACCGGGAATAAGTTTGCCCTACAATGGGGTGATTTTGAATATGGTGATATTCGCGATCAAAACCGCCTGTCTGATGTTTTGAAAATGCACCAACCGAAATCTATTATCCATTTTGCGGCGAACGCCTATGTCGGAGAATCAGTGCGTAACCCTGCAAAATATTATTCTAATAATGTTTTAGGGACACAGATTCTGCTTGAAACGATGCGCAGTCTCGACATTAGAAACATTGTCTTTTCCAGCTCTTGTGCGACTTACGGCATTCCAAACTCTATGCCTGTCTCAGAATCCACTCCGCAAAACCCGATCAATCCTTATGGGCGGACAAAACTTATTGGCGAACACATGTTACGTGAATATGTCAGTGCTTATGATATGTCGGCCACAGCTTTGCGGTATTTCAATGCATCGGGTGCAGACCTTGATGGTCAAATCGGCGAGGCTCACGATCCCGAGACCCATTTGATTCCCTTGATTTTAGAGGCGGTTAGAGGCACAATTCCGCCGATCACCGTGTTCGGAAATGATTTCCCAACCCATGACGGCACATGCGTCCGCGATTATATCCACGTTAATGATCTGGCCATGGCTCACGTGCTTGCGATTAAAAAAACAAAAGAAACAAAAGGGTTTCACTTTTATAATCTCGGCGCGCAAAAAGGCTTTTCCGTTATGGAAATCATCCAATCTGTTGAACGAATTACAGGCAAAAAAGTACCCTATATTATGGGCGGGCGTAGAGACGGCGACCCTGCGGAACTGATCGCGGATGCCAATAAAGCGATTAACGAACTCGGTTGGAATGCCAAGTTTTCCGACATAGACACTGTGGTCTCTTCGGCCTGGAAATGGCATCAAAGAGACCGCTAAAAACGGCTAATCCACCAATAAATGGCGCGGTCTAATACCGCGTCATCGACACATTAAGTCTTTTGCCTAAAATCTTTTGAGTTATGTTTTATCTATTTTTGACATCATAAAGACGGCCATAATACCCTCATAACTCGCCATCATAAGCGCATATTGTAATCCCGCTCGACCATCTAGAAAACCAAGCCTAACGAAATAGATATAGATAAACCGTAAGGTCGGACGCAAAATTGGCGGTAAACGGGCTGCAAAATCTTTTAATCTCCGTCGAAAGCCAATAACGCCTGATGTCGTACTGGCTGTAGCCGTTTCCCCTAGGTTTTGTTGAACTCTATGGCCGTCTTTGCGCTTTGCATATTCATCGGCTTCATCCTTGGCATACCGAATATGTTTGGCAAACCAACGCTCCAAGCCGTGCGAAAAATTGTAATGTAAATAAGGCTCATTCAAGATGCCGACCATTTCGGGGGCTAAACTCTCTCTTTGACCATGACCAACTTGTTTAAACCGCAAATACTTTTTATGCCCAAATCGCACTTGATAGCTTGGGTACATACCAGAGCGCTTAAGCCATTGTTCACCGAGCATCAACTTGGACGGAAGATTATAACCATAGATCCCCGCTTCAGGCTCAAAGCTTTGTAGTCTTTGGGTCAATTCTGGCGTTAAAACTTCATCGGCATCTAAGTGAAAAATCCAGTCATATTTAGGTTGACCTTCATCGATTCCAAAATTTCTTTGGTTAGCAAAATTGTCAAAAGCCCGCGTAATAACTCTAGCTCCGTAATCCTTTGCAATCTTGACTGTCTCATCTGTACTGCCTGAATCGATGATAATAACATCATCACACCAAGACAAAGCGTCAAGGCAACGCGGTAGATTTTCCGCTTCATTATAGGTCAAAATTAAAAATGAAATATCCACAAAACTGCCTGACTTATAAACCTGATCACTCGCTTTGACGGTTAGGTCTAACGGAACAAAAACAATGCATGATTATATGCGCTTACAAATGCCCTTAAGCCTTATGGGGTTTGACAAGAATAAATCGCCCCATACAGAGAACATCCATATCCGTTCTCAGAAAACAATCCAAAGCTTGCTCGGGCGTATCCACAACAGGCTCGTTTTCATTAAAAGACGTATTGAGAACAATCCCTATACCCGTATGAGATTTCACAGACTTTATAAGCGCGTGATATAACGGGTTACTCACCTTATCCACGCTTTGCAAACGTCCTGTACCGTCGACATGCGTAATGGCAGGTAAACGGTCACGCCATTCTGACTTGAGTTTAACCACATGCATCATAAAGGGTGAATAGACGTCTTGCTCAAAGTAAGTGCCAACATCCTCCGACAATACGCTTGGCGCAAATGGGCGAAACCCTTCGCGGCGTTTAATTTTAGCATTAATTGTCTCTTTCATGGTCGCAATTGCAGGGTTCGCCAAAATAGAGCGATTACCAAGGGCACGCGGGCCCCACTCACTTCGACCTTGATACCAGCCGGTTACATTACCGTCCGCAATAAGTTTAGAGACGCGCTTGACAACCTCTGCATCGTCTTTGCATTCAATCACAGACACGCCAGAATTTTCAGCCACTTTTTTGACCTGGTCATGCGTATATTTTGGTCCCCAAAATGCATGTTCCATATGGTAACGCTCTTGGCCACCTGCGACATTGTGATAGGCCCACATTGCCGCGCCTAGACAGGTTCCGTCATCCGAAGCGGCCGCTTGGAGATAGGGCGTTTTAAACGGCGTTTCACGCAGAATACGCGCGTTCGCAACGCCGTTGAGCGCGCACCCGCCCGCCATAACAAATTGATCCGTTGGAACTAATTTATGCAAGCGGTTGAGGCAATGCACTGCGGCCTCCTCAAAACGGACTTGTACAGAACGGGCTATGTCCATCTCCCTTTGCGTGACGGCATCTCGCTTCGCTGGCTCTCCCAATAAATTCTTGATTTTGTCAGTATACATACGGCCCATGACAAGATGCGCGTTTTCGTCCACTTTACCGCTCTCGCCACCTTCATGCATGCCGAAATAACCGCGCCCTAATTGAAACCAACCCGCTTCAGGTAGTTTTACAAGCGCTTGCATCTCTTTACTAAAACGGTCTTCACCATAAGGAGCCAGCCCCATAACCTTGTACTCTTCACCGAATTGATCAAACCCGATAAATTGACAAAGCGCCGTGTAAAAGAACCCCAGACTATTGGGCAAAGTAACACGATCAAGAATTTCAATTTTTGTGCCTTCGCAACGGGCCGCCATTGAAGACGCGAAATCGCCCGAAGCATCATAAGAAAACCCAGCTGTTGTACCCTCAAAGGGTGAACAATAATAAGAAGAGGCAATATGAGCCAGATGGTGTTCTACATTAACAACTTCGAAATTCACACGCGCAGGATCAACATCACAAATATCAGATAATTGGGCGATCATAGATTGAGTCTTTTTAGACCGTGATAAATGCTCAAACACCGCGCCAATCCCTTGGCGAGGATGGCTTGCAATCCATTTGGCTTTTGCCGCGCGATTGGCCTGAGTGTCCCGCGGTAGTGCAACATGGGTAATATCTGACAAGGTTATGCCATTATCTTTCAACAACCAACGAATAGCATTAGCCGGGAATAAAGACGTATGCTTTTCCCGTCTGCCTAGCCGTTCCTCTGCCACGGCACCGACAAGTTTTCCGTCGATAAGAAGACAGGCCGCAGAATCGGCGTGGAATGCATTTAATCCTAATATCGCACTCATAATATAATCCTGTAAACTTCCATCTGTGTGAGCGCCCATCACTATTACACACTAAGATATCTTTTTGAAAATTTGTCTCGCATTATAGGGTTGCAGGCCATTCTGCAATAGACTTCCCCAGATGAACGAAGTCTGCCAATTTTAAAATTGAAAATAGATAAACTGGCTTTTGACTTGCAAGAAAATAAACACAAAACTGATTACAATGGCGTGATAGCCAACCTGCAAAGGCACGCCGGCAATATTTGTTTTTGTCCAGACAGACGCCTGCGAGTGTACCCAGAAATAGCGCAAGAAGAAAGCAATCGTCAAAACCATCGCCGAAATGTAAGTATTCGGAGACAAGCCAAATCCTGTAAAGCGCATCGGATTAATCATATGTCCCCACATTATGAGCGTATCACCAACACTTGGGGCGCGAAAGGCTATCCAAGACGCCATCATCAAGGGGAGTGTTAATCCAACAGAAAGACACCATCCAAACGGGCCTTTAGGAAGCGATATACGGGGAGAGAGTAATCGGTATCCGTAAACAATAGCCGCCAGATAAAGACCCCACAGAACAAATGTCCAATTGGCACCGTGCCACAATCCCATAATTGCCCATGTCAAGAAAAGCCCCCATGTGCGGCGACGCCCAATGACGGCTTTTTGTTCATCGCCTAAAGGTCGATTAGGTGTATTTTCATTTTTAGAGCGATAAGCGCCAATCATCGGCAGATAGATGTATTCTTGAATCCAACTCGATAAAGAGATGTGCCACCGTCTCCAAAAATCGCGCGGCGAAGTAGCCGCATATGGGTAATTAAAATTCTCTCGGATTTTAAACCCAAATAAAAGGGCGGATCCAATCGCAATCGCTGAATATCCCGCAAAATCAAAATAGATTTGAAAACCAAAAAGGAATGCCAATGTCCAGCTATCAAAGGCTGACAGCATATTGACGGGCCGTTCAAATCCTTTATCGACAAGGCCTGCAATACTATCCGCCAAAACGACTTTCATAAATAGACCGCCTAATATACGCTGTATCCCTGAGACCACATTTTCTGAGCGTAAAAGGAGTTTAGTTTTCAGTTGCGGAATAATCTCTGATGCTCGCAAAATAGGTCCCGCAACCAATTGCGGAAAAAATGTTACAAAACACATATAAACTAATAGATCAGATTCTGCCTTTTTCTCTCGCCGATAAACGTCAATCGTATAGCTCATCGTTTGGAAAATATAAAAACTAATGCCCAGCGGCAGAATAATGTTCAAATCAACATAACTCGGTGTATAGCCCGCCATTTCGGCGATCGACCATAGGCTGTCTCTAAAAAAGACCAGATATTTGAAAAACCCTAATATCCCTAAATTCACGATTAGGCTGACATATAGCAATCGCTTTCGCGTTTTTTGATCACGCGTTTGATCGAGTTTTAAAGCCAATCCATAATCGACCACCGCGCTCAAGAGCATGAGTGGAATAAATTCAATCCGCCAAAACCCGTAAAAGGTGAGACTCGCCGCCAGTATAATCCATTGCCGTGCGCGAAGGCGCGACACATGATAAAGAATAAAAACAACGGGCAAGAATAAAAACAAATAGGTCGCGGAATTAAATAACATGGCCTAGTATCCCATGTCTTTTAGTTTTGCATCCAAGGCTTGAGCCATGGCAATGTGGCCTTGCTCCGTAAAATGCATGAAATCCGGCTCTTTAAACCCGAAAATCGTATCGGTAACTGTGGCCCATTGAACACCCGGGACAATTCGTTCCATATCTAAAAACTCGGAATCCGTTTTCGCCGCTAAAGCCCTAAAGTCCGATTTAAAACGGTCATATTCAGTCGCAACATAAGGGCCGTCAATATCATCGCGGTAAGGGGGTATATAGAGTAAAATTTGCGCGCCGCTGACTTGAATATCCATTATAATTTGTTCAAGCAACGCCATGCGCTCTTTATAAATCTGGGGATTTACCCGTCGCTTCGTATAGGAATGTATGCCTAAAATTTTATTGCGCAAAATATGCTTAGCACTCGATAAGGTGCCGCGTAACTTAGGGCGCGCGGCCCACAGAGACCAATGCATACCTAAAAATCCCGTAAAAGCACGCTCTGTTTTCTTTTGTAGCGTGTCTTTCTCAAGTCCTAAAATAGCGGTCCCCCCTCCTGGGGCACCCGTTTGACCCGAGAGGTTATTTTTTATAAAAGGCCATGATTTTGACGCCTTAACATGTGAAAGCAGGTCTGCTCTTTTCGTAAAATCTTGAACAATCTCGCGCACGCCTTGTTCACGAATATCATCGAAAACTACGGGTAGGATTACAAGGTCAGGCTGATAGATCGGCATAACACTATTGATAACCACTGCATGTTCGGACAAATTTGCATTCGGTTGTGAATAAGTAATCAGATAGCGGTTACGACCTTGCAATTGCCGAAATAGGATTTGTGGTGCGTTTTCTTGCCCAATTTCAAAACGATTAATCGCTGGTAATTGCGAATTTCCAACCCACAAAATCGAAGGTGGTTTACCCGATTCGCTATAGGCGTTTTCACAATCAGGGCTATCTTTTGCCCCAATACAATGCGCAATTAATCCGTCAACCGTGCCCAAAACATTGGCCGTCTCAGTTCCAAAGGCGAGCTCATCCGTCTTAATGGCAAAGCGGGATTGCGCGATCATTAGCAGAGCATAAGCGGCCAGAGCCCCCGCTATTAAAACCAACCCATCCCGAAATCGTGTCATGGTTTTTTATAAACAATCAAAGAGCTACACATCAGGCGCTTAGAAAGAGCTTTGGGGAATCGCCCACTTAGTTTTTCTATGGCCTCAATCGCAGACGCTGGCATAACTTTGTGAAGGTGGCGCAATTTAACATGCCCAGCAGAAAGCGGGTTGGTAAACTGACGGTATTCCACAAGCTCGACACCGGCTTGTTCACCAAAGCGCCTCATCTCATCTTCATATAATAGAAAGATGTGTCCGTCCGAATTGGGTTGAAACTGTATCGATTCAAAAACAGAAGGATCGGGAAAATCTGAATAACGCGGGAGATTATTTTTGAAATAATCACCATTGGGTGTGGTCATAATCAGATACCCCCCCGGCTTAACCGCATGGGCAACCTTTCGAATAAACACATCGGGATAGGCGACGTGTTCAACAACTTCTAGGGCCATAACCGCGTCAAATTTATTGTGATAAATTTCTGGGAAATCCAAAATATTGCTCGGGACATAATCAAGCGTATGATCTTTGGGCACTTTGAGTTTCACATACTCAACTAATTCCTCGCGCAAATCATTCCACGTAACATCAAAGCCAAGGCGCGCGGCCGCAATTGAGAAATTACCCGCGGCGGCGGCAAGGTCTAAAACAGCCCCCCCTTTTGGACAATAGGCCTGTAAAGCCTTAAGTGTGTAATGACGACGCTGATCATAAAGCGTTGAATAGGCAGGCGCAGACGTGTCACCACCAATTTCCAACATGTCATAGTGATACGCCTGCTTTAAAGTATCTGACCAAGCTTCATTATAGGCTGGCACCGTACTGAGCTTTATGTCCTCAAGCGTTTTCATCCTTGTCTCCTAATGTCATGCCCACAATAGCGCTCTCACTATAGCGTTTTATGGCACCTGCACAGTGTATTTTGTCTTCAATGCCAGTAGCGGCTTTTCCATAAAGCGCCACGAAAGCTCTGTCACAAGAAAAGACACTCCGAGTTTAAAAGCCAGAACCGCAATATGACTAACGGGGCTCGTGGGAACATACCCGTATTCGATCGCTCTAAATATCGGATAATGATAAAGATAAAGCCCATAAGAGCGGCGTCCAAAATAGCGCATAATCTCTAGATTTAATCCGCGTTTTATCAAATGAGTCTTTGGCGCATAAATCGCTGAAAAAATAAGCGCCGCACTGAAGACAGCAAAGCCTGTAAAAGCGAAAACATTATGGGTCATAAAGCCCAGTGTTACAAAAAACAAACAAAAGCAAACCGCACTCATCGCAAGAGTTAACGTGACATTCGAAACCAAAGGTAAAAGGCGGCCACAATAATTGACAAAGCTTTTTTCTGATACGGCCAATAAAGCACCAATCGCTAAGCCGTCAATTCGTGTGAATGTCAGGCTATAAATATATTTGGGGTTAATCCCAGCTTTTAAAATATAAATTCTTGCTAAAATTGTTAAAATAACAATCGTAGTCAGAACGATAAAAATTGACCGTGGTTTTCCTCGTAACAAACATAAGAAGAGCGCTGGCCATATAATATAGAACTGCTCTTCAATCGCCAGAGACCATGTATGCGCTATGACCCCCATGATTTCAGTCGATTGAAAATTTGAAACAAAAAACAAAC
The DNA here is from genome assembly GCA_937965735.1 of uncultured Caulobacterales bacterium. Lineage (GTDB taxonomy): Bacteria > Pseudomonadota > Alphaproteobacteria > Caulobacterales > Maricaulaceae > CALCKU01. The sequence goes on from CALCKU010000152.1 coordinate 12,004, forward strand.
TCGACACAACCATAAGGCTCATGTCTTTGAACGTCTGATCTTGGGTTAAACCCATATATAAAACGCCCATAATCACACAGACCAATAGGGGCGGAAAAATACGAATAATCCGGCGCATATAGAATTTTTTAAAATCTAATCGCCCTGTTTTAGAATATTCAGACATAAGCAAGCGCGTAATGATAAATCCGCTAATCACGAAAAATATATCAACGCCTAAAAACCCACCCGTTATATGGCCAAAGCTTCCATGAATCAGCAATACGAACCCAACAGAGAGCGCCCTTAAACCATCGAGTTCAGAAATATATTTCTGAGAATATGCCATCGACTTATTCATTTTTCATTTTCATTTTCTGGGTCTTGCATTTCAGTATCCGAAGATAGTGTCTGCGACACTATCCAATTAGGGAAGAAGAACCCCAAAACATTTACCCCTGTATTCAGAGTTAATGAGAGTAGAACCAAGAGACTAAACGCCGTAACCACTTGCACTGTATGGTGAAAATCTAAACTCAATAAAGCCAAACCGATACCCAAAGCTTGCAAACAGGCGACAACAAAATCTAATCGCACCCAACCTCTTGCACGATTGATCAAAACCGTTGCCGTATTTAATAATGTGAACGCGCCTGTAAACGCCACTATGATAAGGGATGTCTGTAAATGGGCATATTGATCCCCAAGTAAGATCAAAACAAAGTTTGGGAAACGCCAGCAAATAAGTACAAAAACGCTGCCAATGCAGAGTAGGCCAAGCCTTACAAAAATACTGGCGCGATTATATGCCTTGACGTCCAATACGCCTGACAATCTGGGTATAATAACGACAATCACAAACGTGCTTAAAATGCCAATGATCGCTAAAATACGACCCAGTGCAAAAACTTCCGCGACGACAACCTTTTCCGCAACATAAGTTGTCCACCAAAAGAGTATTGTATCTTGAATAGAAAAGACAATAACAGACGGGGCAACGGGTAGCACATATTTCAAAAGTTCTTTTCGCGGATCCTCGGGGACCGCCCCTTCCATTTCCAATGCATCCGCACTCAGCAATCTTCGCGTCGCCAAAAAGGTTACTAAGGCGCCGACGGCTCCGCCTATCAGCCCAAAGAGTGCTGAACTGGCTAGCCCCGCTGCAAAAGCGAGAGCAAATAAAAATCGTACGGTCTGGCCTGATAATTGGGCAAAATAAGTCTCTCTATACCGAGCCAGCAACCGCAAAACCTGCAAAGTCACAGCGACATAAATCCCAAACCACGCCGTTGCGATAAGGGCAAAGAAGCAAAGCAAAAGGTTTAATATATCAAAACCACGTTGGCTTCCCAAAACCAAGAGCGTTGCACCAGACAAGATCACAACCCCTGAAAATAAAATATTGCGTAAAATTAGAACTTGGTCGAAATAGCCAATAAAATTGACCGTCTTCAGACGCGCACGCCGCCAAAAATACGTGATGGACCCCGTCAGGCCCACATCCGATGCGAGTGAA
>CALCKU010000153.1 GCA_937965735.1 uncultured Caulobacterales bacterium
ACAAACAGCTGAAAGCCAAAGTCCCGAAGCCGTGCAAACCAGTGTTAAAAAGGACACTATAACAGACTCTGAGAAAGAGACTCGAGAAGACACCCAAAAAAATGACACCCAAAAAAATGGCGGTCAAAAAAATGGCGGTCAAAAAAATGGCGGTAAAGATAGGGGGGCAAACACTGGGGTAGAGGCGGGTCTGTCTATAAAAGACCTAATGAACAATGATGCGGTTGTAAATGAGGAGGGTCGCATAGACCGCGGAACGCCAACTTATATAAAGTCGCGACCTCCCCAAACTATACCAACCAATACAATCCCCGCCCAAACGCCGCCGCCCTTAACCGTGCCGACGAATATAGATCAAGACAAAGATATGGACACGGGAACGAACACGGGAACGGATGGGCGCCCTAAACTGGAGTCAAAAGATTCGACACAGTTGGTCATAGGCGGGGTTCAACCTACGCTCCCTGTCTTTCCAGAGCAGGCCGTGCGTGATGCCTTGCGAGAACACGCTCTGATGGGAAAAAACTGGTTTGCCCGTCTGATTGGGCGTAATCTATCTGTGCGACGCACAACGCAAAAAGATTCGGTGGACGAAATCATGGCCCTAATTGAACGGGGTGATATTAAAGATGCGCTAAACAGAATGAATGCTTTGCCCAGTTCTGTGCGCTCTGTAGCAAAGGACTGGATGCAAGCCGCCCGAAAACTGTCATAACCCCTTTAAATTAATGCGCGAATACAGGCGCTAAGTGAATATATGCGCGCAACAGGCAGGCGATCGGTAAAACAATAGTGTTGGATAATCGGGCCTTTAGATTAACGATATATGCAATAGCGGCTATAAAAGCCATTAGGAGTAAATTATGACAAAATATATTATCGCCGTTCTGGTCTTTGTCACGGCCCTTGCGGGTCTATTGCTTTATATCGGCGAAACGTCGCAATTGATTATCACGTCCATGAGTGATCGTGTCGCACTTAATTTTGAAACCCGGATAAGTTGGCGCTTTGCCATTGTTGCCATAACGGTGATTACAATTACGCTCTTTGTACTATGGGCTTTTTTAGGCTGGCTTGTGCGTTTACCGGGACAGCTTAAATCCGGTGTTGGACTGCGCCGCCGGACACAAGCGCTTGAGGCGATGGAAGAAGCCTTGATCGCAGGTACAGAAGGTGATGCCTCGCGCGCGCGAAAAAAATCGGAAAAAGCGCGCGCGCTTATTAGCAGCCCAGCTTTAGGGCGTATGGTGTCTGCACAAGCGGCTGAGGCATGCGGTGACAATGAAGAGGCGATTGCACAATATTCGGCCATGCTTGATGATGAAAAGACTATGGCCACGGGACAAAGAGGTCTGGCGCAACAAATGTTTAAAATGGGCAATGTTAACGGCGCAATTGAACATGCGGGTAAAGCCTATTCAGATAATAAAAATGCGCGTTGGGCGTTTAATGTTCTCTTTCAAGCACAAATATCTGATCACCGCTGGGCGGACGCGATTGAGACCTTAGATATGGGCGTTTCCCGAAAACATATTGATAGGCTTGAGGCCACGCGCCGCCGGGCTGTTTTGCAAACGGCTTTGGCTGCTCATCTTGAAAGCAATGGACACAATAACGAGGCTTTAAACACGGCTTTATCTGCGACGAAAGATGCGCCTGATTTTGCGCCTGCTGTTTCCCTTGCCGCCAATTTATTGAAACGGGATGGCCAAGCTAAGAAAGCGGCTGGCCTTGTTGAAAAAGCGTGGAGTACAGCGCCCCATCCCGCCTTAGCTGTGGCGTACCGGGATATTTTTTCGGGTGAAAGCACGAAAACAATTTCCAAGAAATTACGCAATCTCATCAAGCAAAACCCTGACCACCGCGAGAGTCAAATCTTGTCTGTTCAAGACTCTCTTATACGGGATGCCAATGTTGAGGCGATTACAGCATTAAATGTTTTAACACAGGAAGAGCCAGTATCATCGCGCATCTGCCAGCTCACCCATATTGCAGAAAGCAAACTTGGAAACCTAAAAGATGCACAAGTTTGGTTACAACGCGCGGCGACTGCGCCGACCGAACCCGATTGGTCGGATTTAGATCCAGAGGGACAGGCCTTTGGGTACACGTCAAAGGATTGGGAGCGTCTTATCCTGTCTTACGGCGAGAGCGGAACTCTTATTCATCCGCGGTTTGAATCCGGTAAAGGCAAGTTGAATGTGATGAATGCAGGATTATTACCGCTTATCAAAGATGGGGTCGAATCGGCAGAGTCGCAAACGACAAGCGCTCAAAAGGTAAGCGCGCAAGAGGATAAGGCCTCTGATATTGAACCCGTTCGCCAACCCGATGATCCGGGCGTCGTTCCCAACGCTAAAAACATAAAAGATGATTTGGCCGATCGTTTAGACAGTCTTTTGGACGATGATCCGTCTTAGCGATCCTAATAAATTTGGGGCTCCAAATAAACGGACGGATAGGCGCACAGGATAAACGAATTTAAAATTACGCTTTAACCGCATTATAGTGGAATTTCACGATATGGGATTGGGGCATTTTACGCCGAATTTGGATTTTTTGAACAGGCTGGGCAGTTCGGGTCTTTAGGGAGGGTTAGTGTACGGCTTTTCGCCTCAAGACCTTGGTAAATCCAGAGTCGCCCCATAAGCGTTTGTCCAGAAGTTTGCAGGCCTATACCGACTAAAATTTTAATCGCCTCAAGGGCCATGACCGTACCGACGATTCCAACCAAGGCACCGACAATCCCGAGCGTGTTGCAATTGTCTGTGGCTTGCGGGCTTTGCGGAACAAGGTGCGAAGCAGGGCGCGGAACAAGGCATTGATAACACGGCCCATCGGGTAGATTTGGATTTTGCCCTGAGAAAGCGCTGACTTGGCCGTCCCAGCGTCCAACAGCGCCCGATATAAGCGGCGTGTTCAGGCTTAAGCTCGCATTATTTATGTCAAAACGGGTTTGGAAATTATCCACACCGTCAATAATGAGATTTTGGCCCGCTAATAGAGTGTTAGCATTCTCTTGCGTCAGCCGCTGTTTCATGGCGCGCACTGTAATCTCTGGGTTTTGGTCTAACAAATATTGGGTTACGACCTCGGCTTTTGACGCCCCAAGATCAGACTCTTTAAATTGAATCTGCCTTTGTAAGTTAGAGCGTTCAATATGATCATCGTCAATCACTGTGATGTGACCGACACCCGCTGCGGCTAGGTAAAGCGCAACAGGCCCGCCAAGCCCGCCAGCGCCAACAATTGCGACCTTTGCGCGAAGCAACTTATTTTGTCCTGCGCCGCCAATTTCTTTGAGTACGAGATGACGGGCATAACGCTCGATAGACTTAGGGGTCATATGACAAAAGTTCGTAAAGTGAGGTTTTTAAAAAGCGCCAAAAGCGGCACTAATCAAAAAGTGCCGTTGAGAGGTAACGCTCAGCAAAACTCGGTATAATCGTGACAATCCGTTTGCCCTTCATTTCAGGACGTGCGCCCATGATCAAGCTCGCGGCGATTGCGGCACCTGATGAAATCCCAACGGGTACGCCGTCGTCTGCGGCCACATGTTTGGCCGTACCAAAGGCGGCGTCATTTGAAATCTTGATGACCTCATCAATCAGATTGGTGTCAAGATTATCAGGGATAAAGCCTGCGCCTATGCCTTGAATTTTATGCGGGCCTTTTGTGCCTTCGGAAATCATCGGGCTGCCTTCAGGCTCAACGGCTATGATTTGGATGTTCGGGTTTTTTTCTTTAAGGAACCGTGAAGTCCCTGTCAGCGTGCCGCCCGTACCAACCCCAGCAATAAAGACATCGACTTCACCGCCGCAATCATTCCAAATTTCAGGACCCGTAGTTTTATAATGAATAGCGGGATTTGCAGGATTGGTAAATTGCCCAAGCTGAACGGCGCCTTTCGTATTCGCACAAATTTCATCTGCTTTCGCCATAGCCGCAGGTATACCCCCTGCGGCCTCTGTCAGAACCAATTCGGCCCCCATGAGTTTCATCATTTTTCGGCGTTCAATCGACATTTGTTCAGGCATGACGAGGATCGCTTTATAACCTTTGGCTGCCGCCGCAAACGCGACCCCTACGCCTGTATTGCCCGAAGTCGGCTCGACAATTATGCCCCCCGGTTTTAACGTGCCGTTCGCTTCAAGGGCTTCAATCATCGCAATCGCAATACGATCTTTAACAGAGGCAATAGGATTAAAAAATTCCAATTTATAACAGAGGTCAGACGGAATCCCTTTTGTTATACGCGGTAGACGTATCAAAGGGGTATTGCCCATTGTCTCCATAATATTGTCATAAATTTTACCGCGAATGAGATCGGCCATAAGGGGCTCCTATTAAATCGTCCTGTAATCAGTGTAGAGATGGTGAGAGTAAGAGTAAAATAAAAGATAGCCCATCCGTGTTTTTCAAGGCAATAATGCGTCATGCGTATTATCGGTAATATTCTTTGGTTTATTTTTGGTGGCGGTATGTCGGCACTGGCTTGGGTGCTGGCGGCGATTTTGATGGCGATTAGCGTGATAGGTCTACCTTGGGTGCGGGCAAGTTTGACACTTGCAAAATTCTCCCTGCTCCCCTTTGGCGCGCGTCTTGTGGACCGCCGCGACCTGAAAGGTCAAACCGATATCGGTACAGGGCCGTTTGGCTTGATTGGGAATATAATCTGGTTTGTTTTAGGCGGTTGGTATTTGGCATTAATTCATCTCGCCTTCGGCTGTTTTTGGACATTAACGATTATAGGCATACCGTTCGGTGTCGCTCATTTCCGTCTTATGCGCGCCTCAATATTTCCAATTGGAAAAGCGGTCGTCGCGGCAGAGACGGCATATCGTCTTTAAGCCCAGTCCCAAATATTGAGAATTAAATAAGTTCTTGTTTTGTTCCTTATTCTTTGCTAAGAGGATGAAAGGAGACAGCTTATGGTGGCTCGTATATCGACCGTTGCATTTGAAGGCGCAGAGGCGCGCCGCATAGATGTTCAGGTGCAAATTGCAACAGGGGGAACAGGATTTTCAATCGTTGGCTTGGCCGATAAAGCTGTCGCCGAGTCAAGAGACCGGGTTTGGGCGGCCTTTACCTCAATTGGGCTTGAGCTGCCTTATAAACGGATTGTTATCAATCTGGCCCCAGCGGATATTCCTAAAGAGGGCGCGCATTATGATTTGCCTGTTGCATTGGGGCTTATGGCCGCTATGGGCGTCTTTCCTACAGACGCGATCGAAAATTATGCCGCGATTGGCGAACTGTCATTAGACGGTACAATATCGCGCGTACCCGGTGCCTTACCCGCTGCGGTCTGTGCGAATGCACAAGGTCTGGGTCTAATCTGTCCTGAGCCCAATGGGGCAGAAGCGGCGTGGGCGGGGGACTTTCCGCTGCTCGCGCCGCATAATTTAATTCAGCTTTTAAATCATTTTAAAGGGACGCAAGTGTTAAGCCCGCCTAAGCCTGGGGCACTGTTGGACGCTGTGGTTGATCTTGATATACGCGATGTTCGTGGGCAGGAAACGGCGAAACGGGCTTTGGAAATCACGGCGGCGGGTGGGCATAATCTTTTAATGGTTGGGCCGCCTGGGTCCGGTAAGTCCATGCTGGCTGCACGATTGCCTGGACTCTTACCGCCTTTAACAGCAGAAGAATTACTGGATGTATCCATGGTTCATAGTGTGGCAGGATTGCTGGAGCGTGGGCAACTTTCGCGCAAGCGACCGTTTCGTTCACCGCATCATTCGGCGTCTATGGCCGCTATGGTTGGCGGCGGGGTGAAGGCCAAGCCAGGGGAAGCGTCTTTGGCCCATCGCGGTGTATTATTTCTCGATGAGTTACCAGAATTTACGCCTCAAGTCCTAGACAGTTTACGACAACCCTTAGAAATGGGGGAGATTTCTGTGGCGCGTGTTAATGCACATGTGCGGTATCCAGCCAATTTTCAATTGATTGCGGCGATGAATCCATGTCGGTGCGGGACGGGCGGGGCCGATGGTATTGCCTGCCGTCGCGGCGCGCGGTGTGCCCAAGATTATCAAGCGCGTGTGTCAGGCCCATTTATGGACCGAATTGATATTCAAATAGATGTCCCCGCTGTGACACCTGCGGACTTAGCTCTGCCCCCTTCAAAAGAAGGGACAGCAGAGGTGGCCGCCCGGGTCGCCCGAGCGCGTGTGGTACAATTAGAACGTAATGGCGGGTATACAAATGCGGATTTAAGCACGCAAATGTTGGATCATGTGGCAGACCCTGACCCTGAGGGACGAAAACTATTGATACAAGCGGCAGAAACCTTAAATCTTACGGCACGCGGGTATCACCGCGTTTTACGGGTTGCGCGCACATTGGCTGATTTAGCAGGGTCTGAAAAAATTCATAGAATTCATATTGCCGAAAGCTTATCGCATCGCAGAGCGCGCAAAGGTTTGCCGACACCTCATAATGGGACAAAAATTATTAAAAACAGACAATTTTAAACACATTTATAAATAAATTTCCTCGTAGAATGGCAAATTTGTCATATTTGAAGATTTTGGTAAGGATATTTTTAGATTAACTGCCCATTGTAGATAGAAATGATTCGCGATTCTGCTGAATGTGGAGATGAAATGTCCCCTGATAATATCTTTGCTTCCCAAATGTGGAACTGGCCCGACCCTATGATTAAGCGGGATGAGGCGGGAAGAGTTTTATTTTTGAACGCTGCGTTTTTAGGGCTTTATGGCGGTCAGGTTGAAGATTGGCAGGGAAATGTTGTTATGGGCTGGCCTGCGCCTCAAATGTCTCAGGCCCCGAATCGTTTCGAAACGCGCTTACCTACAGAACACGGTGAATTTGTTTTTGATTGGCTAGAGCATCCGCATGGAAACGGGCACTTCTTAGCCATGGCGCGTGACGTAACCGCCTTTGTCAATGTTCCCTCAGAACCTGTCGCACAGCAAATGCCAACACAGACAGCCGATGCAGATGCATATCAACAGACCCAGTTTGATCCGTCCATGCAACAACACGCGGTTCAAGAACAGCCTATGGCAGAACAAGTTCAACAGCCTATGGCCACAGCGCAAGCACAAGTGCCGCAAATGGGGCAAACCTCTGCTACGCCACAGATGACTGCTGAGAATATAGCCATTCAATCTGCGTCAGCGGTAAACCCAATGGCGGACATTCCAGCGCATATTCCAGTTGATCAAGGGTATACGCCGCCCGTTGCTGCGCATACGGATGGCATGGCCGTAGAATTTGCACAACCTTTACCCAATGTCATTCCAACGGCGCAGTCTGAAGCCGTTCAAAATACGAGCCCAGTTCACGCACAAAACGCGGCTGAGCCAGGTCAAATGCAGGCGGCACCCGTACCAGACGCTCCAATCCAACACGCGCCAATGCAACAAGCGTCTGTGCAGCAAGTCGTGGCCTCGCAAGGTGAAGTCCCACAGGGGAATGCCGCGCCTCAGCAATCTATGCCTGCGCCTGTTCAGCAACAAACCCAATATGAAGGCGCACCAATGGCAGAGAGCGCCCCGCAAGAGGTGCCGAGTGCGCAAAGAGATTTCGAACGGAGAGCGCTTCCAATTGAAAACGATGAGGCGGTTTTGGGTACAAATTGGCGAGATGCCGTGATCGCACGCGCGGTATCCAGTGAA
>CALCKU010000154.1 GCA_937965735.1 uncultured Caulobacterales bacterium
CCCTGCCCCCCCCTGAGCTTGGCCCCATATTACCCGAAGAAAGCCCGCGTGACCGTTTAGTCCGAGTCACCATAGACAATCCCGTCTCTAGCCTCGGCACGGCGTTTTCTGTTGATACAAATGGAAACTGGCTCACGGCACGCCATGTCGTAGACGGGTGTAGTGAAGTGGGTTTAAATCTTGGCGGTTCGCAAATTTTACGGGTTGAGAGCAAAGTCTCTCCTAGCGCCGACATTGCGATCTTATCAGCCGATTGGAGTCGCAAACCTCTTTTTGGAGACTTTTCCCCCGACCGACAAATTGGTGAATACGGATTTTTCTTTGGGTATCCGCAAGGCCGCCCGGGGGAGGTCGTCGGCGCCCTTTTAGGGCGTAATCGCTTAGTTGTTCGAGGGCGCTATTCAAGCTCAGAGTCCATACTCGCCTGGACAGAAGTCGGACGCACACGCGGATTAAAAGGGTCACTCGGGGGCCTGTCAGGCGGGCCCGGTCTGGATAAAGACGGTGAGGTAATCGGTATTGTCACAGCCGAAAGCCCGCGGCGCGGCCGAGTTTATACAGTGGCCCCGCGAAACCTAAAAGGGCTTCTTGATGAAAATCCAGACAAAGCCATTCCGATTTCACTCGACACTTACGGGCTTAAAGCGGATAGTTTTCGCCGAGATCGACGGATTGCACAAGTGGTCTGTATCGTGAATGAAACAGGCTGAACTCACGCTTAAAATTAGGCCGATAAGTTTAAACCAAAAGTTTAGGGTGGAGACATTGAGATTGGAAATGTTTAGGGTGAAAAAATTTAGAGTTTTGAAGATTTAAATTATGAAAATGATTGTTCGCATCACAATCTTTGTTCTAATTTTAGTCGGCCTCTTGATTTTTACCAATACGAAAGCGCCCTCTCAACATGTGCCTTGGCGAAACTTAAATCCCGAAGCCCCAATCGGTCTGGCGACAAAAACGCAACTTTTACGCCTCTCTCTAAGTGCCTCTAAAACCTGTATGGACATGGCCCGAAACGTAACCCGCTTCGACTCTATTCCCGCAGAACCCCGCATAACCCAATCCAAATGCGGGTTTAAAATCGCCCGTATTGTCGAAGGGACAGAACGCGTCACCCTAAAGCCCGGGGAAGTCAGCATGCAATGCCCGCTCAGTCTTGGTAGCTATATTTGGATCCAAGAAATTGAACGTCTGGCATTAGAAGCCTTTGCAAGCCCGCTCAAAAACATTCATCATATGGGGACATATTCGTGTCGACGGCAAAAAGGCAATGGGTCTGGACAATGGAGTGAACACTCTTTTTCGAATGCATGGGATATAGCCAGTTTTGAATTAGAAAACGGCCAATTGATTAATATCCGAACCAGCTGGAATGACGGAACCCCGTCTGAGAAAAAGTTTCTACGCGATGTTCGCGCTCAGGCTTGCAAGATTTTCAAAGTGGTTTTATCACCCGATTATAATGCCGCCCATTACGACCATTTTCATGTTGATATGGGCCCGAGCGCAACGTGTCGCTAAAACCAAGCCTGTTTTAGCGGATATTACCGTTCGCTCTTAAGTGGATTTTCACCTAATTTCGCTAAACACTTCTATGAAGGTCTATGTCCGTACTGTTTCACACGAATTGGTGCTGTCTTTGACCATTTAACGATTTAGAAACAGATTCTTATGCGTCATTGCCTTGTTAAAACCCCACAAGACATCACAGCGTCTGAACGGGCGTGCTGGTTATCCCTTAAAGCGGCAAACCCCGCACTCTACAGTCCCTATTTTCATCCCGCTTACACTGAAAAACTCTCAAAACTTCGGGACGATGTTTATGTTTTAATCGCTTATGATAACGGCATGCCTTTTGCCTTTTTACCCTTCCAAAGTCAAAATGCGAAGGGCTTTGGCCGCCCAATTGGCGCGCCTTTTACGGATTATCACGGCTTTATTTGTAAGGCAGATGCTGATTTCGATGCTTTTGAAATTCTGCAATCCACGGATTTAGGGGTCTATCATTTTAGTACATTGATTGACGCCAATCACAAATTATCCGCCTATACGTTAGAGACATCCCCCTGCACGGTCATGGATATAAGCGCAGGTGCGCAAGCGTGGCGCAGTGCAAGAGACGGCAGTTATCGCCGCCATATAAAAAGTCACAAACGCCGTATTCGAAGAACCGAAGAGGATATCGGAATCAGACGGTTTGAATTTAACGTAAAAGACCCTGTCGTGTTTGATACGCTCATTCAATGGAAGCGAGAAAAATTCGAAGAGACGGGTAAATATGATGTGCTTTCAGTAGATTGGACATTAGAGTTTTTACGCAGTCTTTGGACAGAGGCCGATAATGAACTGCGTGCAGAAATTCATGTTGTTTATTTTGATGACCAATTGGCCGCGATTGATATGGGGTTAACAGACGGCATAACCTTCCACAGTTGGATTGTCGCCTATGCGAATGTTTTTCGTCATTTAGCCCCCGGCATTCAATTGTTAGAAGCCCTTATTGACGAGGCCGAAGCCCTTGGAATTAAACGGATTGATTTGGGGTCTGGAATTGATGGCTATAAACGTCAATATGCGACAGAGCCCGTGACCGTTAGCTCTGGTTTTATTGCCGTCAAAGGCCCCGCTGCAACTTTGTCTAAACTTTACGCCGCAACGGAAACCTTTAGCGAAAATGCACCGCTCGGATCGCTTGGTACAATTCCTGGGAAGCTCAGACGCCGCTATAGTCAAATTTCCGCTTGCGAAGACCGGTTTCCTGCAAAAGTCAAAGCCATGTTACACGCTGTTAAAACACAGTCTAAATCAGAAGCCAGCTAAAGCAAAAATACGGTGCCTCGACATGACGCTCAATAAGATTCAGCGTAACCCTCTACAAGCATTCAAATGGTTATGATGCCCTTTTGTATGGTCTGATGAATCAACCAGATGAATAGGCTGTCTGGCGATCCCACTTGAGGGTATTTTGGCGGTAATACTTACGCTAAATCGGACGGTTACTCTGGCAGTCATTCTTGAGTGGGTAAAACAGTCCCGACCTGTTCAAGGCGCATGGCTTCATTAATTTCCCCGCGCACAATTGCGGTTTCAACACTTGTGGGATCAGAACGCAAAGCGGCTTCAATATCGGATTTGGCAAATTGTAAATTACCTTGTTTACGCCGTGCATCCGCACGGTAGCGCAAAGCCGCTGCATGTGTGGGTTGATAGCGTAAAGCATTGGTTAAATCGATTTCCGCATCGGCATATCGCCCCAATAATGCATAAGCACGCGCACGCGCAATCCGTAATTCTACGCTGTCTTTTTGCAACTCTAAACCCGCAGTGGTCGAATCATAGGCTTTCTTTGAGTTTTCTGAAAAAAGCCAAAAGTTTGCCGCTTCGAGATAATAATCCGCCCGCATAGCAGGCGTACCCGCATCAGAGGATTGCGCCAGACTGTCAAGTCGGTAAGCGGCTTCTTCTTTTTGCCCGAGCGCAAATAAAGCCATAGCTTCGCAATGTTTGGCCCGCCGTCCGCCGCCATCATCGCGCCATATCATCGCCTCTTCAAAGGCCAAATCCGCATCAACAGCAATCCGTTCGAGGCAAAGCTTATGCTTTTGGTCAAATTCTGCGGTTAAGTCTTTGGCTAGAATACTCGGCGCAAAAATGAGGTTAGCCAGTAAAAACAAGCTTACAAAAGAAAGGCGCTGCGCTAAAGTCTTCGTCAATATCATATATGCCTTTTAGAAGGCTCACTTCAAAGCCGCAATGGAGCGTGTCGTTACAATTCATTTAGATAAGAACCACGCTTTGATTTTAGGCGCGGGATATAGTGCAAAGCATTTCATTCCCGCCCTGATTGCACAGGGTTTTTCTGTGACAGCCACCACAAGAACACCCGCTAACTTTGCAACCCTTAGCGCCTTAGGCGCAAAGCCGATTATATATGATGGCGCCCCCTCACAAACGCTACTGGATGCCTTGGCTTTGGCGACCCATATCCTGTCCTCCGTCCCGCCCAATTCAAAAGGCGATCCCTTTATTCAAAGCCTCAAAACACAAAACCTGACACAAATTGCACCGCATACACGCTGGGTCGGCTATTTATCTGCCACAAGTGTTTACGGCGACCGCAAAGGGCAATGGGTTTTCGAAGACGAGCTTTTATACCCGCAAACACAGCGCGGTAAGAACAGAACACAAGCCGAGCTGGATTGGTTAGAGACAGGCTTACCGGTGCATATATTCCGCTTAGCCGGTATATATGGCCCAAACCGAACCCCGTTTAAACGCTTGAAATCAGGTTCGGCACGCGCCGTTATAAAAGACGGGCATATTGTAAACCGCATTCATGTTGATGATATTGCGCAAGCCTTATGGCTAAGCGTGAAACATCCGAAGCCTTTACAAATTTATAATCTATCTGACGACAGACCAGCCCCTCCGCAAGCGGTTTTAGAATTTGCCGCAGACTTAATTGGTGCGGAGCGTCCCAAAAAAGTGGCCCATGACCATGCGGAACTTTCTGATATGGCGCGCAGTTTTTACACTGAAACCAAGCGCGTTTCTAATCAACGCGCTAAGGATCATCTGGGATGGAAACCCCTTTATCCAAATTATAAATTAGGACTGATGGCCGCTTTAAAAGCAGAATTGGGACTCGTTCAGGGTGTCTTGCTTTCAGGATATATAGACGTCCCTACCGTGCATTTAAAATCCGTCTTACTGGGCCTGCCAACGCATATTCGACTCTCAAACCAAGAGAAAGACTGTGTCTATTTTCACATTCGCCAAGACCCAGACCGACCAACGCGCTTCCACATCAGCGAGGCGTTTAAAGACATAACAGGGTTTACCCGTCATCAAGCCAGAATGAAAAATAGCGAATGGGCCCAAATCACAAAAACGGTAAAGCGCACCTATCAAACCCTAGGCTTTTAGCCATATTATCTTGGCTTTTAGCCATATTATCTTGGCGTTTAGCTATATCCTGAAAGGCAGATTTGACACCCAAAGGCTATATCTAAAGCCCCCCTGCCAAAACAAGATCTTCTTGAAGCGTAGACGATTGAGCGTCCCTATTCGCGGCCTTCTTGTCCAAGCGTGTTAAATCCGAATCTGATAGAGTGTAATCCTTCAAAGCTTCCGCTTCAGGCTTATAGCCTTTGGCGCGCATACAGTTTGAAAAACTGGGTTTTAATTTAACCCCCATATTCCTGTCATCAAACACGCCCTGTGCATCACGCGCACATTGATTCCAATCGGCTGGATCGCTCACACCCATTGTTTTCACAAACGCAATTTCAGCATTCGTGCCTATATCTTGCGGATCTGTATCTTGCGTATTGGACTCTGAATTAAAGCGTTTATTAGAATCAAACATTTCAAAATCTGGCGAGTAGGTTCTGTAAAATTCTTCGTATGAAACTGGCGTTTTGATTTTTGTCGCGCGCCCTTTAGGCGAAAAGCGAAGCCGGGCTTCCTCACCCGGGCCTTTTACTGACATTGCATTTCGTGTTCGCAGATGCGCTTTATTAACATGTGCGTCGTCTTGACCAAGATTTTTATAAATCGGATTTACGGACTCAAATTTATAATGAACCGCGTTAGAATCTTGCCCAAGAGCCGTAGCGCGTATTGCCGGGTTCTGTGAACTTAAAACCCGATTGGATTGCAAATTATGACTAGGCGCTTGTAACACAGAACACCCGGCTAAAAGAAAAGCTCCGAAACCCATCATTGAAACCTTATACAGGCTATATTGCAACGCACGCTTAATCATAAATTCACACCCTCATAAATTTGCTCTATTGAAAGAGACAATTGGGTTGAGAGAAGCAATCTTTATGCCAATGCTTGTATGTACCCTTTTCAAAGCCGTTATTTTCAATGCGCTTAGTGCGATTATTCTTTATATAGACCTGATTTAAGCCTTGGTTTGACCGTTCGTGACAGTCTATAAAAAGAACAGGTTGTCTGATGATTCATATCTCATAATTTACAGGCACCCAATAATATCAGACACCTTATAATAGACAGGCCAACCGATAACATACAGGCAAGAAGACTACGGAAACTGGAACTATGCCCAAAACACGTCTTGAACATATCTCTGAAGCTGCGCAAATTTACGGTGAGCGGAGTTTTGATAATTACTCACAAATTCGTTCAATAGCCGAACAAATTAGAGACGCGCTTTGCTCAGACCTTGACCCTGAACAAACATGCGTCTTCCTTGTTCCGCCGCAAGGCCCGTTCCAAGCCCAAAATTATGGCTCCGCAGCATTTTCTGTTTCAGGCAAAGGCTTTTTACCGCTTGAACCGCTTAGCTTTGGCTTGGCAGTGAAAGTCTCAACAGACGGGGATTTCATGCGCCTCGTTCTAACCTGCCGCAAAGAAGGCAACCGTATGTTTATTCAAGTCGAGGACGGCGATACACATACTCTGGTTTTACCCACCCATAAAGCCGCGATAAAAACCTTGCTTGACGCCCTTTATAACTACGTCTTGGAATGGTTCACAGGCCGTGTCGATCAATATGATAACGGCTCTTATGGCTCTAATGATATAGGCTTTGATATTATCCGCGTAAGCGCGTAAACAGCGTCTTTAAATTTCAAACTGACAGTTTTTTTGCTGATTAGGACTTAATTATGGCCGCAGACGTCGCTCACCACGTTGTAAACCTCCTCCCCTTCAAGATTGCCTTGATCGGAACCCTTGGTATAGGCGCGCAATGGCTAGCCTGGCGTTTGCAACGTCCTGCCATTGTCTTAATGGCCATTGCGGGACTTTTATTTGGGCCGTTTCTGGGCTGGTTGATGACACTGGGCGCGCCAGACTCTATTCAACACATATTAGAGACTTTCCGCCTTGACCCCGTAAAAGACTTTGGCGATGTCTACCGCCCTATGATTGGGATTGCTGTGGCGATTATCCTCTTTGAAGGCGGCATGACCCTAAGGTTTAAAGATTTGGGCGATGCCTCTCGGGCCGTAGGACGTATGGTTTTTATTGCCGCTCCGATTGCATGGGCCTTAGGGGCCGCTGCTGCGCATTACATTGTCGGCGTTCAGTGGGACTTAGCCGTTATGATTGGCGGTCTTTTTGTTGTGACAGGCCCGACGGTTATTATGCCCCTCCTGCGTCAAGCGCATTTAAAATCCCGCCCTGCCAATGTTTTGAAATGGGAAGGCATTGTCAATGACCCGCTCGGCGCATTGTTTGCGGTTGGCGGCTATGAATTTATCCGCTTTAGTATGACCGAAGCCTCTATGGTGTTTGTTTTTGCCAAGCTCACTTTCGCCGCGATACTGGGCGGTCTTGTCGGGGTCGCCTCTGGCTATGGACTCGCATGGGCGTTCCGACGCGGCTATATTCCTGAATATCTCAAAGCCCCCGTTGTACTGGCATGGGTGCTTTTAATCTATGTTCTGGCCAATACTTTGGCCGAAGAAACAGGGCTTTTAGCGGTTACGGCACTGGGTATGACCATGGCCAATACGAAATTTGCCGCAATGGTTGAAATGCGCCGCTTCAAAGAAAACATCGCTATTATTCTAGTCTCGGGCGTGTTCGTGATTCTTACGGCCACACTCGAACCCGCAATCCTCAAAGCCTTCTTTACCGATTGGCGCGTGATTGCCTTTGTTCTGACGATGATGATTATTGTACGCCCTGTCGCGGTTATGCTCTCCACACTGTGGTCGGGCTTAGACTGGCGCGAAAGCTTGCTTGTCTCCATTATTGCTCCGCGCGGTGTTGTGGCAGTCGCGGTCGCTGGTCTCTTTGCGGCTGAACTGCAAGCGATTGGGCGCCCAGACGGCGAGATCTTTATCCCGCTCGCCTTTGCGCTTGTCTTCTCAACCGTTCTCTTTGCAGGCTTTTTCATCACCCCGATTGCCAAAGCCCTTGGCCTGAATGCGGGCGGCGGAAACGGGGTTTTGATTGTCGGGGCAAACCCGTGGTCACTCGGGCTTGCCAAAGCGCTCAAGGAAATGGACATTGGCGTGCTTGTCGCCGATACAAATTGGCGGCGTCTGCGCGGGGCGCGGCTTGAAGGTCACGCCACTTTTTACGGTGAGGTTCTGTCTGAAAACGCCGATTACCGCCTCGACCATTCCGCGTTTAACCACTTAATCGCCGCCACGCCGAATGATGCATATAACGCGCTTGTCTGCGTAGAATTTGCACCTGAGCTGGGTCGCCACCGCGTGTTCCAAGTCGCAGGTCAGGAAAAAGACGACCTAGACACGGACGGGATTGCGTTCACCTCGCGGGGCCGTACTTTATCATCCCGCGCCAGAAGCTTTGATACGCTGACACGCGATTGGTGGGGCGGTTGGCGTTTTCGGACAACCAATTTATCGGCCACTTACGGCCTGAAAGATTTGTATGAAGATCGCGGCGAAGATTTGGATATTCTCCTCGCCAAGCGTCCAGACGGTACGCTCGACTTTATCCAGCCCGGTCAACAGGCCCGTGCAGAAGGCGCGACAGTCCTAAGCTTCTGTCCTGCCAAAGACCGTGACGATACGCGCGGACAAGGTGCAAAGACGGACGGGCTGGCTGGCCCTGCCAACCCGTTGCCACAATAATTTAGTCACGACAATTGACTGTAAGATTTGCCGCAGATTTTCTTGCGGCAATCACTATGAATTTAAAGCCTATTAACCTGTAAATACGGTAAAGTTCACGCTCGCTTAATCCTATATGCGGTAAGTAATGTCTGATTAACCGTAATACAGACCGTTAAAGGTTGATAATGTCAGACTCAAACCCGCCCTCTAAGGCGTCCAGCCCTTCGCCAATGCACGCGCGTTCAACGGATCGCACCACTTCGTCTGGTCAAATGAAACCTGCAAAAACAAAAGACAAGACCCCCCAGAACACAGATGTCCAGAAAAAGAAAATTGACACTAAGACGGATGCTATTCTCACGCCCATTACAATCAGAGATTCGGGCACGCCTCAAAACCGCATAAAACCTTTGCGCTTTAAAAAAGACAGAACTCAGAAATCACATCAAACGAAATCTAAACTGCAGGTAGGCTCTAAGGCCAAAAACCCATTAAAAATAGGCTTGATGGCACTGGCCTTGAGCGGGGTTTGGAGCGGGTCTTTTATCTTGTGTCTGTCGAGTATTTGGTCGCAAGACCTTCCCAGTGTTGAAACATTATGGACACCCAATCGTCCCGTCAGTCAGCAAATAGTTGACCGCACGGGGCGCCATATTGCCGTTAGAGGGGCCGAAGCGAGCGCACCTGTTGACGTTGAAACCCTGCCCTATTTTGTAAAACAAGCGGTATTATCAACGGAAGACAGACGGTTTTATAAACATGTCGGTATAGATCCGCTAGGTTTGATCCGGGCCGCCTATGTGAATATTCGGGCAGGACGGGTTATCCAAGGCGGTTCGACGCTAACCCAACAATTAACGAAAAACGTGTTTCTTAGCCCTGAGAAAACGCTTAAACGCAAAGGTCAAGAAATGCTCTTGAGCCTTTGGCTTGAACATAATTTCACAAAATCTGAGATTTTAAACCTTTATGTAAACCGCGTTTATTTTGGTAACGGCACATGGGGCTTACGCGCAGCAAGTGAAAATTATTTTGGCAAAGCCCCTGAAACACTCTCCCTCTCGGAATCCGCGCTTTTAGCGGGCCTGTTAAAAGCGCCTTCTCGCTATAATCCGTTAGCCCATCCAGAGCGCGCGGCCCTGCGTAGTGCGCGCGTTCTGGCTGGTATGGCCGAACACGGCGTGATTAACCGCAGGGAAGAATATGAAGCCTTGCTGGCCCCCATTAAAATTAAGCGCCGAATTTCAGAAGATTCCACGAATTATTTTGTCGATTGGATATGGGAAGAAGTTGAAAAGCAAACAGGCGGTCTGCAAGCCGATATTGTTGTGCAAACGACCTTGGATCACGCGGCGCAAATTGCAGCCCATATGGCCCTGACAAAACATTTAGATCCAGAAAAAAATGCTAATCAAGGAGCTGTTTTGACACTTGACGGTACAGGGGCCGTACGGGTCATGGTCGGCGGGCGCTCTTATCCCGAAAGTCAGTTTAACCGCGTAACACAAGCAAAACGGCAATCTGGATCTGCTTTCAAGCCTTTTGTTTATTTAACCGCCTTTGAAAACGGCTATACACCTTGGGATCAAACAGAAGATGTTCCGATACAAATTGACGATTGGGCACCGCAAAATTTTGACAAACAGTTTAGAGGCCCTGTCTCTATTCAGGATGCCTTTCGGTGGTCTATCAATTCTGTTGCTGTGACCTTGCAAGAACGTATTGGCCGCCAGACGGTTATAAATACAGCAAAGAAAATGGGGTTAGACACCTTATCGCCCCTACCGAGCTTAGCCCTTGGCGCGCAAGTGACGACCCCTCTGGCATTAACTCAAGCTTATCTTCCCTTTGCCAATTGGGGACAGACCGCTACACCTTACGGAGTTTTGTCGATCTCCACCGCTGAAGGTCAAGTCCTTTATAACCGCGAATCTGAGTGGTCAGACCGTGTCTTAAATACGGATAGCCTTGGTCATATGAATACGGTTTTCAAACGTTCTGTTGAAATGGGGACGGGGCAAAATGCACGTATTAAAGGGCGGGAAGTTGGTGGAAAAACAGGCACAACCAATGACTTTAAGGACGCTTGGTTTATCGGCTTTGTACCCGACCTTGTGACCGCAGTCTGGGTCGGATCGGATGATAATCGTCCGATGAAGCGTGTCACAGGGGGATCGATTCCAGCGCGTATTTTCAAAGATACAATGATCGTTGCGCTCAAAGGCCACAGTTTTGCTCCGCTACCGGTATCACAGCCGCCAATTCTAAACGCCGTGCCTCAAAACAGACGCCCCAAAACCCTTAACTCACTCTTGAATGATATTGAAGACAGCTTACCCTAGAACACGCTTATTTTCAATCAGGCCTTTAGACATCAAAACATCTTTCGCATAAGTAAGTAATCGCTTACTCAAAATGCAGGCATAGCGCGTAAACCACCCTTTTTAATAAAATCTGCTGACTAAAGTTCTGCTGACTAAAATTCTGCTCCGACCGCATGTAGAAGGGCGCCGTTTTGTTTAAGCCAATGCTTTGCTTTATTCATATCGGGATAGAGGGCTTCACAGACAGACCAAAAATTCTGCGAATGATCGGCGTGTACAAGATGGGCGCATTCATGGGCGCATACATATTCTAAAACATGGTGCGGGGCGGCAATCAATCGCCATGAATAAGAGATATGCCCTTGGCCATTGCGTGTAATACACGACCCCCACCGTGAGCTGGTATCGCGCACCGATATTTTCGCAACCGATTTACCTAATTCTTGCGCGTAAAAAGAGGTTGCGCGTTCGAGCGCTTCACGCGCTTGTCGGATTAAAAAGCGCCTGACACGGCCTGAAAAACTCGCCAAATCAGGAGAGGGAACCGAGAGAATACGGTTTTCAAAGTCGATATGGGGCCGACCTCGCCCGACAGGGTTATCAAGAACATAGAGCACGCCGCCAAATAAAATATCCGTTCCAGGCCTAAAGGGTTGGGCGGGAGGCAAAGTTTCCAATTGAACATTAATCCAATCGGCTTGCGCTTTGGCAAAAGCCCGCGCTTTCGGTAAAGCCCGCTGATTGGGTACAATCACAATGACTTCACGATCAGACGCTTTGACCCGCAATGAAATACGTTTGGCCCGTTCAGAAATTTTATAAATCAAGCGTGGGTCTGTTTCGTCGCGAAACTGTAGTTTTCCTTGGGAAGCGGGGCGAGACCTGCTAGGGTTCACTGGACTTTGAAATTTCTTTAGGAAACCTGCCATGATTAAATTGCGTGCACTCTCTTTGACTCTATTGATGACGACCGCTTTAACGGTCGGGGCCTGTTCAGACAAAGACAAGGCCCAAGTTGAAAGCCCTCTTGATTCTGCTAAAGCCTCAGTGCTTTCTAAACCCGGCACGGTTGATTTTAAAGCGCTTATGGCTGTATCTCCACGAAAAACCAGTGACGCGACATCAGAAGCGATTTTGAAAGATTTAGGGCTGTGGGAAAAAACAGACAATATGACTTGGAAGTCTCGCTCTGGTTCAAACGGAACCTATAAATATGACGATTTTTCACAAACCGCCGTCAATCCCGAAACCAATGAAGCTGTAACGCTAACCATCAAAACACTGACCCTTACAGGACTGCATAACGTTGACGGGGAGCCAAATTTTGACCGCATTGATATGAATACTGTCAAAGCCGTTCATACAGACGGTGAAGTCAAGATTAAGACCGCAATACTCTCAAGGCCCTCGACCGCTTTTGCCTCTAAGATCTTATTGAATATTCAGAATTTATCAAATCTCGATGACTTAAACGACATTAACCCCATTGATGATGATACGGACATGTTCGTGGGCGCTGTTGCGCTCAAAGATTTGGATGTTACATCCGCTGATGTCACAATGCGCCTATCCTCTTTGAATTACGGCACAGATGAAACCTCTGGTAAAAAATCCTTTGAGGTTAACACGTTACGCCTTAAAGGAAAAACAGACGATACTGTTATGTATAAAGGCCAAACGAATATCGCTTTGCCTGTTACGCTCTCGATTGATAAAGCTTTCATATATGGCCTAACGAACAGTCAGCCTATAAGCGACGCGGACGTTTCCATATCAAATTTGACCTCTGGCATGAACCAGGCGTTTGACCAATTCCTGATTGATAATTTTGATCTTGAATATGACGGGCTGTCTATCTCAAGCCAATCTCTTCAAGGGCAATCTGTCAAAACAGGCGATGTCACGACCATAACACAAGTCATGGAACCTCTGACAATAAGAATGATAAGTGACCCGCAGTCCAGCGAGGTCGAGACCGTCAGCGATTTTATCTCTAAATTAGGCTATGACGCTCTTACATTTGATATGCAACAAAAGAGCGAGACCAATTCAAAAACGGATCAAAGTCGGATATTTGACAGCTATGTCACAATGAATGATGGGTTCGTCTTTAACTACGCATATGACGTGCTTGGAATGAATGCCATGCAGTCTATAGCCTTATCAGATGGAGACAGCGCGACAGCAAACGCATTGAAAGCGTTAAAAGTCAATTCGGGAGCGCTCTCCTTGACCGATAATTCCATTTTAGACCGCGTCTTTAAAATGGTTGCCGAGAAACAAGGGACCTCTGAGAGTGTGTTAAAAATGCAAGCGAAAAGCGTGCTTATGCTCGCAAGCCTTGGCGCAAAATCTAAAGAAGACGGCAAAGTGATAACAAACCTTGCGGGGGCCATTGGTGAGTTTATTGAAGAGAGCGGTACGCTTGATATATCACTTAAACCAGAAACCGCCTTGTCTCTAAAGGACATGCAAGGGCTACAGAACGGCCAAACCCCCTTATCACGACTCGGGCTAACAGCGTCCGTTCGTAAAACTGAGTAGGTTTTTCTTTAAACTAAACACATCAGACAATAGACAGAGCGATACGCGCCGCCTAAACCTAATTTAAAATGAGTGAGGCGCGTTTATTATGGTAGATATTTCAGAGACGGCAGGCGTGTTCTCGCTCCTGCCGCCACTTGCAGCCATCGGGCTTGCGCTTTGGTCACGACAGGTCTTTCTATCGATCCTTGCTGGTCTCTGGCTGGGTTATCTTTATCTTTCGGGCGGTAATCCGCTTACGGGCACGCTAGAGACGCTTAATGCGCTCGTCACTGTTTTTGAAAGTGCGGGCAATACCCGGATTATTCTGTTTACCCTGATTGTCGGCGCTCTTATTGCCCTCATTCAAAGGAATGGCGGCGTACAAGGTTTTATCAACCGCTTGCTCGGTTGGTTAGAGCGCACGCAAAAAGATCAAGTTTCTAAAGGCGCGAGGAAGCGAGTTGAACTGCTTGCGCTCGCCACGGGCTTCGTCTTATTTGTCGAGAGTAATATTTCTATCCTCACTGTCGGGACGCTTTATCGTCCTGTCTTTGATAAACTAAAAATTCCGCGCGAAAAGCTCGCTTATATTACCGATAGCAGTTCCGCACCGTCCTGTATTTTAATCCCGTTTAATGCCTGGGGAGCCTTTATAACCGGCTTAGTTTTAGCGCAAGGTCTTGAAAATCCCTTTGGCGTCGTTTTGCAGGCGACCTTATACAATTTCTATCCGATGCTCGTAATTGCCCTCCTTGTTTTCGTTATTCTATCGGGTAAAGATATTGGCGAAATGAAAGCGGCCGAAATCCGCACTCGCGAAACCGGAAAGCTTTTGCGCGACGGGGCCGTGCCGATGATGGGCGGCGAAGTGTCTGCGATAGAGGCCAAAGCGGGTGTGACAGCAAAAGCGAGAAACATGATACTCCCTGTTTTTGCTATGGTCGCCCTTATGCCCGTCTTCCTTATTATGACGGGCTGGGAAAACGGCGGGGGCTCTGCGTTCAAAGCCCTGCAATCAGGATCAGGGTCAAAATCCGTTTTATATGCCACGACCTTTGCTTGTATGTTGGCGATGATTTTAGGTAAAGCCACTGGAAAGCTCGGGATTAGAGAACAATTTGATACAAGCCTGAAAGGTATGTCGGGCATGGTACCGCTGGCGATTTTGATGGTTTTAGCCTTCGCGCTTGGGACTTTGTGTAAAGAGCTTGGCACGGGTGTATTTGTTGCCGAAACGGCCAAAGGCTTTATCAGCCCAGCATGGGTTCCCGCCTTGATTTTCTTAACTTCATGCTTTGTCGCTTTTAGTACAGGCACCAGCTGGGGAACCTTTGCCGTGATGATCGCAATCGCCGTCCCTCTGGCGCAAGGTATGGATACGAATGTAACGCTAGCCATTGCCGCAGCCCTTGGCGGTGGCGTGTTTGGAGACCATTGCTCGCCAACATCTGACACGTCCATCATCACCAGCATGGCGACTGGCAATGACCATATTGATCATGTAAGGACGCAGATTCCTTACGCGCTTATTTGCGGCGGCATGACGACGCTCCTCTATCTTATCTTAGGTGTGCTGGGTGTTTAGACGCGCTTGCATGGCTTTGGCTTGCATGGCTTTGGTTTACATGGCTTTGGCTTTTATGGGAATCGTGTCCTGCGCGGATGCCAAGTCACCCGATGTAACCACGCCCCAAACCCCAATCCAAACCGAAACAGAAGACCTCAATCCATTTTCAGGACTTTGGGTCAATCAAAGAGGGTCAGGCGTAAATTTTACGGTAACAAACGGCTTATTATCTGGGTCTTACCAGACTGCACTAGGGCAGCCCGATAAATCTAAAAAATTCCCGCTCACAGGGTTTGTTGAGGGCGACCAGATTACCTTTACGGTTAATTTCCAAGGGTATGGCTCGCTCACCGCATGGACGGGGCAAATGACACGCGACGAAAAAGGCGATTATATCCGCACGCTATGGAACCTCACCCGCAATGTAGATGACGAAAAAGAAGCCGATGATCTTTGGCAATCCATTACCTCTGGCGCGAGCGATTTTAGGCGGGCTGATCCTTAGGCGTATTTCGTGCTATACAATACCCCACAGCAAAGCTGAGCGGGATGGCTATAATCGCTTTTGTAGAGAAAATCGGTATGGCAGCCATCGTAGCGCTCCATACACTTTGAAAAATGTCAATAAACCAGTCTGTTTCAGAATTGGAAAAATGGCTGGCGAGTTGATTTTTAAAGGCCCATCCGAATACGGGAAGAGGGAGAATACAAAAGGCCGTTAATAATCCCGCCGTGCCGCCGCGCTTTTTACTTTCCCTTTTGAACGTTAGAATTTGCCAAAAAAGAAAAGCCGTAATCGCTGTCCCAACGGCAATCACGACCTCCACTTGTAACATATCCGCCAGAAAATCATCCTGCCCACGAAGTTTTCGGTAAGATTGCAGTCCACCAAATATGGGCGCAGACACGGTCATACTTCCAGTAAAGGCGAGTCGTCGTCCATTTTCCGTCTGTAAGAGAGGTAGATTATACAGATTTTGGAAAAATGTGGTCATATTCGCTTCACAAGCCTAGAGTGCGCACGCCTTAATTCCAAGGGCTTCAAACTCTGCGATTAATTTATCCTCAGGCCCGAATAAAACGACTTCCTTTAAATTTGGGAAAGATCTGGCATCCCCCGCGCTTTGAATATCAAATAGATCGTCTTCACCGTCCCAAAAATTTATCATATTCAGGTAAATATCATTTCCGCCGTCTTGATAAATTTTTGTGACTTTTTTAGCGTTTACGCGCGTGATCGGCAGGGCCTTGAACCAATCGGTCACCTCTGCAATTGGCGTATACCCTTCTACGTCAAGGTCAATCTTGCGGTCTGTGTACCTATCTACAAATTCATGGAGATCAAATTTTGGTGTCAGAACGTCTTGATTATACATCAGCTCTTGGATGACGCAGAGCTTGAAATTGAAGTCCGTAAACTCAACGCATTGGCCGTGTGGTTTTTTATGTTGAAATTTCTTGGGGTCTTTGATGGGAACAAAATCATAATTCTTACCAATGGTCACTGCACTTATATGGTCTTCATCCCCGCGGCTGTGCACACGCACTTCATATTGACCCAGTTTAACGGTTTGCCCCTTTGTGAGATCAAGTTCGACCTCCATCCCGTCTTGTTCAACTAGAACACGGCCTTTGAAAACAGTATTGGGACGAACGTTGCTTTTAGGTGACTTCGCTAAATGAAGGCTAAAGCCCCGAATATTATCGGACGATGCATAGTTTAAAAATACACCGCTCTCATGCCATGCCAACTCCCACGTCAAATCTTTTTGTTCAATATCAGGCGGCCCGAAAACATCTGTTAGGTGATTATAATGAAAGGGCAGTGTCAATGGCATATTATTGACCAAGATAATATCAGAGGTAACCAAGATTTTCATCTCGGTTTGTTTAGGCGCGCGTTTAAATAAGTTTAGCATGAAAGACCACTTTTCCGTTCCCCCCAAATTTGATTTTGAAAAGACGGTTCAGTTTATACGATTAGAGCTTTAATCCGTTAAGCCGTCCCAGAACGTTTTGGCTTTGTCAAAGAAGTTCTTACTTTCAGGACTTGTGTCGACGCCGCTCGCTTCGGCAAATTCCTCGAGCAGTTCCCGTTGGCGTTTGGTCAGTTTTGACGGGGTTTCGACGGATAATTCGACATACATATCGCCGCGTTGCGTTGAGCGTAGGACGCTCATCCCTTTGCCGCGCAGGCGCATACGTTTGCCCGATTGCGCGCCTTCGGGAATTTTAATCTTGGACCGTCCACCGTCAATCGTGGGAATTTCAACATCACCGCCAAGCGCAGCCACAGTCATCGGCACTGGGGCGCGGCAAAACAGGTTTGGGCCTTCACGCTCGAAAATTTCATGCGGTTTTACAGAGACAAAGATATAAAGGTCCCCTCTTTGTCCGCCGCCTGCACGCCGGGGCGCGGCGTCCCCTTGGCCAGACAAGCGAATGCGCGTCCCGTCTTCGACACCCGCTGGAATATTGACATCAATTTCAGTTTGCACCCGTGTTTGGCCCGAGCCGTCGCATTGACGACAAGGGTTGGAAACATATTCACCCTGCCCGCCACATGTTGAACAGGCCCGCTCCATCGTAAAGAAGCCTTGCTGTGTACGCACGCGCCCTTGGCCGTTACACGTCTGACACGTTTCCACCTTGGCCCCAGGTTCGGCACCAATACCATCGCAACGGTCACAATCTTCTGAAATAGGCACAGTTATTTCGAGGTCTTTACCCGCGAAACATTCATCCAGCGTGATCTCCATCTCATAGCGCAAGTCAGAGCCGCGCGAGACTTGCGCCCCGCGCCGTCCGCCGCCCGCCGTACCGCCAAACATATCGGCAAACCCGCCTGCGCCGGCACCGCCGCCAAAGATTTGGGAAAAAATATCACCAAAATCTTGGAAACCTGCACCGCCGCCCATACCGCCTTGTTCAAACGCGCGGTGGCCCATACGGTCATAGGCGGCCCGTTTTTGTTCATCGGATAATATTCCGTAGGCTTCATTGAGTTCTTTAAAGCGCGCTTCGGCTTCGGGATCATCGGGATGGCGGTCAGGGTGACAATCCATCGCCTTTTTACGAAAAGCCGATTTCATGGTTTTGGCGTCTGCGGTTTTGGCAACGCCTAGAATTTCATAATAATCACGTTTTGACATAATCTAAAGTCCTGCAATCGCTAAAATTCGGTCAATTTGTCGAGGCCAAAGCAAGCGTTGCGCATGCGCCTTGGCATTTAATGACATGTGTGACCGCATATCCGTGTTTGTAACCAGTTTTTCAAGCGCTTCTGTAACATTTTCTAACTGTGTCGCATCGACAACCAGAGCGGTTTCACCGTCTATTACCGCTTCTGGCGCGCCGCCTTGATCGCCTGATATTGAAGGAAGACCGTGCAAAGCGGCCTCGACATAGGTAATGCCAAAGCCTTCACATTGATCGCCAACCTTACGCCCTGGCTGTAAAAATATGTCCGCCGATTGAAAAAGAGCCGCCTTGCGCCCCCCTTCGACTCGGCCTGCAAAGACAATTCGGTCACGCGCGTGATGATAATCAACCAAGCGTTCTAATCTGGAACGGTCATCGCCAGTACCAGCAACCACAAGCTGGCAATCTTTGCGATTTGCGACGGCCCGAATGGCCATGTCGACGCCCTTCCAGTCAATGAGACGACACAGCGCCAAGCATTTCACGGCAGACTCGTGTGGCCAAACCGCTTTTGCAAACGCTTTATCGACGTCTGTTATGTTGGCGATCGGTTCCACGGGCGGATGAATAATGTCAACGGGCATATCTTTCGGGCGAAAAGGCGCTGACCGCGCTTTAGTATCCTGTGATACGGCAATCATATGGGTCGCTTTTGATAACGCCTTACGAATACGGGCCTTTTTGGGAAAAACACCATTTTGGTCTGCGCGCGGATATTCATTACCATGTGCAAAAACAACAATCCTGTGATCTAAATCTTTAGGCAAATATTCAATACTTTTCCAACTATCGGCAAATACAGGCCCCGGATTTTGGGCAAGGCAGGCCGCTAAGTATTTTGCCTTCTTACGGCGGCGGAGCGGCTTCAATCCTGAAAACCTGTGAATATAAACCGACGTTTTATCCGCACGTTCCGTGAGGTTATTTTTTTTACCATCGGCCAAAACTTGAACGGTCTGTCCTGACTGACCACAATAAGAGGCGAAAGCCCCCATGAGGTTTTCTATACCGCCAGAGCGGGGAGGGTAAGCCTGTGCCGTTAGGTAAATCATGTAAGCGCGAAGATTTCGGCCCTTTAAGTCAGGGAGCGCTTAAAGGGCCGAAACGCGGGTCTTAAGACTTGTCGTCTTCGACGTCTTCAAATTCCGCATCGACAATGTCGTCATCGCCATTATCATCGGAATCGGCTTGTGCTGGGCCTGTATCTTCATCGCCAGCATTGGCGTAAATCGCTTCACCCATTTTCATAACGGCGGCTGTTAAGACTTGAACTTTGTCAGTAATTTCAGCCGCATTGTCAGAGTTTTGAACTTCGCGCACTTCTTTAATAGCGGTTTCAATCGCTTCGCGGTCTTCCTCGCTAATTTTATCGCCGTGCTCTTTCAAATCACCTTCGGCTTTGTGAGACAAGGCTTCAGCTGAATTCCGCGCTTCTGCGAGTTCACGACGCGCTTTATCTTCGTCCGCATTCGCTTCGGCGTCTTGAACCATGGCTTCAATATCGGCATCTGACAGACCGCCAGAGGCTTGGATACGAATTTGTTGTTCTTTGCCTGTCGCATTATCCTTGGCCGAAACATTCACAATACCATTGGCATCAATGTCAAATGTGACTTCGATTTGCGGCATACCACGCGGCGCAGGGGGGATCCCGACCAGATCAAATTGACCCAGAAGTTTATTATCTGCCGCCATTTCGCGCTCGCCTTGCGAGACCCGAATGGTTACCGCCGATTGGTTATCGGCCGCCGTTGAATAGACTTGTGATTTTTTCGTTGGGATTGTTGTATTCCGGTCAATCATGCGTGTGAACACGCCGCCTTCCGTTTCAATACCGAGTGAAAGAGGTGTCACGTCAAGCAAAAGAACGTCTTTAACATCGCCTTGTAGTACACCCGCCTGAATCGCCGCGCCCATCGCCACGACTTCATCAGGGTTCACGCCTTTATGGGGTTCTTTACCAAAGAAATCTGTCACAGCTTTTTGTACCGCTGGCATACGGGTCATACCGCCGACCAAAACAACATCGTCAATATCGGATGGCTTTAGCCCCGCATCCGCCAAAGCTTTTTTACACGGCGCGATTGTGCGTTTAATCAAATCTGCCACAAGGCCTTCAAGCTTTGCGCGTGTCAGCTTCATATTTAAATGTTTTGGGCCAGACGCATCTGCCGTGATAAACGGTAAGTTGACTTCATAGGTTGCGGCTGATGATAATTCTTTTTTGGCTTTCTCGGCTTCTTCGCGAAGGCGTTGTAGCGCGAGCTTGTCTGATTTCAGATCAATGCCTGTTTCTTTTTTGAACGTATCATTAAAATGCTCAACAATGCGAATATCAAAATCTTCACCGCCGAGGAATGTATCGCCATTTGTGGCTTTAACTTCAAACACGCCGTCACCAATTTCAAGAACAGAAACATCGAACGTACCGCCGCCAAGGTCATAAACGACAATCGTCTTACCGTCTTCCTTGTCCATACCGTAGGCTAAAGCCGCCGCTGTCGGCTCGTTAATAATCCGCAGGACTTCAAGACCGGCAATCTTACCCGCATCTTTTGTCGCTTGGCGTTGCGCGTCATTAAAATAGGCAGGCACAGTAATCACAGCTTGAGACACTTCAGACCCTAGGAAATCTTCCGCTGTCTCTTTCATTTTTGTGAGTATCATTGCAGAAATTTCAGAAGGCGCATATGTTTTATCGCGACCCTCTACATAGGCGTCCCCGCCCTTACCTTTTACAATATTATACGGAACCATTTTGCTGTCTTTTTTGACAGTCGGGTCAGAGAAAGGACGGCCAATCAGGCGCTTAATCGCGTAAAATGTATTTTCAGGGTTAGTCACCGCTTGACGGCGCGCCGTCTGACCGATCAGGCGCTCGCCGCCTTCTGTGAACGCCACAACAGACGGTGTTGTCCGCGCGCCTTCTGAATTTTCAATTACGCGGGCTTTGCCCCCGTCCATAACAGCCACACACGAATTGGTGGTTCCAAGGTCAATACCAATAACTTTTGACATATTTAGCTCCTCACATATTTTAAATGCGTCACACCGAGTGACCGCAAAGTCGTTATTCTTAAAAGGGGTTTACCCGTTAGAGCCGATATGGGGGCCGCGACATGTTGTGCAAGGGTTAAGGTCAACTTTTTGTGAGTTTTATCAATTACGCGCGCGTAAGCTTTAATCCCATATCAAAAAAAA
>CALCKU010000155.1 GCA_937965735.1 uncultured Caulobacterales bacterium
CTGAAAAAATAACCCCGCCCAAATCATCATAATCAATTGGCCCTAATGTGAGGGGCCCGACACGCGGCAGAGCGCGAAAGGGGGATTGCAAAATTTTAGACGCACCTCCAGGTCGCGTTATCAGTAAAAGCGCTGGCGGCGCAGTCATTTCAATCTGGTCGGCAGCAATCAGTGGCAACGGAATACGGTAGAATGTCTCATCCGATTCTATCTTTAACCCTGT
Source organism: uncultured Caulobacterales bacterium (assembly GCA_937965735.1). Lineage (GTDB taxonomy): Bacteria > Pseudomonadota > Alphaproteobacteria > Caulobacterales > Maricaulaceae > CALCKU01. The sequence goes on from CALCKU010000155.1 coordinate 224, forward strand.
CTCTAAAAACATGTTTAGAGTCATTTCCATGATCGCGTCTGGGTCAATCGGAATTGTCGTAGACCAAACCCCGTCAACAGCAACCTTTATTTGACGCAAATTTTTTCCCGAATTCAGAATGGATATAGCGGCACCTTCTTGTGCAATACCGTTTAAAAACAAATTATCCCCATCTTCAAAAATAGATTGAAAACGGGGCGATACATAAGACATGTTTAAGTCACGGACTTGAACCTGCTCTGACGTTAAAGCTTGTTCAGAAGGCGACAAAGGCGTCGAAATAACGGAAGACTTTTGAGAAAACATCCCCATAACTTGCAAGATCAGCAATACGATTAGCGCTAAGATAAGACCCGCAATAAACAGTCGTATAAACCTTGTTTTCATCGATTTTTGACCTTTAGGGTTTTGAAAAAACTTCTATAAATTATTGACGCCAATACAGGTTTACACCCAATAACACCATTAAAGCGTGTTCACCATTAAAATAGAGGTTAGGAAAATAGAGATTTGGACAATAGATTTATATTGAAAACAGGAGTCGTTTGAAAACAAACGCCATTCGACCTGTAACGCCGTTTGGGTAAAATGAGAGTCAATCATTGGACTTTATCCGCCCTTTTTTCCATATAGGCTTATAAAATGATAAATACCAATTTCTTTCAAACCCTATACGTCATTGTTTCTCTCTTTAAAGCCCAATATTATGAAACAGAAACGCGGTGAAAACCCCCTAAAACCTCTGGAATTCAAACGATTAAGTCTGGCTGTTTTTTGCGGATCAAGCATTGGCGAAAACCCAGCCTATACCGCCCTAGCGACCGATTTAGGGGAATGTTTAGCGCAAGAAAATATACGCCTAATTTACGGCGGCGGCGGCATGGGCCTTATGGGAGCCGTTGCGCGCGCCGTCCATAAAGCTGGCGGAGACGCTCTGGGTATTGTGCCCGAATTTCTTATCCATGTCGAAGCAAGCATAACAGAAATTGAACACCGTATTGTCCCCGACATGCATATCAGAAAAAGGCAAATGTATGATGAAGCCGATGCCTTTATCGTCTTACCAGGCGGCATTGGAACCTTAGAAGAGGCCGTTGAAGTTCTCTCTTGGTTGCGCCTTTCACTGCACACAAAACCTGTCATTTTTCTCAGCGATACGGGCTATTGGGATCGCCTCATAAGTTTTTTCCACCAGACAATAAAAGACGGGTTTACAGCCCAAGATTTTTCAAAAGATTTACACCTTTCAAAACGCCCGAAAGAGGCGGTCGAATTGATAAAAAAACTAATCGCTCAAACCGCTTGAAGTCGCGCAAATTGGAGCTCTTCAAATTGAAGAGAGGCAAACCAAAAATTGAGTAAATGAAAAAACCATACTTTTGATATGTCGGCATGCCGTAGTGCCGAGTTCTAAATCTTTCTAAAACGTTACACCGATTAGAAGGGTTTTGCAGATAGTCTCTAAGGCCTCTGCGTCCACCATGTCAAAATTTGCATAAGCCTCAGAATCCACATCTAAGACAGCCGCAAGCTGCCCTTGCGCGTTAAAAACAGGGACAACAATTTCGGAATTTGTTCGACTGTCACAGGCGATATGCCCCTCAAAAGCGTGAACATCATCAACAATCACAGTTTCTTCTTTTGTCGCACAGGCACCGCAGACCCCTTTGTCAAAAGGAATACGCAAACAACCGAGCGAGCCTTGATAGGGCCCGATAACAAGTTCACGCGAACGGGTTGGATCGACACAATAAAAGCCTGTCCAGAAAAAACTCTCAAAGGCTTCTGATAATACGCATGATACGGTAGCGTAACGGGCCGTCGCAGAAGGCTCATTGTCAATTATTGCCGCAATCTGCGCGCTAATCTCTGCATAAATGTCTGTTTTTTTCATAAAAGCTTGCTCAAGTTTTGAGATTAAAACAATGACCCGCTGATAGGCCACTTAAAAAAGCGCCCTCGACCCGTCCGCCAACACACCAATCCCCGCAGGCCGCTATGTTCAAATCAGAATCAAATAAATGCGTTTGATTCAAACCCTGACTGACCGCAGCGTAAAGCCATCTGTGTAAAGCGTGATGGGGGGCTTTTGATAAATCAGCTCCAACCAGCTCTGATGCGACCTCTGTCATCACGCGTTGAACCCAATCACGGTCTGTTTCGGCATGGGTATTTGACCATTCTGGCGCACTCTGAATCATAAGCGTTGGCGCCTTAGCGCGTCCTGGCTTAGAACTGTTAAAGGCAAGCCAATTTACAGGTAAATCATTGACCCTTAACGTGTCCCATCCCGTCTCAATTGGCTCCGACAATCCAAGCATTACAGCAAAACATACATCCATTTGAGCGCGCTTTAACGCTGCCCGTTTTGAGAATTCTTTTGGGAGTAAATCTAAAGCCTGTCTTGGCGGCACAGAACACACCACGCCGTCAAACCCCTTAATGGCACGTCCGTCTTCAAAGATCAGTGTCCAACGATTATCTTTCGCGCGCTGTAAGGTTTTTACCCGCGCCCCCAATTTTACACTAAGGGGGTCTGCGAGTGCCTTTGCCCAACTATTCATACGCGGCGTCGCGACGAACCGCGCCCCGCCCGTATCCTCTTGCATAAGACCCGATTTTAAATATTTGGCCCGCGCCGCCCAAGGCGCAATATGCCCTTGCGCCATAGCGCGGTTGACCACGGACATAAATTCAGAAGATTTTACCGTGAAATATTGTGCGCCGTGATCAAATTCATAGTCACCTGCATACCGGGTTGACATGCGTCCACTGACACCACGGGATTTATCAAATACCGTAACCCTAGCGCGCCCCATGAGCGCATGTGCTGCACTCAAACCCGACATTCCAGCCCCAATAATGGCTATATTTTGCATAACGCCTCCGACTTTGCGTCTAATATTTCATCATATGCGAGTTAGACCGATAGAGCGACTCTTCATACTATGAAATCCGTTTAACTTAACGTATAAACCTACGATCCTGATTATAGAATTGTGTTACCGTTCAGAAACATCTATGACAAAACCAACTTTTATGACAGCGCTGTCAAAAACATATGGAGACCAATGTGACACTTAAACTTGCCATCAATGGATTTGGTAGAATTGGACGCAATGTATTACGGGCCTTATATGAAGACGGGCGCACAGATATGCAAATTGTTGCGATCAATGACTTGTCGAGTACAGAAAACCTAGCTCATATTTTGAAATATGATTCTGTACATGGACGCTTTCCTGGCACGATAAGTTTTAGAGAAAACAGCATAGATATTGGCCAAGGCCCGATTGAGGTCACGGCCATACGAAACCTTGAAGATCAAAACTGGGGCGATAATGATGTTGATATTGTCTTAGAGTGCACGGGTATATTCACATCCCGAGAAACCGCTCGCAAGCATATTGATGCGGGTGCGAAACGTGTTTTAATTTCTGCACCGGGTAAAGATGTCGATAAGACAATTGTCCACGGCGTAAATCACAAAACATTGACAAAAGACGATATAATTGTCTCCAATGGCTCTTGCACAACGAATGCTCTGGCCCCGATTGCAAAGGTCTTAAACAATAGTTTTGGTATTGAAACAGGCTTTATGACGACAGTTCATGCCTATACGGGCGACCAGCCCACGCTAGACCGTGTTCACGGTAAAGATTTTAATCGAGGACGGGCGGCGGCTCTGTCAATGATTCCAACCTCTACAGGGGCAGCGGCTGCGATTGGTCTTGTCATACCCGATCTAAAAGGCAAATTAGACGGCAAAGCCATTCGTGTCCCAACACCGAATGTGTCCGTTGTTGACCTTGTCGTGAACACAAAAAAGCGTACAGATGTAGCGGGCGTAAATGCGGCGATGCGAGCCGCGGCCAATGGGCCGTTAAAAAATGTTTTACAGATTATTGACGACAAAGTGGTTTCAATTGATTTAAACCATGACCCGCACTCATCGAGCCTCTCTACCGGGGAAACCATTGTAATGGACGGCCATATGGTCCGCGTCTTATCTTGGTATGATAATGAATGGGGGTTTTCAAACCGCATGTTAGATACAGCGCTTGAAATGGCGAAATTCCTGTAATGCGTCGAGAAAACCCGCAAGATATATATGCACGTTTAGCAAAACAGCTCAAAGGCCATGAAGATCGCATTGTCTCTGACCCGCAATCCAACCCGGTAAAATTGCTGGCTTATGATATTTCCAAAGACGTAGAAGAGCGTAAAATAGCCTTCCGGGATATTGAAAGCATTGTCAAAATTATGTCGGATAATGGCGCAATAGACCGCGCGCATAGACTCCGCCAAAGATCCGGCGCAAATGATGTAGAACAGCTGAACAAACAGATAATAGCGCTCGCGAAACAAAAAACCAAAGCCGGTTTTCGGGCGTTTAAAAAATGGGCCGAAAGCCCAGCCCAAGGCATTGTCCTTACCGCGCATCCAACATTTTCACTCTCTCGTGAAATTCGTAAAACCTTAGGCGCGATCGCGTCCGATGAAACTGGCGATATTTTAGCCCATACAGCCCATTTAAAGACCCTGCCCTACCTGCCCAAACGCGCGCCGACTTTGCAGGAAGAACATTCAGACGCACAAGACGCGATTGCGCAAATTCAAGCCGCGCTTTACAAGATCAATACAAATCTATTAGACGTAGCGGCCAAAGCTTTCCCTGATAAATGGACGCAAATTACGCCCTATCTCATGTCAGTCTATAGCTGGGTCGGGTATGATATTGACGGACGGACAGACATTACTTGGGGCGACGCTCTGCGTTTGCGTTTACAAGAAAAATCAAACCAATTAGGCCGCTATCTCGGCCAAGCCGTAAATATAAATGCAAACGGTTCTTTTAATACAAGCGGCGAGACAGCCTTAAAAGCTTTAATCGCTAAGCTCGAAAACGCCCACCTCAGCGCGCGCAAAGATTTGGAGCTATTTAATAAAGACTTATCCAATACAGATAATCTTGTTTCTGCGGCCAATCATTTAACACGCGAGTCAGATCGCCGGTTTTTAAACCTCAAACCAGCTTTACCCTACATTCAAAAGGCGATTAAAGGGGCCAAGAACCGTGCCTCTGCGCGCGAGCTTATAACGCTCCGCGCCATGATGGTGGCTTTTGGCCTTGGGACTTCGCGCATACATTTTAGACTGAATAATCGCCATGTTGTGAGTGCCGTTCGCGCTGAATTTGGAATTCGTGACCGTCAGACCGATAACCGTACCGTGCTTTTGCGCGCTTCTGAACTCACGAAAAAGGCCAAACCTCAAAAGGTCAATTTCGCTTCGCTCGCACTAGAGAAAAGCACAGCCCATCAACAAATGATCTTGACCGCGCAAATCCATAAATACATTGATAATGAAACGCCGATCCGCCTCTTGATCGCGGAATGCGAAGACAGTCTAACGCCGCTCGGCATGCTTTATATTGCGCGTCTATACGGACTTGAAAACCATCTTGATATTTCCCCCCTCTTTGAAACGGCTGATGCACTGAATAATGGTGGGCGAATTATTTCGAAAATGTTGTCCAACCCTGTATATCGCGATTATATCGAAAATCGCGGTGTCTTTGCCATTCAAACAGGCTTTTCAGATGCTGGGCGATTTATGGGACAAATTCCAGCCACCCTTGCGATTGAACGCCTACAATCCCATTTCGCAACGGCCCTAAAAACACATAAGATCAAAAACGTCACAGCCATAGTTTTTAACACACACGGCGAAGGCAATGGTCGCGGCGGTCATCCCGGCACCCTCAAAGAGCGCGTAGATTATGTGATGAGCCCTTGGGCGATACATCAGTTCGAAAAACGCAATCTGGCCCTGTGTCACGAAACCAGTTTCCAAGGCGGGGATGGCTATATGTGGTTCCAAACAGACACATTAGCTTTTGCCAGCGTTGCCGCTTTGCTCCTAGCCCGTAATACGGATC
>CALCKU010000156.1 GCA_937965735.1 uncultured Caulobacterales bacterium
CCCACAATAGACCGAGAACCGGGCGCAACAACACGCGGGATATTCACCTGTCCATCGTCCATAATAATCCGCCTCAAATTAAAAGTGTCTTATAGTAATATAAACAAACTTAACAAGACACATAAACACTCCCTAAATCAAGCCTCAACCCGACCCTAAGCATTTTAAATTCGCCAAAAAGTTAGGCGATAATCAATTCAAGAAACAGCTTTCAATCAACGGAATTTGCCGTTTAAGTGGATGGTTATCATACCATTGCTTCAAGTTCTGGCCGCAAGTTTTAAGCGCCAAAACCTCGGCCTCTATCATTTGGCGGGTTGTCGTCACTAAATGAAAGTTGTTTTCAAGTCCGTCAAAAACGACAGCGGAATCATCAAGACATAAAACCCCTAAACCATGGGCAGCATAAGCGGCAAAAATCGTTGATTTTCCTAACCGAGATGCATCGTAAGACAAAACCCCGTATTGACTGCGGGATAATTCTTTTCGCACGTCAGGCTCTGATAATCGACCCGTTTGGCGCACGGTAATCCCGCCAAGGGTTTCAGGCACGCGTTCATCGGAGGCCCCAATATCAACAATCTCTTTGATCCCTAAACCATTGCAGGCTTCACGTAAGACCTCTCCGTAATGTTTATAAATCTTAATACGCGATTCACGACTACCAAAGATTGCCAAAGCCGGTGCAGAACTGTCATCGGCAATTGTACGAAATTCAGGTGTTTTTTCAGGTTCCCCAATCGTTGAAAAAACAGGTAATGTCTTTATTTTATTCGGTTTCAAAGGCTCAAAGCCGCGTAATTCCTGCGCATATTTCTCACAAGGCGTCAGGGCGCAATCCGATAAGCAATACACACGCCGAGCTATATCTTTTTGCAAGCTAGAGATCCAAAACGATGAGTGCCAAGGTTTTTTTGACGTTGCATAAAGCTCGTGAAATATCGTCAGTAAAACGCTCTCAGCCTGCTCCGATTGGAATTTCTTTAAACTCGATAACAGCCAAAACGGTAAAGCGCGATTATGGTAGCCAAAAGCAGACATATGCAAAATGATTTTATCACCTGTTGTCCATGTCGAGCGCAAGGCTTCGGTTAAACAAGCCGCGGTCCGGTCCGCTAGGTAGACCGTCTTATGGCCATCTGCACAGACGCCGTCAAAATCCTTGGCGTTAACTGCGATGAAAAGTGTTTCTGTTCCATTATACGCTTTCCATTGCGTTGCAATATGACCGCCATAATCCCCGACACCATCTGGGATAATGCGGCGATAGGGAATAATTTGAATAATTTTCGTCATAGGATTATTTTTCAATATCAAGCAGAGCTCGATTAAAGACGCCTTTGTTCTTCAGTCACCAATATCTCTATCAAAGCCCCGAAATGCGTCTTCGCTTCCCAACCCAGCACTTCTTTCGCTAAATTTGGACTCGCATAGCTGGTTGCAATATCGGAAGCTCTAAGTAATGTCGTATCGCAACTCACATGATCGAGCCAATCTAAACCACATATTTCAAAGACTTTTTGTGCGAAGGATTTCAATGGATGACTTTCGCCTGTTGCGACAATGAAGTCCCGCGGAGCATCTTGTTGGAGCATCAACCACATGGCTTCGACATATTCAGGCGCAAATCCCCAATCCCGTATAACATCTAAGTTTCCAAGCTTTAGGGTTTCACCAGAGCCAGCCGCAATTCTACAGGCCGCTTTAATTATTTTTTGAGTCACGAACCGTTCGGGACGCAAGGGCGATTCATGATTAAATAATATGCCTGAACATGCATAAATACCATAAGCCTCACGGTAATTGGCAATCGTCCAAAAGCCAGCCGCCTTGGCTACGCCGTAAGGACTTCTGGGATGGAAGGCGGTTTTTTCCGTCGCCGGATTCTGTTGAGTCGTTTCGCCGAAACATTCACCCGATGAAGCATTATACAGGCGCGCATTTTGTCCCGTAAACCGCAAGACTTCAAGCAAGTTTAGTGTGCCGTAAGAAATGGATTCAAGCGTCTCAACAGGTTGGACAAATGACATTCCCACACTGGTTTGCCCCGCAAGATTATAAATTTCATCGGGGTTTACATCTGTCAAAACTTGCAAAACACTTCGGAAATCCGTCAATGTCATCGAAAAACAAGTTACAGCATCGCGAATACCTAAAGCTTTTAGGTTGTTAAAAGACGAGATTTCAGCATCTCGTGATGTCCCAAAAACCTTATACCCCTTCTCGTGTAAAAACTTCGCGAGATAGGCACCGTCTTGTCCAGACACACCGCAAATCAAAGCCTTTTTCATGCCTGTATTCCTTCTGCACACACTTTATACGCTCTGACATTATAGACAGACTCTTGATTGCATGTCCCTATATTCTTGACCTGTAGCGGCCTTAAGCTGACACCCACCTTAAAATCAAATCCATGATCGTTTTCAGATTACTCTTACGAGCCAATCTTTAATCTCTATAGGCTTTAATCTCTATAGGCTCTAAACTCTAAATATCTGTCCGGAAAGGTTGAAGAATATCGCTAAGTCGTTTCATAAAATTCGGAAATGAGAAATACGTCAATCCTTCTGGAATTTTCTTTTCTTGCTGTAAAGCCTCAAGAACCGCTGTCTTTATTGTCTCGGGTTGGCTAGGGTGTGCGAGCCAGCCTAATTTTCCGTTCAAAACCGCGTCTTGGCTGCCGTCTGCTAGACTTGCAATAACGGGAATTCCGCATGCCATGGCTTCTAGGAATACAATCCCGAAACCTTCTTGTCGCCCCACCATTGAAAACACGTCTGCGAGGTCATAATGGCGTTTCTTTTCAGATTCTGAAACTCGTCCGCAAAAAATAACTGCATCTTTCAAACCTAAATCATAGGCTTTTTTCTCTAAGCGCGGCTGGTCATCGCCGTCGCCTATAATCATGTATTTTAGATTTGGGACCTGCGTTCGAAGTTCGGGTAAGAGTTCAAGCAACTCATCTATACCTTTTTGGCTTTCCAGAGCATCAAGCCGACCGACCGTCAGGATAAGCTTATCCCCTGCACACTTATAGCGCTCTAATAGATTTATATCTTTGGGAGCTATGCCATATGTGTCGGGCTTAAACGTATTCGGCAAGGTTACGACCCGCATAGGGTCAATATTTGACCATTTCAAAAACCGGTCTTTTGTATGTGAACTGACAGACAATAATCGGTCACAAGCGCGTAAAGCTCGCTTTGTACCAAACCGCTTAGGCGCACTCCACGCTTCAACACCATGCAAAATACACATGAGTGACGCGCCTTTCAAAAAGGACAATGCGCGCGCAATCGGAATAAGATTAATATGATTACAAATCACAAGATCATAGGAATGCCTGAGTGATTTTAAGCACGTCAAAAGAAATGTTGGAAAAGATTGGGCCGCGCTCCTGTGTAATCTCACCTTTGAGGACAACACGCCGGGTTCATTCCGAACAATGCGCGGAATAATATCTATAGCGTCTACAAAACCCAACGCGGTAAGCGCATCAAGCACATCCATACTTTGCACAGCAACGCCCCCAAACCCGCCATAGCTTTCTGTACAAATATAGAGAATTCGCATCCGCGTACTCCCCCTCAATAATAATCAGAGATGTTTTACTCAGGTTTTGGTGACAATTAAGTGACGGTCCCCGGCCACCTTGCGTTCATCAGAACAATAGGCTTATAGAGCTATAGAGAGATTATAGGGATATTGAAAACCTCTAAAATCAACCCTTTATTCAGAAGATTTTTTTGTCATTCTAATATTTAGAAATGACCCCCAACCCAATGAATTTGTGAAGAAACGTGAAACCGCGTTCGGAATTAGACCCGCCAAAGTCTCTTTGACCCGACCCGCAGGAAGCGGCAAGAGTTCAATTTTCAATCCCGTAACAGAGAAACCATCAACATCAAAAATATCCTCAACCAAAGCCCGCCATTCTTTCTTTGTGTAATAGCGCGCAATAGCGCCGTCCGTTGAGAGCTGGTTTGCGCCTACAAATGAGTTCCGGGAGAAGCCGTTTTGCAAAATCCCTTTAAAGAAACCATCATGGACATAATATTTCCAGAAAGATCGATGGTAGACCATAACATTGGCGTGTCCGCCAGCTTTTAAAACTCTGTGCATTTCTTCCAAAATTTTACGTGTATCTGATGAATGATGAATAACCCCCCAAGACCAAATATAATCGAAGCTATTATCTGCAAAGCGCATTGCCTCTGCGTCCATTTGCTGAATTTTAGCGTCTGACAATCCCATCAATTCCATTCGGAGCGTGGTTGCCTCTGTCGCAGGATCGGTCAGATCAATACCGTTAAAGCTTTTGGCCCTCGGAGCGATTAAACTCGCATGACTGCCTTGCCCCACACCAATTTCCAAAACGTCCCATTCGGGTAATTTATCAAATGGGATTTCTTTTTCAAACGGCGTGTCTTTCCACGGCATGTAAGGGCGGGCAGATTCAAAAAAACGATCATCAATATCTTTGAAATACTCGGCACTGTGCAATGGATATTCAATACCCTCACGCCAGTCATATTTCATCGGTGTATTCGTCCACCACTCTTTATTCGCTTTTTGCCACTCTGCACGTTGCTCAGCGCTTTCTGGACGTTTTGTGGGCGAGGTAAAGCCCTTTACTTTATTCTTAAAAGCTTTGTCTGTGAAATTTTCATCTGTCATTTTTATTCCCGCTACGACCCAATCTGTTATACTGATAGTGCTTGACTTGATCTCAAGATTTCCAAAGCCCACTTGCGTGACCAATGCCCACCGAGTCGTTGTTGTTTAAAGAGGATGCTTAAATCAGATGAATGCGCTTGCGTCCACTCCCCAACTGGTAAAATAAAGCCTGTTTTCGGCCTATTTATCAAAGCAGGCGGAAAACCACTGAGCGGCGCGCGGGTTAATACATCTTTTCCAGGCGCATGGTGCCGAGATAATCGCGGCGCTAATGTGTCAAATAAGACCCGGTCAACAAACGGCAATCTGACTTCAAGCGAGTGCGCCATAGCCGCCCAGTCACTATCCCGTAGCAATTGGTTCTTCATATAAAAACTAGATTCTAATACAATCACGCGACCAAAATCCGTTTCAGGGTCGGGCGTTAAGCTATCTTTTAGTTGTGTCTGTATATCTAATTCTTTTAGGGCCGTGCGGGCGCGGTCTTTCCCTAGAACCTCTTCAATTTCCCACGGCATGAAAAGGCCTCGGCGCACAAGCCATGCGCTTTCAGGCGTATCGACATAACCCGCCAACGCAAACCCTTTAGGGTGCCAGTTAAGCCCCATACGCTCGGTCAGTTTTGCCAAGCTCGCGGCCAAAGGCTTGCGGAAATTGGCAGACCCGAAACGCCCCAGTCGACGGCTCCAATTTGGCACATCTCTAAACGAAGGATAGCCGCCAAACAACTCGTCCGCGCCTAAGCCAGACAGGCAAACTTTTAATCCCTGCGCGCGTGCCGCCTTTGCCACGAACCAAGTGTTTAGACCGTCAATCGTAGGCTGATCCATGGCTTGTGAAAATGCCTGAAAATCTGCATCAAATTCTGCTTTGCTAACCGTGTACTCCGTGTGATTAGCGCCGTAGAATTCAGCCGTTTGCGCAGCAAGATGACTTTCATCATTGTCTTGGCCTTCAAACTCACCGAATCGTGCCGTTATTGTTGTAATATTGTCAAAACCCGAATCTTTCAGCAAACCGAGTATCATAGTTGAGTCGATCCCTGCCGATAGGAATAAACCGACATCCGTGTCCGCGACCATATGATCTTTGACACTCTCCCTCAGCGAATTTGCAATTTCGGTTTCCGTTAATGCCGCTTTAGCGCCGCCGCAGGAAGCTTTATCCAGCTTGGTTTGGGATAAATGGGATGAATGCGACATATCTGAATTGACCGTGTCTGCGCTCAATACGTCTGATAACTTATACCATGTCTCTATTTTCAAGGCCTGTCCTGGTACACTGTGCAGAAACGTGCCCGCGGGAAGTGCTTTAACCGCCTTGAGAATCGTAAACGGCTCTGGGACAGATCCCAACATTAAAAAACCCGCTATCGCGGCATCGTCTTTTTCATGCGAAACATTCCCAACCATCATGGCCTTGACCGATGAGGAAAACCGTACAACAGACCCATTATCACTATAATAGAGAGGTTTCATACCAAAGCTGTCGCGAGCGGCGAACACTTCACCGTTTCGAGTATCCCGCAGAATAAACGCAAACATGCCGCGTAATCTAACCAGCATATCTTTGCCATAGCAATGATAGAGTGCCAAAATAACCTCAGTATCGCCTTGCGTTTTAAAGCGATAGCCTTTTTGCACAAGCTCTTCGCGCAAAGCCTGATAATTATAAATCTCGCCGTTATATGCGATTGTCAGGCCAGGCTCGATTGACAGCGGTTGGTCGGCACTGCGGGTTAAATCAATAATTGATAATCTGCGATGCCCTAATATCGTTTTTTTGTCAGGCGACACCCAGAGGCCCGCAGCGTCAGGGCCGCGTGCGGCCATTGCATCCCGAATTTGGATCGCCTCTTCGCGATTGGGGATGCCTGCCCCCCGATAGTGATGAATGGCACAAACGCCGCACATAAAGCGTCTTTAAACCTTTTTGAAAACAGCGAAATATTCCAAACCAATAATCGGTTGAGACACTTTCACAATTTTTTCTAATTCTAATCCGTATCGCTTGCCCATAAATTCCAGCTCCTCTGGAATGACTGGAAACGACTCGACCTGTCTGCGCGAACGCCAATACATCCATGAAAGCGGTGATAACACTGCAAAGGAACAAATCACACCTTTACGCGACACGCGGGCAAATTCCGCCATGACATTATATTGGTTGGGCACTGGCAAGTGCTTCATCAACGCATAGCTAAATGTGTAATCCACACTATTGTCGGCCAAATCTATATTTTCAGCATCACCTAAAGCAATATCCGTTTTGACCGTAAAGGCTTTGGCTCGGTTTTGAGCATATTTGATCATGCCTTTAGAAATATCACGACCAATAATTTTAGACGCTTTTTTTTCTAAAACGGGTTGCCAGCGCCCATTCCCACATGGGCAATCCAAAATCACGCTTTGCGGGTCAAGCGCGTCAACCAATGCGCCAATTACCTTATTTTCAATTTTCACACGGCGGCGCCCTAAAAAGCCTGAATACATAGCGCGGCTTTCATAGCCTTCAGCTGTTTCATCGCTTTGATAATCTTCTCTAGCACTATAGCTCACGATAGGACCTTCTCATATAATTCAAATTTTTTAGCCGCAATCGCCTCTATAGAAAATTGCGAAACGACTTTTTCGTGGGCTTCCTGCCCTAATCTTTGGCGAAGTTCAACAGACTTACAAAGCTGTTTAATTGCGTCTGCCAATGCCAAAACATCTTGTTCAGGCACTAACAGACCTGAACCCTCTGATAAAATTTCAGGAATGACGCCTGAATTCGTCCCGATACAGGCTATGCCACAGGCCATAGCCTCCATTAACGCATGACCATCATGTTCCTCGTGGTCTGGCGTGATACGCGCTGGCATAACAAATATATCTAACCCCTGCATGAACAGATTTACCTTGTCATGGGGCACAGGTGGCACAAGCTCAATCCACGCTTTATTTTTCTCGTGAGTCTCGTTTTTATATTCGGTCTCTTGCTGTTGATCCGCCTTGTTTTGGATTGCATCATACAATGACCCTTTCCCAAGCAATTGCACCCGCACGGCTAGGCCTTCCGCCCTCAACAATTCAAGCGCTGCAATTAAATCCATAACGCCCTTATGCGGATCAAGGCGCCCACAATACCCAATGATTACGCTGTTTTCAACAGGGTCACGGGTTTTAAGGTCAGCTTCAGAATACGATTTATTAGCCCTTTTCATCGGCCTGTTTATGGGGGCAAAAAGTGTAGTATCGAGCCCTAAATGTTGAACTTCAGTTATATCGGCCTCGGCCACATTAAAATGTTTTGTGTAAATTGCTTTCACACCCGAATTCACCGCCATGAAGTGATCGACCCGTTTAATAAAAAAATTGGCCACACCATTTTTCAATAGCTGTAAAGGTTGAGGCAATTTCCGGAAGGTGTTTTTTTTAACCGTACAAACCAAAGCCGCTTTATTGGCAAAGAGGCGCTTTGCGAAATATGCTTGCCAAAATATAGGCGCCCATGGATCGTATTCTATGTGAACAATATCGGGCTGGAATTGTCTAAGGCCGAGATCGAAGCTACCAAGCAAAAATTGAACGCGCGGTAAGGGCACGCGTTTGAACACAAATATGTCAGGGCCTGACCGCGCATAAAGTCGCCCCAGCACACGATCATAAACCCAATTAGGAACAACGGCTTTAATATCTGAACCCAAACCGACTGGCTTAAGGTTTTTACGATTTTCTTGGGCAATATAAGAATGTGAAACAATAAGGACTTTCATGTCCCACCTTGCACGAATTTATGATTCATGCCCTTCTATTTCTACGCCTTTTGTGAGAGATGCATGAAATTTACAAATGTTTTCTGCATATATCTCCCACGTTAAATGTGAAACAGCCTGAACTCCGTTACGCCCCTGAACACTTAGAACCTCACGGTGCTTTGCCATATCTCGTAAAATCTCCGTTAAACGATCACTCTGCCCCGCCTTTATAACATGCCCTGTTTCTGGTGTTATCAAATCGGATGCACCGCACATATCGGTTGCAATAACAGGTAATCCGCAACTCATCGCCTCTGGAATAACCTGCCCCCAACTATCCAAATAAGAAGGCAATACAAATACATCAGACTCTCGAAACTTAGCGGCTAACGCCTCAGCAGACATAAACGGAAATATTGTGATATTATCGCCCTTAAGGTCCGTTTCTTTAATATCGGATAGCGTTCCGATCAGGTGAAGTTCGCTATTTGGAATAGCGGCTTTTTTAAAGGCTTGTACCAAATCAAAAACCCCTTTTGCCAAAGACAAATTACCTGCGTAAACGACACAAAAGGGCTGATCTGCTCGGTCCCAAATGCGGGCCTTTGCCGAAAAGATTGTCTGATTAAGTCCCAAAGGGATGACATGAATTTTTTGCGGCGCAATACCGGCCTCCAAGAGGGAGTTCCGAGCCAATTCAGAGACGCAAAGTATATGATCAGCGCGCGCCAACTCTAACGTCTTTTGGCGCTTAAGATTGGCTTCATGGGCTCTAAGCGGTGGCCCTAAAGCGGAACGCTTTCGAAGGGCAAAATCATGTTCAAGACCCGCCATATCCAAAACCGTTACAGCGCCGACTTCTTGGGCTGCCTTCATAGACTTTGCACATGAAATCTCAAACCCAACAAAAATTTCTGGCTTTGTTTTTTTAATAATCTTGGCGACTGATTTATCAAAACTCTTTTTTTGCCAGAGCATAATTTGACGACGAAGTTTGCGAATACGCAAAGCTTCGACTAAGACCAAACGAATACATTCAGCCCCTTTCACCTCGACCACATACTCCTCTAAAATGTCAGCATGTGTACGTTTTGATAAAAAAGACTGTAGTTTTCTTTGTAGAGCATTTGGGAGATACGGTATTAAACGATACGGGAAATGGCTTTTTTTGTACCATATGGACGTAACAAAATATTTTAAAAACCCCGCTTGTTGAAGGGCATAAGCATGTCGGTGGGCATGTAAGCGGGTCGCATTACTGATGAGTACCTTTACCACAGTTTCGCAAGTCTACGCGCTTTGTGTAGCGAATATCGCCAAATGCGGCGCAGAGCGGTACAAATTTGGGCCTGACGGCATTGTGCTCATAAATTGGATATTGTCGAAATTCGCTTTTAAGACGGGTAAATCATTAAACACAGAATAGCTGTAATAGAGTCCGTCACCTTCTGAAAAGTGATATCCTTTTCCGCGTGTCGCTGCCCAGTCATAAGCGTCCCAAAGGCCAACGGCATGTAAAGCCTGTTTGAAGGAGCGTTTGAGAAACGCCCCTTGGCCAAAATTATTGGAATCCGAAATAAAGACGGCCTTTTTTGCCACTCGACACATTTCAGATACGGCCTGTTTATGATCTTTAATATGGTGTAAAACCGCAAATTCACAAACAATATCAATGCTATTATCAGGAAAGTCTAATTGCAAAGCATTGCCATCCCGAAGCTCGTGCTCACTTAGTCCAGCTTCATAGCCTTTCAACCGTAACGCTTCAACAGGCTCAATACCTGTAAACTGCATATCATGCCGGTCTTTCAAATGCCGCAATACGCGACCGGTTCCCGACCCAATATCAAGCAGGCTATTATAACCGTGATAATCAATTAAAGATGACAACCACCCCAAAGCCAAATCATGCTCTTTATCTTGACCGTGCATTTCATCATAATTTTGTGCTGTATCCGCATAGTAATCAGACTGAGCTTGAGCGTCAGATGATGTTTTTAAAGACGGAGGCATCATATTATTATCCAATAATGAAAATAATGATTCAAGGAGCCGCTTACATCATAATCTCTAAAAAAGAACAAGCAGTTTTAGCCTATGCGCCCCAGTACTTAACACAGAAAGTTTCCGGAAACGAACAGTGAACGCGTAAAATCAGATCAAAACAGACTGAAATAAAGTCTTTTATAGGATTAGCGCCAAACCATGCGCGCAGGGCTCACGCAGTTGTTTCAAAGCTTATGAACTCGTAAAACATTCTATTTCATAAAACCGTATGCACAGTTGATTTCTAGCTTTTTTAAGTAGGGAAAGCCGTTTGTGGTGTTGATAATATCCGTAAAGTTTCGCCTTCAATCACAGCCGCACTCAAAATCCCAGTATCGTAACACCCTGTATCCAGCCCTACGCGGTTATGCGTGATTACAGGTTCAAATGTCTCGGTGATCGTATGTCCATGTACAACACGGTAACCCAAAGGTTTGGTGTAACTTAAAAACGGCTCCCTTATCCAACGCACTTTTCGCGGGTCTTGCGCGTCGCGGTCAAGTGCGGGGTCAATACCCGCATGGACTAAAAGATAATCGCCAAAATTAATACTGTCATAAAGGGTTTCGATATAATCAATATGGGATTGAGGAATATATTTTTTCAGAACCACTTGCATATCAGCGGGATCTAAGCCTCGTAATTTCTCAGGGTCTAACCCGTAACTTTGTACGCAAGTATCACCCCCATAGGTCAACCAATCAGGTATCAATATAGGGTCGTCTTTCAACGCTCTGAGAAACATTTCTTCATGGTTGCCAATCAACGCATAGGTCTTGGCAAAATCTGGCGGAGAAGAGATCAAGCTCTCTAAAACTTTTTGACTCTCTGGGCCGCGGTCAATCAAATCGCCGAGGAAAACGATAATACATTCTTTTTCGGGAAGGGCTGTATGATCTGCCTTAATCATATCCAGTAGACTTTGCATTTCGGCGTAACAGCCATGCACATCTCCAATCGCGTAAAGCCGTTTATTGTCAGAGCCAGCGTGGACTTTTTCAGATTTAGAGGCTTTGCGTTTGAACATATGACCCTACAGAACTTGACTTAAAAACAAGGTTTAACGTTTAAACAATGCGTATTTACAAATACATAAGTACAAAAAACTTCAACGCAAGTGTCTATAAAGTGTGCTTAGGTTTAAATTAAAATCTTTTTAAACAGCTATTTTATAAAGATTTTATAACCTTTCATTTTAATTCTGAATCAGCGAGTGGGCTTTTCTCGCCCTTTTTCAGAGGCGCATTGAACATGATGAAATCTGAATGGCCCTAATAGCCTTGATTTTTGAAATAAGAAATCGTCTTGCCAAGACCATATTCCAAATCAATTTTTGGCGTCCAATCTAGCACGTCTTTTGCTTTTTCAATATTGGGGCGCCGTCTGCGTGGATCATCTGATGGTAAAGGTAAATGAATGATTTTTGATTTAGATTTTGTTAGCTTTAAAATCATTTCCGCCAATTCTAACATCGTAAACTCACCAGGATTACCCAAATTTATGGGCCCCGTCACATCAACAGGCGCGTCCATAAGTTTTAAAAACCCATCAATCAAATCATCAACATAACAGAAAGACCGCGTCTGTGCTCCGTCCCCGTAAATTGTGATGTCATCGCCACGCAGAGCCTGCAAAATAAAATTTGTAACAACCCGCCCATCATTAGGGTGCATTCGCGGGCCATAGGTATTAAAAATACGGACGACCTTAATTTCAACATTATGCTCTCTATGATAATCAAAGAATAGGGTTTCAGCACAACGTTTCCCTTCATCATAACAAGAGCGTGTTCCAATCGGATTGACATTGCCCCAATACGCTTCGGTTTGCGGATGAATGGCTGGGTCACCGTAAACTTCACTTGTCGAAGCTTGAAAAATTTTACATTTTTGTCGCTTGGCCAATCCAAGCATATTGATAGCGCCTATGACCGATGTTTTCGTCGTATGCACGGGGTTATGTTGATAATGAATAGGTGAAGCCGGACAGGCTAGATTATAAATTTCGTCTACTTCGAGAAAAAGCGGGAAACAAATGTCGTGGCGGATAAATTCAAAATTGGGGTTATCCAATAAATGGGCAATATTGCTTTTATTCCCCGTAAAAAGATTATCGACACACAGGACTTCATGGCCTTGTTCGATTAAACGATCAATCAAATGGGATCCTAAAAACCCCGCCCCACCGGTCACTAATGTTTTTTTCCACGTATTATATTGTCGTGCCAAAATGACCCCCTGAAGTCGAAATGCCTTTGACATGCATCCCATAAACCGAGTCGAACGCTACCGTTTATAACCCGCTTGCGCATGTCCCAAAGACCGCCGTTTCTTTTCATGTTCTTAAATCATTGTAAAGTTGGAAAAAATCAAAACTCAGTTGGCAAAACACATTTCTATGCGCGCATGACTTTACAATTTCCAAGACAAACCCTAGGCGGTAAAATATGGAAAAGACACAGCCTACTCTTATTTTTACCAATCGATATTTTTATCCTGATGAAAGTGCGACATCACAAATCCTATCCGATCTGGCATTTTATCTTGGAGAGACTGGCTTCACAGTCAAAATTATCACGAGCCGACTCTCTTACGGAAATTCAACCGCTTTATATGATCGCCATGAATTCATCAAAAATGTTGAAATCATTCGAATAAAGACCACCCGCTTTGGGCGACAAAATCTTTTAGGGCGGAGCTTTGATTATCTTAGTTTTTATATTTTTGCGATGTTTGCCTATCTGAAACATGTCAAAAAAAACGATGTCTTAATTGCCAAAACCGACCCACCCTTACTTGGAATTATGGCACATATGTGCGCCCGCATGAAAGGAGCAAAATCTGGAAATTGGTTGCAAGATATTTACCCCGAGATTGCAGAAGCGTCAGGGTTGCCCTTAATAAAAGGCCCGTTTGCAAACCTGTTACGAAGATTACGAAACCGCGCGTTGCAAAGAAGTGACTTCACTGTCGTCATAGGCAATCGGATGAAATCTTTTTTGGAAACGCAAAACTTAAAAAGTGAACGCATCACAATCATCCCAAACTGGTGTGATGATATCGTTATTACGCCCCAAAACCTTTTAGACAATACGGTTCGAAAAGCATGGGGGTTTTCAGAGTCAGATTTTGTCATTGGTTATTCTGGAAATTTAGGCCGAGCCCATGATCTGGAAACACTCATACAAACCGCTATTCATTTGAAAGACCAGCCACATATTAAATTCCTATTTGTTGGCGGCGGAAATCTGCATGCCACACTACAGACCGCGATAAAAAAACATGGGTTAACGCAAATCATATTGAAACCTTATCAACCGCGTAAAGACCTTGCCCTTTCACTCTCAGCGGCCAATATTCACTGGCTCTCGCTCAAGCCAGAGTTTGAAGGGAAAATTCTACCGAGTAAGTTTTACGGTATTGCCGCGGCAGGTCGACCTATGTTGTTTATCGGGGATAAGGACGGCGAAATCGCGCACCTTTTAAATCAATATATGTGCGGGTTTAGTTTTGCGATCCATGAAAGCGACGCGCTCACCAAAACAATATTGGCTTTACAAAGCCAATCGGATGAAGTCGAACGTCTGGGTCAAAATGCCCATCAAATGCTAAAAGAGACTCTCACCAAAAAGCAAGCGCTTCAAAGATGGGAAACGCTATTAAAGAACATACTCTAGCGCGTTTCTTTGAGATCGCAGTTTTACCGCACAACACTTAGCGCAGAACAAACAATTCAAAGCAATAAAGTCAGGGAGATAAAGTCAGAGCAATAAAGTCAGGCCGATCAGCCAAGGTTTATTTTCTTTTTCTCTTTTACGGGCAAGAAGCCCGTTTTGGACTGCTTGCCATAAGTCATGGCCTTTTTGCCATATGTGTATTTTGAATAATGATAAGAATGACCGCCATGAACGGCCTTATATTTGGTCATCACGAGTCCTAACACGACCCCTTTGGATTTTTTGATTGTCTCGATTGTTGAAATTACTGAGCGGGCGGGTAAGGCATTGGACTGCGTAACAATAACCGTCCCGTCGACAAGTGCACTCAAAATCAAAGCATCAGCAAGCCCCAATAATGGCGGCCCGTCCAGAATAATATGCGTATATTGGGTTCGTAAGATCGCCAAAAGGCTTTTAAATTTTGGCGAGGCGAGAAGACCATTCGGGTCCTCAGGCTCCTCACCGGCTTCAAGCAAATATAAATTTGCCATGCCCGTCTCTTTAATTTGGTTCTTAAGCTGTTTTTCAATTTGCCTTTTCGTCTTCCCACTTTTTTGCAAAATCCCTGCAAGACCCAGAGATTGAGACGGATATCCATTAAAGGTTGGTAACCGGAGATCCGCGTCAATCAAAAGTGTCTTCTCGCCCATTGCCGCATAGCTACGCGCTAGCCCCAAAGAGGTGGTTGATTTACCTTCACTGGCGCGCGTACTTGTCACTTGAATGCATTTGATTAAGGTCTTTTCAGACGCGTTATCCGCAGAGTCGATAGGTTTGGCAGAGTCGATAGGTTTGGATGTGAGAGGCTTTGACATTGGGTGGCTTGTCTTAAGTTTACCGCTCCCGCTTTTATCTTTTTGAACAATGCCTGTTTTTTTAGAGGCACCAATGTTTTTAGAGGCACCTATATTTCTGGCTATCTTTATGTCAAGCGTGTCGATTTTAGTACGAGTCGAGGCATAAGCCTCTGCTGCGATTGAAGTCGGCTTGGACATAATATCCGTGTTAATGTCAGAAGACTTCAATTTAGGAATCACACCCAAAAGCGGAAGGTCAAGTCTTTTGATCGCATCCTCGGGCGAAGCAATTCGGTCATCAATAATCGCCAGCACAGAAATCACAAAAAGACTAAACAAGGCCGCACCGAGTCCCGCACACAGCATATTATACCAAATGATAGGATATGTTGGCGTTTTCGGTACGGTCGCACGTTCGAGTATTGAAACCGTATATTTTTGCGGAACTTTTTGGGCGGCCATAGTTTTCACGCGCTCAAGCAAGCCTTCATATTCGGCACGGTTTGATTGCACATCTCGGCTCAAACGGTTATATTCAAGACTGGCGTCTCTAATTTTCAGAAGCCTGTTACTGGCCTCTTGGATACGGGCGTTCAAACTTTCCTCTGTTGCGATAGCCATATCCAATTTAGCCTTTTCAGACACAACAATTTGTAGATATTCACGTTCCAAAGCCGCGCTTAAATTATCAATTTTTTGTTTTAAAACGACCATATCAGGATAATCTGGTTGATAGACATTCAAGTCTAAAGTGTACTGATCGAGTAAGGCTTGCTTCTCGTCTTTTAGCGCATTAATTTTGGGGGAATCGACAAAGACAGGACTCTCTGGCCCCGATAAATAACGACGATGATTCTCTTCAGCAGCAATTCGAAGCGTTTTTGCCTGCCGCGCCTCTTCTTTTAACTGTGTTAAATTTGTTGATTCTGTTGAGGTTGATAAATCACGACCAATGACTCCATTGCCTGTACGCAGTAACTTTCGGTCTTTGGCGTAATCAGACAGAATTTTTTCGGATTTTTTTAACTCTGACTTGGCGTGTTGTAAGGCTAAATCTAACCCTTCCCGTGTCTTATCTATTGCCGATATATTTTTTTCAAAAAAAGCATCTGTAAACGTACTGACGATCTGATTTGGCACCTGTGCGGATAAGCGCGCATCGGGGCTTGTGAATTTCAGTCGAATGATACGGGATTTCTCAAGAACAGAAATATTCAGATTACGTTTAATAATCTCCGCACTTCTGACCTCCATTTCCCCGTCACGGCGCTGGCTTTGCAATTGAGCATTAAGGGCCTTATCTTTCAAAACCCGCTCTATCAGATCGTAGCTTTTTAAATGAAAAACCTGCGTTGAGAGATATTCAGGAATGCCGTTATCCGGATCAAGCGCTTTTAAGTTTGCATCTTCATTTTCAATTGAAAATTCTAGCATAGCCATCGCCTCATAACGCGGCGTCATATTTTTTGAATACAGGTAAGACAGTCCGACACTCACCAGCATAAGAACTAAGGCGAGCGGCCACCACCGCATGAGTAAAAACGAGGTTTTTCTAATACGGTCTTCGGTTCGGTTATTCATAATGTGCCTGTATCTGAAATTAAGCCACAGGTAAATCATCACCTGCCGTCTAAGACAAAATGCATTATATCGGATAAAGAAAAATGGTAGTG
>CALCKU010000157.1 GCA_937965735.1 uncultured Caulobacterales bacterium
TCATCATCAGTGGCCATGGTACGGTTGAAACGGCTGTGTCCGCTATTCGAAAAGGCGCATTTGATTATATTGTAAAGCCCTTTAAATCAGAAAAGTTACTTGTGACCGTTCGGCGTGCTTTGGAAAATGCGCGCCTACGTCAAGAGAATGAAGAGCTTAAAGGTAAAGCCATGAGTGACGATACGCTAATCGGTCGCTCGTCTCATATTTCTCAATTGCGACAGAAAATCTCTAAAATTGCGATTACGAATAGTCGGATACTTATTACAGGCCCATCTGGGTCTGGAAAAGAACTGATTGCGCGTATGATTCACGAACAATCCAGCCGTGCCAATGGCCCTTTTAAGGCAGTAAATGCGGCGTCTATGGTTCCAGAGCGTGTTGAGAGGGAGCTCTTTGGGAGTGTAGATGAGGATGGGAAAACGGTTAAAGCGGGGCTTTTGGAGCGAGCGCATTACGGTACATTATATCTTGACGAAGTGGCGGATATGCCGCTTGAGACACAGGGCAAGCTTTTGCGACTTTTGGTCGAACAAAGGTTTCATCGGATTGGGGGTGAAGAAGAAGATATTCAAGTTGATGTGCGGGTTATAACATCAACGTCTCGCGACCTTGAAAAAGAAACGCGGCTTGGAAAATTTCGTGAAGACCTTTATCATCGCCTTAACGTTATGCCACTCCGCTCCATTGCGCTGTGTGAAAGGCGCGATGATATCCCCGATCTCGTCGAGCATTTTATTGATCGGCTCGCAAAATCAACGGGCCTTCCAGCCCGCACGATTGGGCCAGACGCTATGGCGGCTTTGCAATCCCATGAATGGCCAGGGAATGTGCGTCAGCTTAGAAATAATGTTGAACGCTTGCTGATTTTAGCCACAGGCGATCCTTCAACTCCGATTACACTTGAAACCCTACCGCCTGAAGTCTCCGTTGTTCGCACCGCGTCGAATCCACGAACAGAGGAGCGCGTCATCTCTATGCCGCTTAGGGATGCACGAGAGCATTTTGAACGTGAATATTTACAAGCGCAAATAGAACGATTTGGCGGTAACATATCGCGAACGGCCACATTTGTTGGAATGGAACGTTCAGCCTTGCATCGTAAGCTTAAATCTTTAGGTGTGAACCCAAGCGGTCGGCTTACCGATAAAGAGCATTAGAGGATAAGGGCTAATGAAAGTTATCATTTGCGGAGCAGGACGAGTCGGGCAGGGCATTGCCATGCGCCTTTCCACTGAAAACAATATGGTGACGATTGTTGATGTGTCACCAGATCTTATTCGTAAGATTACCACTGAACTTGATGTACGGGGCATAGTAGGACACGGTGCGCATCCAGATGTTTTAAAACGCGCAGGCGCTGCGGATGCCGATATGATTATCGCTGTGACCTATTCGGATGAAGTGAATATGGTCGCCTGCCAAGTCGCCCATTCACTCTTTTCAGTACCGACTAAATTTGCCCGTGTTCGAGCGCAAAATTACCTCAGGGATGAATGGAACGATCTATATAGTCGTAAAAACATGCCGATTGATGTCATCATTTCGCCTGAAATAGAAATCGGTAAAGCGATTTTAAGGCGCTTAAACACACCTGGCGCATTTGCGGTTGTGCCTTTTGCCGATGGGCGGGTGCAATTAATTGGCGTCAGTATTGATGAGGATTGTCCGATTATCAATGTGCCTATAGGGCAAATTCCTGACTTGTTTACAGGACTACATGCGGTCATTGTTGGCGTGAACCGAGACGGAGTTATATTTGCACCAACCCAAGATGATCCGTTGAATATAGGGGATAAGGCTTATTTTCTTGTGCGCCGTGAACATTCGGGTCGTCTGCTTGAAATTGTTGGAACGCATAAAGAAAAAGCACGTCATATTGTGATTATTGGTGCGGGGAATGTCGGCGCTTATGTTGCACGAGAATTAGAATCTGTTGCGGGGGTTCGGACGCGCGTTATAGAGATCAACCAAGAGCGTGCCGAAATTGCGGCAGAAAACCTCAAGAAAACAGTGATTCTCAACGGGGATGCGATGAATGCAGAAGTTCAGCGCGAGGCGGGTGTTGCCAATGCGGAAATGGTGCTTTGCCTAACCGATGATGATAAAATCAATATTCTTTCAGGCGTTTTAGCCAAGAAACTGGGGGCAAAAAAAGCCGCGAGTCTTGTCAATGACGTATCGATGCAGGATTTGAAATCTGGGCTTAATATTGACGCCGTGATTGATCCGCGTGCAACCACCGTATCGTCCATATTAAGGCATGTAAGACGTGGACGAATTTTAGACGTGTTTACAATCCAAAAAGGAAGCGCCGAAGTGATTGAAGGGGAGGTGTTAGAAACGTCTCCAATGGCGGGTAAAATGTTGAGCGATATTGATTTGATTAGTGGTATTGTTATTGGTGCCGTTATCCATCAAGGCAATGTTTTATATCCCGATCCGACACTCGTGATAAAACCGTCTGATAGAGTTGTCTTGCTTGCTGAAAAAGAAGCCTTCAAACATGTGGAACATCTGTTCCGTGTCAGCACAGATTATTTCTAAAAATGGCGATTACCCGCATCATTTTGTGGTTGGGAAACACATTAATTTTTTGTGCCGTCTTGGCCTCACTTACGGCTATGATCTCGCTTACACTTGTTGAGCCGCGTTCAGCCATTCAATTCGGAGCGCTTGGCCTCTCGATTGGGAGTGTGGGCTTAGTCTTTGTGTTTTTGGCCTATAATATGCCGTCACAGGAAACCAATAGTGATGCCCTGCTGTTTTTAGTTTTATTTTGGATCTTAGTGCCTGTCATTATGGCGCTACCTTATCTTTTTTCAGGGTCTACAGACGATCTGGTCATTGCGTATTTTGAAGCGGTATCGGCATTGACCACAACAGGGGCCAGTACGTTAGAGGCGGATAATTTACCCAAATCTATCCTTTTTTGGCGAAGCCTTTTGCAATGGATTGGCGGTGTTATTGTCGCCACATTTGCCGTCGTCATCTTAGCTGCGCTCAATTTAACGGGGACGGGTGTACACCGCTCAATGCTCTTTACGCTGAAACGCGGCGAGCTGTTTACACGAATTGTTGGAATTGGTCGGATAATTTTTGGAATTTATCTCGGCATTGCAATCTTTACCTTTGCGGGTCTCATTATGAGCGGGGTTGAGATTTTTGAAAGCCTATGTCTGTCTTTAACAGCGGTCTCAACTGGGGGCCTAATGCCTAGAAGTGGTATATTGGGCGACTATGTCAACACGTTCGGTGTGATGGTTTTAGCGTTAAGTTGTTTGTTCGGGGCGATGAGCGTATCCGTTCTTTGGGATAGTTTTCGGTTACGCAGTTGGGAATCCGTTCAGAAAGTTTTCTCGGATGTAGAAAGTCGCGGGCTTTTTACTTTGGTTATGATGCTCACCCTGTTTGGGTTATTCTTTGCAGGGTTTACGCATTTTAAAACCGTATTTTTTGAAGCTATTTTCTTTGTGTCTTCCACAGGGTTTGATTATCATGTTTTAGGTGTGGAAATGGTGTCGCCCGTTATTTTGATTTCGATTGCTTTGATCGGGGGATCGGCTTTATCTACTGCGGGTGGTGTAAAGATTATTCGTATTTTACTGTTATTACGCCATGTTGCTACGGATTTAAATCGATTGACTTATCCGTCGCGTGTTCTGCCCGTAAAGTTTAAAGGGCAAATTATTCCCGATAAAGCGTTCCTCTCTATTTGGATGTACTTTTTTGGTTACACTATGGTCTTTGCGCTGGCGACATTAGCCCTAAGTGCAACAGGCTTAAATTATGAAGTTTCTGTTGCTGCTGGGGCGTCTGCATTATCGAATATGGGGCCGTTACTCGACGCAACATTATCTGAGATAACCTATCCTGATTTTACGAATCCGCAATTGATGTTACTAAGCGGGATTATGTTACTCGGTCGTGTTGAAGTGCTCGCTGCATTTGCCATTATATCACGAAATGTTTGGCGACGCTAAATGACCCCGTTTAACGCTTACGCACAGACCGTTTCAAAACTTGCGGATGTATGCTTTGCAAACGCATGGCTGTCGATTAGTGTATACAACATGTGGTCGCGACATGAGTCGCATAAATAGAGGTATATAATGGCACAAGAAAAAAATCCGAATTTGCAAGACGTCTTTCTCAACGCTGTCCGTAAATCAAAAACGCCTCTCACAATTTTTTTAGTGAATGGTGTTAAACTGCAAGGTGTTGTGACTTGGTTTGATAATTTCTGTTTACTCTTGCGGCGTGACGGACAAATCCAACTGGTTTATAAGCACGCCATATCAACCATAATGCCGGGCGGCCCGGTTCAAATGTTCGAGCAAGAAAAAGACACGCGTGAAGAATAGTGTTTTTATAGCGCTTGCCTGTGTTTGAGACCAATACTCAAGCGTTAAATGCGCTGGTTATTCATCCGCGCAATGCATTTCAAAGTGTTGTTGAGGCCGAGTACACTCTAGAAGAAGCGGTGAACCTTGCGTATGCTTTAGACGTTAGGGTGTGCGATTCTCAGATCGCGCCTTTAAGAGATGTGAATGCGGCAAATTATTTTGGTAAGGGTAAAATCGAAGACATAAAGTCACAAGTCAATGCCCTTGACGTGACGCTCATTATTATCAACGGGGCATTGTCTCCGATCCAGCAGCGAAATCTAGAACGTCAGTGGAAAGCCAAGGTTATTGACCGAACAGGGCTTATTCTCGAAATTTTTGCCCTACGCGCGGCAACAAAGGAAGGGCGTTTGCAAGTCGAGCTTGCGCGTCAGGAATATGAGCGCTCACGCCTTGTTCGGACATGGACGCATTTGGAGCGCCAAAAGGGCGGGCAGGGTTTTCTTGCTGGGCCCGGTGAAACGCAAATCGAATCTGATCGACGCATGCTCGCCGATAAAGTCGGGAAATTAAAACGCGATCTAGAGCATGTGCGTCGCACACGCGGTTTACAAAGAGAGAAACGCAGACGCGCTCCTGAACGGATTGTCGCCTTAATCGGATATACAAATGCGGGTAAATCCACATTATTTAATATTCTAACGACTGGCGGCGTTTTCGCTAAAGATATGTTATTTGCAACATTGGATACAACGCATCGCATTTTAGAATTACCGAGTGGAAAGCCTGCCGTGTTATCCGACACTGTTGGGTTTATATCCGATCTACCAACGGACTTAATCACGGCTTTTCGCGCGACTTTAGAAGAAGTCAAAGAAGCCGATCTTTTATTACATGTACGCGATATTGCCGATGAGCTGACGGAAACCCGTAAAGATGATGTGTTGAAAGTGTTAGATGCCATTGGGGCAGGGCCAGCGCACGGACAAGCGATTGTCGAGGTTTGGAATAAATCTGATCTGTTGAGCGAAGATGCTTTATTACAAATGCATGAGCGGGCCTTAGCTATGCGTGAGCTTGCGAGTCTTGATATAAAGGCAACGGATAAGGATAGCGCGCAGGCCGCTTTCGTAATCAGCTGTCACGCGGGTACAGGTATAGAGCTATTACGCGAGGGGATAGAGGTTGTCCTGACGCAGGATGATGATGTAATTCGAATTAATACAGGGCCAAAAGATTACGCAGCAAGAGCATGGGTTTTTCAAAATGGTACTGTCATTAAAGAAGACACGAAACGCTCTGGTGTGAGTGAAATTACAGTGCGTCTCTCGCAAGCCGATGTTGGAAAATTTCGGGCACGTTATTCGAAACTTATTGTATAGGTCATTACCAAATAAGCCGTATTAAGTTACACGTTGCGCTCAAGACTTTTGGCGGCATTCCAGAGTGCGTCCATCTCGCCAAGGCTCATCTCTTTTAATGGCTTTTTTGCTTGTTTTTCAATATGTTGGAAACGTTTTGAGAATTTTTTATTTGTACGCCGTAACGCGATTTCAGGGTCTATGCCTGCGTGCCTTGAGAGGTTTGTGACAGCAAATAAAAGGTCGCCAATCTCGTCTTCAATATCGTCATGTGAACCAGAGCTTATCGCCTCAGCCACTTCTTGTGCTTCTTCTGAAATCTTATCCGTCACCCCATTAATATCTGGCCAATCAAAACCTGTTCGAGCGGCTCTTTTTTGTAATTTTTCTGCACGCATTAAGGCTGGCAAAGCTAGAGCCACCCCGTCCAAAACACTTCCGCCATTCTCTAGGGTTTCGGCACGTTCAGAGGCTTTTATATCTTCCCAGTGTGGAACGGATCGATCGCCGATTCGCTCTGGGTCAAAAATATGCGGATGACGGCTGACCATTTTTTGAACCAAAGTTTCACAAACATCATCCATGTTAAACGCACCGTTTTCTTCGGCCATAATGGCATGAAAAAGAACTTGGAATAAAAGATCTCCAAGCTCCGATTTTAATTGCGGCATGTCATTCTGTTCAACGGCGTCACTGACTTCGTAAGCTTCTTCGATTGTATAGGGAGCTATGGTTTGAAAGCTTTGCGCTGAATCCCATGGGCATTCCGCACGAAGCCTCTGCATCAAATTTTTTATACGGGTATAGGGCGTGTCGCCTAAATTATGTTTATTAGAAACGGTGTTCACGGTTTCGGGCCTTTGGCCCAGAGGATCAAGAGAACAATTGTTACGGCACTGACACCGTAAGCGGCCCAAATAAACGGCGCATAT
This sequence comes from uncultured Caulobacterales bacterium, assembly GCA_937965735.1. Lineage (GTDB taxonomy): Bacteria > Pseudomonadota > Alphaproteobacteria > Caulobacterales > Maricaulaceae > CALCKU01. The sequence continues at coordinate 6,640 of CALCKU010000157.1, forward strand.
TTTCCAAATTCTAACATTATAACGTGTCCACAGTAATTTTTGCACCGGTTTGCCTTTTCGCTCTAGCCGTGCGCTCTGACAAAATTTGATTTTGTATTGCACTCATTGAGGCCCAACCGAAAAATGTGCTATAGGCCAAAACCATTGTCAGTAATGGCCATAACATTTCTGGCGGGAGACCCGGCGCGCCAAAATTTGAAATCGTGGCGGGTTGATGCAAGCTGTTCCACCATTCAACAGAAAATTTGATAATGGGTATGTTTATAAAGCCGACCATTGCTAAAATACTGGCAAGGCGCGCGGATTTTTTTTTGTCACTTACCAGCGACCCAACGCTTAAATAAGCGAGGTATATAAAGAATAAAATTAGAACCGATGTCATGCGGCCGTCCCATTGCCACCACGTATTCCATGTTGGCTTCCCCCAGAGCGAGCCTGTAATCAAACATAAAAATGTAAAAGCGAGGCCGGGGACTGCAAATGAACGCGCCGCTATATCGGCCAGTGGATGCCGCCAAACAAAACTAACAAAACTTGCGATTGTGAGCGCTGTATAGGCCATCATGGCACACCATGCGGCTGGGACGTGGACATACATCATACGCACGCCGTGCCCTTGTTGGTAATCTGGCGGCGAACCTATCAGTGAAAGCCAAAGACCGTAAACAAATGAAAGTAACGCCACGACACCAAAAATTGGTTTTGCGACACGCGCAAACCGCAAAAATCGCTCGGGATTAGCAAGATAGGTAATCATATTATTCAAACCCTGTTTTTATTGACGCTGACGCCGCAGGTAGCGCGGTAGCACAAGCAATCAGGCTTAATCCGAATAGGGCTTTATACGGCGCGCTCCACAGCCCTTCCACTGTATATATATCGACTGCACTTATACCAAATATTAAGACGGGCATTAAAAATGGCGCGCAAATTAAAACGATTAAGACACCGCTTGCGCCTTTGACGACCGTTAATGCGCTCGCAAAAATGCCGTAAGCGGCAATCGCGGGGAGGCCAATTAGCACGGACAGCATAAGGCCCGCGATCACGTCTATCGTTAGATTAAACATAAGTCCTGCAAGCGGTATGGCAAACCAGAGCGGCATTAGGGCCGTTATAATATAGGCAATGAACTTTGCACTGACGATTTTTAACGGGCTTTGTTGAAAGATAAGGATTTGTGCCAATGTGCCGTCTTCATAGTCTTGAGTGAAAATTTGCCCAAAAGACAAAAGCGCACTCATCAAAAAGGCGAGCCATACAATTGCGGGCGCTATCTGTCTTAAAAGCGCGCTATCATTGCCAAGAGCAATCACAGCGAGAGCCAAGAACACTGCAAAAAAGATAACACCCATTACCCAATCGCCTTTAGAACGCGTGGCGAGTAACAAGTCTCGTTTTATAATATCTATTTGCATAGGGGACTCATTTTTGTGAGTTAAGCATCGTCAGTCGTCATTATCGGTGCATTCATCCAGCTTGTCATGGGCTTGGACTTTCGGCATTTAGAGTCAAAAGACGCGGAGAAACACCTAATTTACGGGCAGGGCTGTGCGAGGCTATGATAGCACAGCCTCCGTGCGATACATGTTCATGGATTAAATGATCAATCAAGTCTCTACCCGCTGTGTCCATGACAGCCGAGGGTTCATCCATAATCCAAACAGGTTTTTGGCTAATGAGCAATCTTGCCAGTGATAGCCTGCGCTTCTGCCCAGCTGATAACTTACCGGTTAAAACATCTTTACGGGACTGCAATCCAATTTGATGAAAAACAGGCTCGAGATCTCCAGAATATTCGCATAAGTCGGCCCAGAAAGATAAGTCTTCAAAGGCTGTCAATTGTGGTTTCAAAGCATCTTGGTGGCCTTGAAAGCTGACAACTTCTGAGGCCTCAACAGGCATATTGTCTTTGTACCATGTTAAGGCGCCTGTATCAGGGCGGGCTAAACCCGTTGAGAGATATAAAAGCGTGGTTTTACCGACGCCATTTGTGCCCTGTATCCAAAGGACATCACCCGAGGAGAGTGTTAGCGAAAGCCCTTCAAATAATAGCGTGTGCCCCCGTGACACGCTAATATTATTAAATGTCAAATAGGCGCTCATGTAGAATTATCTGTTTCTGTGGACGATGATTCATGTTGTGATCTTGCGTTTTTATTCTGACGGTTTTTATGAACAAGTAAAATGCCAAGACCGCCTAAAATAACCACAAGCCAAGGGGCAAACCAAAGCGGTAAGGTTCGCGCTTCTGTCCTTGGCATAAGCAGAATATCATCGCCATATGCGGAGGATAAAAACTCCAAAACTTCCGCATCTGTTTTACCAGAAGTAATTTGATTTAATATTTTCTCTTTTAGGTTTTGAGACAAAGCCGTGTCGCTTTCACTCACTGTTTGAGTGGTGCAAACGGGACAGCGAACTTCTTTATAAATTTTATTAGCGCGCTCTAAATCTTCTGCGCTTTGCGCGTATATGAAGGTCGGGCTTAAGACAAGCAGCGCTAGGATAATAAGGCTTGTTTTTAAAGTTAAACGCATAAATCAGGCCTCGACTTTGGGGCTTAACGAGGTGTTTGATATTGGCCCTACAACCGTCTTCCAAGACGTTCTTGCAGCTAATAAGAGGCCTAATGAGGCGATCAAAGTTCCGATCCATAACCAGATCATAGCGGGACGCATATGAAAGCGTATGGCCCAAATCATTTTTTCTGGATCGGATTGGTCAACGACATTCATACTGGCACGTAAGTCTCTGAAAACATTGAAACGAATGTCGGATTCCGTTGTTGGCATATTCCGCGCTGGGTAGTGACGATATTCAGGTGTTAGCGTTTTAATAAATTGACCATTTTTGTAAATATTCACAGTTCCCACCATGGAAATATAGTTTGGGCCTTTGCGTTCTTCTAAGGTTTTGAGTTCGACCGCATAAGCGCCCGATTTGATTTTTTCGCCTTCACGGATAGCTGTATCAATTTCAACAGTAAACACTGTGGTAAGGGTCGCGGCTAAGGTGAAGATACCGACACCTAAATGCGCAATCGCCATTGGGAGTTTTGAAGTTTTATCCAAGCGTGGTGAGCGCTTAGCTTGCCGAATGGATAAGACTATGATGAGGCACGAAAAGCTTGTGGCGAGAATCCCCATTAAAGACGCCCCGATTACACCGACAAATAACCCCGCGATAACAGCGATAAAAACAGCGAGTTTGGATTGTTTGATAAGGACATTCAGCTTGGCTTTTCGCCAAGGAATTTCTGGGCCAAAGGCCATGAAGATCAGAACACAAACCATAAAGGGTACAACGGCGGCGTGATAAAACGGCGCCCCCACTGCTAGGGGTGCTAAGTTAAGGGCTTGGACAATTGGCGGGTAAGCCGTGCCCAGTAAAACGGTGATTGTTATGGCCATAATAAAAAGATTATGGGCTAAGAGGGCTCCATCGCGACTAAAGATTTTATAGTCTGGCGGCGTAAGGTCAGCCCCCTTGAAAAAGAGTAAGATAAGCCCAGAGCCAATTACGGCACATAGATAAACGAGAATAGCGATACCGCGTCCCGGGTCTGCGGCAAAGGCGTGAACCGAAACAAGACTGCCAGACCGGACTAAAAACGTGCCAAGGATTGAAGCCCCAAAGGCTAGTATAGCCAGTGAAAAACTCCAATTCCCAAGGCCACCGCGTGTTGAGAGTGCCATGACACTATGTGCTAGAGCCAGGCCTATGAGCCAAGGTATAAGACTTGCATTTTCAACAGGATCCCAGAACCACCATCCGCCCCACCCCAGCTCACGGTAAGCCCACCAAGAGCCGAGTATAATTCCCGTGGTTAGGAATGCGAGTGCGATATACGTCCAGGGTTTGACGATTTTGGCCCAATCTCTTGCCGAAGTCTGGCTTATGAGAGCGGCAATCGCAAGCGCCCACGGAATTACAAGGCCGACATAGCCAAGATATAAAACAGGTGGGTGAATAACGAGACCAATATCTTGAAGGAGTGGGTTTAAGCCTTGGCCTTCCGTTGGGAAAGGCATTTCCATGCGTTTGAAAGGATTTGAAAGTGTCGATACAAATAGGTTTAGGCCAAGGCTCGCAAAACCCAGAACTTGTAGCGTACGTCCAAATAATTTGGGGCCAGACGCGGGCAAGAAATATTTCGCAAAGGCTAGAATATAACTGGCAGAGATCAAAGCCCAAAGTAACATTGAACCTTCATGGTTCCCCCAGCTTCCCGAAATTTTGTAAAATAAAGGTTTTTCTGTGTGACTATTATTATAAACGTTTTGAATGCTGAAGTCAGAGAGCCAGAACAGAATTATGAGCGCAAGAAAGGCAAAACATAGCGAAAAAAACTGCACGAATGCCGCCCGCTTTAAATATGTGTGATGCTCATTGCTGCGTCCGCCCAAAATAATCATCGCTAAGCTCGCGAGGACGGAAAGCCAAACGAAAAATTCACCAAATAGAGCTAGCATATATAAGTTTCCGATTTAAACCTTATGAATACGAGTTTTAGAATGATAATTTGCATGCCAAACTTTCATCCTTTTGTCCGTGTAGCAAAGCGTCACATAGCCTTATAAAGCAAAATTCGCTTAACATGAAAACAAGTCAACCTTTTAAGAGATACCATGATACCGCCGAATAGAAACAAAAGATTAAAACTTATTGGTATAAGCGCTGTCGCAATTATTTTAGGCGCAGGCCTATTGTTCTCAGCTCTTTCTGAAAACACACAATTTTTTTATGATCCAAGTGAAATTATGGCCCCAGAGTTTTCTGCACAATCAAAAGAAATCCGTATTGGCGGTCTCGTAAAGGACGGCAGTATTATTAAAGGCGAGGCTTTAGACGTTACATTCGATGTTAAGGATTTCGACCCCCCTTTCACGGATGCTGTTCGTGTGCATTATTCAGGAATCTTGCCTGATCTTTTCCGTGAAGGGCAGGGGGTTGTGATTACAGGCGAAGTCACCGAACGCGGGCAAATCAAAGCCTCTGAGGTACTGGCCAAGCATGACGAAAATTATCGTCCTAAGATGTAATTTTGAATGAACGAACAGGAACGCCGATGTGGGGCAACGTTCCTGTTCGTCGTGTCGTCCATAAGGTTGACTGTTATCCTATGCCTTATTTTTGTGCTTATGGGGAGAATTGTTTTTCGATTTATAAAAAAAAAATTAACGAAATTAATACTTTAAATTGAATATTTATGACTTTTTTAACAAACAAAACTCTGGCATGTGTTTAAGGGAACCCGCATAGTCATAGGACTGTTTTAAGGACATTCGGTCAGGAGTTTCTTGACTTCGAAGTCAAATTGGAGACTGTATCTTTTGGAAAAAGAGCAAACTGTTCTAATTATTGGCGGTGGCCTGTCTGGTTTGTTGACAGCTTGGCGCTGTGTTGTTCAAAATAAAAACTTGAATGTGACGATTATTGAGCAGTCCTCTAAACTTGGTGGGGATCATACTTGGTCATTTAATCGGTCAGATATTTGTCCCGAACATCAAGTCTGGATAGAGCCTTTGATCGCGTATGAATGGCCACAATATCAAGTTCGGTTTCCCAAACGAAATCGCGTTCTGGATATTCCTTATTGTACAACAAATTCACCAACGCTTATGCGCTGTATTGAACCTTATATTTCTGCGGGTCGGATAAATACGAGGTTGAATATAAGTGTGTCTGAGTTTGATGCCAATCATGTTATATTGACCGACGGTCAAACATTAGAAGCGGATTGCGTTTTGGATGCACGGGGATTTGGGGCGAATCAAAATGTATTTTTAGCGTATCAAAAATTTGTCGGCCATACGATCCAAACCAAAACGCCTCATGGTTTGCAGGTGCCGATTATTATGGATGCGACCGTGGAGCAATTTGGCGGCTACAGATTTATATATTGTCTGCCTTTTTCTGAAACTGAGATATTAGTGGAAGATACATATTATGCTGACGACGATGAATTGAAAGCAATTGACATTGATAACCGCATAAAGGCGTATATTGCCAATAATTTGAAAATTTCAGACTATAGTCTTCAGCGCCGAGAAACGGGGGTTCTGCCGATAACTCTTGCTGTTGATAAGGATTACGGAACAGATACGACTGATGACGGTCTGTCAGCGGTTGAGCTTGGATTACGGGCTGGATATTATCATGCTGTAACGGGTTATAGTTTTCCAGAGGCTGTTCGATCTGCCGTACTCGTGGCTGACCTTATTAAGCAAAACTGGCCTGACTTTCAAAAGCCGCTTCGACATGAGATGATTTTTCATAAGCGTGATCATTTTTTCGAAGAAAAATTCTTGCGTCTGTTAAATCGAATGTTGTTTCGGGCGGCAAAAGCTGAGGTACGGTATAAGGTCTTGGAACGCTTTTACGGTCTCCGAAAAGGCCTTATTGAACGGTTTTATCAGAACCGCCTGACTAAGTTAGACAAAATTCGTATCTTGAGTGGTAAACCGCCTGTACCCGTGACAAAAGCCCTCTATAATTTTGATGAAAAAGCCTTTATCAAGCGTGAAAGAAATTAAGTCGGAATCAAGTTTAATGAATGAATTTTCAAGCTCCAAGCGCATTACTTCTATCCATGAGGGGAAACGCGCGATTGTAATTGGTGCGGGTTTTGGCGGGATTGCCCTTGCGATACGGCTTCAGTCTATGGGATTTCAAACAAGTTTGGTCGATAACCGGGATAAGCCCGGGGGCCGTGCTTATGTTTACGAAGAGAAGGGCTATAAATTTGACGGTGGCCCGACCGTATTAACCGATCCTGATTGTCTGGAAGAGCTTTGGGCGCTCTCTGGGCGAAAAATGTCAGATTATGTTGATATTGTTCCTGTCTCGCCTTTCTATCGTTTGCAATGGGAAGACGGAGAAGTTTTTGATTATGATAATGATGAAGCGTTTTTGGAAGAACAAATTCGCAAACGAAATCCTGATGATGTTGCTGGTTATCACAAATTTTTGGCCTATTCAAAAGAGCTTTACCGTGAAGGCTATGAAAAACTCGGGACGACAGCTTTTTTAAAATTCAGCCAGATGATTTCAGCCGCCCCGCAATTGATCCGCTTGCGCGCAGATAAAAGCGTATATTCAATGGTTGCCAAATTTGTCAAAGACGAAAAAGTGCGGCAACTCCTCTCTTTTCAATCGCTTCTTGTCGGTGGCAATCCGTTTAGAACATCGTCTATTTATGCGCTTATCCATGCCTTGGAACGTAAAGGCGGCGTTTGGTTTGCTAAGGGCGGAACAGGCGCTTTAGTCAAGGGCATGATTAAGCTTTTCGAGGATTTGGGCGGAGATGTTAAACTCTCTTGCGAGATTTCAGACATTCATACAGACGGCGACCGAGTCACGGGTGTCAGCGCGAAAGATGGCTGGACGCAAGACGCTGATCTTATTTGTTCCAATGCCGATGTCGTGCATACTTATAGCCAGCTCTTGCGCAAACATAATCGTGGGGCGTCTTACGGAAAAGCACTTAAGAATAAGTCTTATTCTATGTCGCTTTTTGTGATTTATTTTGGTCTTAAAGCCAAGCATCCAGATATGAAGCATCATATTATTCTATTGGGACGTCGTTATAAAAACCTCATTGCTGAAATCTTCGGTAAGGGTAAAAAACTACCAGATGACTTTTCGCTTTATCTGCATGCGCCGAGTGTAACGGATGATAGCCTCGCCCCTGAAGGCTGTTCCGCCTATTATGTACTTTCGCCTGTGCCGCATTTGGGGCATGCCGACATTGATTGGGATGTTGTTGGGCCGCAATATACAGATAAGATATTAGACTATTTGGAAGCGCATTCGATACCCAATTTAAGACGGGATTTAGATGTGGTAAAAACGCTCACGCCATTTGGTTTCCGCGATGAAATGAATAGCCATTTGGGGTCTGCATTTTCTGTTGAACCCGTTCTAACACAGTCCGCATGGTTTAGACCGCATAACCGTGATGATGTGATTTCAAATCTATATATTGTCGGGGCGGGTACACATCCCGGGGCTGGAGTTCCGGGCGTAGTTGGGGCGGCAAAAGCTACGGCGGGCGTTATTGAAGTGGATTTTAAACGCGAGGTAAAACCTGCCTAATGGACCGTGTAACTGAATTTGGACATGAGAGCATAAAGGCTGGGAGTAAGTCATTTGCTTTGGCTTCAAAGGTCTTGCCGCCTAAATTGCGCGATGACGCTTCTATGCTGTATGCGTGGTGCCGCTATTGCGATGATATAATTGATGGTCAAGAAATGGGCCATGGCTTTATAGAAGATTATAAGATCGGGCAGGGAAAACGCCTGCAAAATCTACGCGAAGAAACAGATGCAGCCCTGTCAGGCGTGCCGACAAATAATCCTATTTTTATTGGGCTTGCCCGGGTTTTTGAAACCCATGAAATAAATCCGCGTTATGCATTCGAACTCTTAGACGGGTTTGAGATGGATACAACGGACCGTGTTTACAGAAACGTCAATGATATTTTAGATTATAGCTATCATGTTGCAGGCGTTGTTGGCGTTATGATGGCCACGATTATGGGTGTACGGGATCCTGAAGTCTTAGACCGGGCTTCTGATTTAGGCATTGCTTTTCAGCTTACGAATATTGCTCGAGATGTGATTGATGACGCGCTGACAGGACGTGTTTTTATACCTCAGGATTTGTTATCAAAAAATGGCGCTCCTTTATCGGCTCTGTCAATTGCGACGCCCGATAATCGACCCGCCGTACACCGCGCGGCGATAGAGCAATTGGATATTGCTGAAAAATATTATGTGTCTGCGAAAGTTGGGATTAAAGCCCTGCCGTTTCGGTGTGCATGGGCGATTTCTGCGGCGCTCTCTGTTTATCGTGATATTGGTCAAATTTTACGCAGAAAAGGGCCTAGCGCATGGGACGGTCGTGTTGGTGCCAGTAAGACACGAAAAACAGTGTTGGCGTTAGGGGCTTTGGGGCCAACATTGACCCGTAAAGTGATTGAAGAGACATCACGGGATACGTTTTATACGCGTCCGCACCTTATTGATTTTTAAGGCCTTTCTTTGCTTTTAGCTGAGACTTTAACAGGTCTGGTTTTTCGGCCCATAGAAAACCAAAGCTTACAGCCCCGTCTCTTGTGACGGTGTGGTGGTGCAAACGATGAGCCAATACAAGTCTATAAAGATAGCCAGATTTAGGGCTGTATTTAAATGGCCATCTTTGATGGACAAGGCCGTCATGGACAAAACCATAAAGCAAGCCGTAAAGCGTAAATCCGAGGGCGATATACCATAATGGTGACCACCAGAGGGAACCCGCAATAAATAAGCCTGCGGCAATCGCTGAAAAACAGACAGCATAAAGGTCGTTCGTTTCGAAATAGCCATCTGTATGGATATGGTGGCTTTCATGCCAATTCCACCCGCGCCCGTGCATGAAATATTTATGAAAATAAAGCGCAAAAACTTCCATCGTGATGAGACTAACGAGCACAATTATGATGTTTAAAATCATGCCTTAATCCGTTCTTTTGATTGTTCATATATCCGTTTGCGTAGGGGGAGGCGCCACCAAGGTTCATGGGGATATAAATGATGTTCATGGTGATAACCAAAATGAAAACACGTTAAAAGCGAAAGCCATTTTGGGAATGCATTTGTCCGTGCATTATGATGATCGGGGAAGGGGCTTGTATGCCTATGGGTTAAATAAGTGCCAAAGTAAAAGAGTTGTAAGGATGATAAGATCGCAGGGAGCGCCCACAGAATTATCGTATTTAAATAAGATGCCCCTAAGGCCAAATACACCAGTGTGAAGCCGCCTAAAATTACGACTTGTCGCCATCCAAAATACTGGAAAAAGAATTTCAAATACCATGGCCAAAAGGCCTTCGGGTTGTCTGCATTAAAATCGGGATCCATGGCGGTTCCAGAATAGTCATGGTGGGCATGATGGGCGGTTCGCATCGATTCCCAATTAAACCCCGCATAAATAAAGAGGATAGCTGTGCCTATGCGGGCATTCCATTTCGGATGATTTGGAAATAACGCGCCGTGCATAGTGTCATGGGCAATGATAAATAATCCGACATAAAGCCAGCACTGCAAAAAAATCAGCCCTATAGTCTGCCAAAGGGGCGAGGCGAGGTCATGTCCAAACAGGCTGTAAACGTGCACACAGACCCATGCGCTTATAAAGACACATGCCAAACCTAGGCCTAAAACAGTTTTGGGCGGTTTCAGCGCCTGACCGTTAGAGAGAGTTTGCATTGGTTTTTTCAATGCGGCTTGTGTG
>CALCKU010000158.1 GCA_937965735.1 uncultured Caulobacterales bacterium
GCTTCATATTAATCGATACGGGCGCGCCGGGTTCTGACCCTCTCACAATATTGTTTTCTTCTGCTTGACCCCGAATACCAATCGGTAAAATGGTGAACAAAACGATCCACCAAATTAAAAGGTAGACAACAAACATTGAAAAAGCTGACATGAAAAGGGTCTCTTTTTAGGGTTAAAGTTAAAATCTCAGGTCTAATTGGGTTTGAAGAATGAGCAGGGTTTAATGGGTCCGAAAATAATGGACATGAATTGTGTCTATTTGAATGAAGTTTAAGTGTGTTTGGGCGTTTCCATCAACTCGATCAATACACCGCCTGCATCAGAGGGATGTAAGAAGACAACGGGCGTACCATGCGCACCAATCCGAGGCGCATTTAAAACCCGCATCCCCTTTTCGACCATAGCCAAACAGGCGGTGGAAATGTCTTCAACCTCAAAACATATATGATGTTGCCCCCCTTTTGGGTTCTTCTCCAAAAACTTTGTTATTGGGGACTTGTCGCCATAGGGTTCAATCAACTCGACTTGACCGCTGGGAAGATTAACAAAAGCAAAAGTTACCCCTTGTTCCACAAGCACTTTTGGCTCTGTTATCGCCTCCACTTCAAAGATAGTCTTATACATTGAAATCGATTTAGAAATATCGGGTACCGCGACACCAACATGATTAAGAGGGCCGAGTTTAAAAGGGCGTTTCGTCATAATAGGCTTCGTCATTCTAAATCTTGTGTACAGTCACTTCAACAATAGCACGTTTCCCAGTGTTCTGTTTCAAATATCTTTTTATTCGCGATTCAATGCGCTTTTCAGAAATATCTTCATCCCGTTTCTCAGACAGCCGTAAATTGTCAAATGCGGTTTCAGCTTCATCAGCAATTTTATCCAAAAGTCGGTCTATAATTTTACCATTATCACCTTCAGGAAAGCCTGAAATGCGCGGCTCTGGGCCAGATATAATACGGCCCTTATCATTCACAACCAAGCTCACTGTAACATGCCCTGCATAGGCCATTTTTTTACGCAAGCGAAGTCCTGCATCAAGCGCATTGACAATTTCAACACCATCTTGATGCAAGCGTCCTGACGGAACTATATCAACAATCTCAGGCCCGTTCGGGGCCAGACGCATCATTTCACCGTTGCGACCTGCCCTCGCATGTTTCACACCCAATGTCTTTGCGAGCTTAGCATGCTCTAATAAATGGCGCCGTTCGCCGTGAACAGGCACTGCGATTTCAGGCTGCGCCCATGCATACATTTGCGCAAGCTCGCCGCGGCAAGGATGTCCTGATACATGGATAGGGCGATCTTTCTCGGAAACGATTTCAACGCCTTCATCCGCGAGAGCATTTTGCAAAGCAAAAATCCCAAGCTCATTCCCAGGAATAATCTTAGATGAAAAAATAACCACATCGCCTTGATTAAAATCAATAAAACGGTGATCGCCATTAGCAATACGAGTAAGCGCCGCGCGCGGTTCACCTTGGCTCCCTGTACATAAATACAGCACATGTTCTTGAGGCAAGCTCGCAGCCGTTTCCATATCCAAGAGTTGATCGGTTTCTTTTAATAAACCAACCGCTTTTGCCGCTCCAACCATCCGCAACATAGACCGTCCAACAAGACAAACACTACGGTCATTCTCTCTGGCGGCGATCATCACAGATTGAAGACGCGCAACATTTGACGCAAAAGACGCCACGGCCACGCCGCGCCCTTTATACTCGGAAATCAATTTAGACAATTCGACCCGAACGCCCTCTTCAGATCCTGCGAAACCCGGGGTGAAGACATTGGTAGAGTCGCAAATCATAGCGAGAATACCTTCTTCTCCGAGGGCTTTTAGCGCTATTTCATCAACAGGGTCACCGAGCTGTGGAGACGGGTCTATTTTCCAATCGCCCGTATGCAGAATAAGCCCTAAAGGTGTGCGGATCGCAAGCGCATTGGGTTCGGGAATCGAATGCGTTAACGTCACCATTTCAATATCAAATGGCCCAATATCAAACCGCCCTTTAAGCGGAATTTCGTGTAAAGTAACCGCGTCCAAAAGGCCAAATTCTGAGAGCCTGTCTTTGACCAAATACATCGTAAACGGCGTTGCATAAACGGGACATTTCAAACGTGGCCAAAGACGCGCTAACGCCCCCATATGATCTTCATGGGCATGTGTTAAGACTATGCCTAAAAGATCTTTTTTACGCTCTTCAATAAAAGCCGTATCCGGCATGATGATCTCGACACCGGGTGTTTCAGCATTGCCAAAGGTTACGCCAATATCAACGATTATCCACTTTCGGCGACCTTCTGGCCCAAAGCCGAAAAGATTTAAATTCATGCCAATCTCTCCCGATCCTCCGAGTGGTAAAAAGACGAGTTCGTCAGAGTTTTTGGACATATAAAAAGGTCTCTCGAAAGGGCTCAAACAAGATTATGCGCAGTTTAGTCAGATTAATAAATGCGCGCTAACCCTTTGGCTAACACTTATTTCTATTTTTGGTTTAAACGCCAAATCTCAAGCAAACCATTAACAGTGAGTTGGCTATCGTAATGTTCAATAGTCTGAGATGCGCCCTCAAACAAGGACGCAACACCGCCCGTACCTATAACTTTAAATTCACGACGATCTTCTTCACGTATACGCTCTACAAGCCCGTCAATCAAACCAATATAGCCCCAAAATATACCCGATTGCATAGCCGATACTGTACCCGTCCCGACGACTTTCTCAGGTTTTATTATTGCGATACGCGGTAATTGCGCTGCTGCGTCGTGCAAGGCCCGAACCGAGAGGTTAATCCCGGGCGCAATAATCCCGCCTTCGAAAAATCCGTCTTCGGACACAACGTCAAATGTCGTGGCTGTACCGCTATCAATAATAATAAGATTGCCTTTATATTTTAAACGCGCACCCAGCACATTGACCAATCGGTCAGCGACGACTTCTTTGGGGTTATCGATCCGTACACCAATTCCAATATCGACACCTTCATCACCGATAATAATCGGTTCGACATTGAAATATCGTTTTGCCAAATTCCGAATATTAAATACAGATTGCGGCACAACCGAAGAAACAACGCAATCGGTAATGTCAGAAAACGTCAAACCCTGCATTGATAAAAGTTGATAAAACCAAACCGCATATTCATCCGCCGTCCGAGATACAGCCGTTGCTATACGCCATTCGACCACCCAATCCTTGCCGTCATGGACGGCAAATAATGTGTTCGTATTCCCTGTATCAATTGCGAGCAACATAGTGGCCCCTAACCTTTCGCTAAGTCTTATTTGGACGCGGCGTTAAAAAAAACATCGCCCGCATAAACATCTCTTACCGTGCCATTCAAACCCCTAACCTGCAACTCACCATTTACACCAAGACCGATCGCCTCTCCTTTAAAGCTTTCTAGGTTTAAATTCACAGTCACAGGTCCAGGGATATTTTTGGCATAAACCAACCATTTTTCACGAATGCTGTGAAAACCTTTAGCCAGAAGTTCCGAATATAAATGCTCAAACCTAGACGCATAAACGGCTAAAAAACTTTCAGGTGTCGGCATCAGTGGCTCAGCACTTAATAACACGTCCGCGACCAAATTATCCAAAACACAGCTTATTGGATAAGGCGTGTCCTCTGGAGCATTGATAAGATTTACTCCCACGCCAATCAGCACTTTATCATTACGGATTTCCAATAAAACTCCCGCCACTTTTGCCCCCCCGACTAACACATCATTCGGCCATTTAATGGATAAATCTGTTTCGTCGAGATAGTCTTTTAAGGTTTCCACAAGCGCAATAGCGGCAACAAAACTTAAATGCCCTGTGAGTTGAGGCGTATTCAAGACGGGATAAACGCCCGTGCAATAAAGATTGCCTGTCTCTGACACCCATTTACGACCCCGCCGACCCCGACCTTGTGTTTGGGTTTTCGCGACGACCCAAAAGGGCGAATCTTCACCTTGTTTTATTAAAGTGACCGCGTAATCATTTGTAGAAGTGACTGTGTCAAGAAAAACAAATTTCAACGAATGCGTTTCACTAAAACAAACCCATAGCCGCCTGCCCAATCCAAGCCTGTAAAGGTACAGAAACGAATGGCAAGATCAAAACTGGTAAGACTAAAAGACCCGACACGACACCAATAATGCGTAACTCTTTTGGCGCGGTCACAAATTCATTTTCAACTTCATCAAACCAAATCGTTTTAATAACGCGCAAGTAATAAAACGCACCAATGACACTGGCGACCAAGGCAAGGACAACGAGCCAAGCCAGACCCGCTTCAAAAGCCGGTGCAAAAGCAAACCATTTGCCAAAGAAACCAACGAAGAACGGGATGCCCGCGACAGATAACATGAACATAGTCAACAGAATTGCGAGGCTCTTATTCTCTTTTGAAAGACCCGCCAGATCGCTGATTTGCTCGACCATACCATTGCGAATCCGCATTTGTAAGATACAGGCAAATGTTCCAATAATCGTCACGACGTAAATTGACATAAATATAAGTAGCCCCCGAATCCCTTCAGGCCCTCCCGCCGCGAGTGGCACAAGCGCGTACCCCATATTGGCAATCGAGGAATAGGCCATCAGACGTTTAATATTTGTTTGGCTCAACGCGCCAATCGCACCAACAAACATTGATAAAACAGCCATGACAATAATCACTTGCTGCCATTGATCGGCAATCGCGCCGAAAGGTTCAATAACCAGACGCGCAATCACGGCCATAGCAGCGAATTTTGGTGCCGAAGCAAAGAAGGCCGTTACAGGAGTTGGCGAACCTTCATAAACATCGGGCGTCCACATGTGAAACGGTGCCGCAGAAATTTTAAAGCCCAATCCACAGAGTAAGAAGACCATTCCGGCTATCACGCCCGGTGCCGCGCCATCAGACCCGATAACCTCTGCAATGCGGCTATATTCAATTGAACCCGTAAAGCCGTAAATCAGAGAAATACCGTATAGTATAAAGCCTGACGACAAGGCTCCGAGAACAAAATATTTCAAGCCAGCTTCCGATGAACGCAGACTATCACGGTTCCATGCTGCGAGAACGTAGAGTGCAAGACTTTGCATTTCTACGCCAATGTAAAGCGTCAAGAGTGTGTTTGACGACGCCATTATGCTCATGCCCAAAACAGAATATAAGACAAGCACTGAGTATTCGTATTTATCAATATCTTCGAGATGGAAGAAGTTCTTGGCCAGAAGCAAAGCAGCCGCAGCCGAGAAACCCAATATAAATTTAATGTAATAGCTGAAACTATCAATCACAAGCGCGCCTTTAAGCGCCGTACCCGTCGGCATGCCCAAGATAAAACCAGACACAGCGTAAATCACTAAGACTGCAATCGCGATATAACGAATTAAGTCTTTGCGGTCACGTTTACCCCCAACACCAAAGGCTAGAAGTTGAGATGCCATGACGGCCAGAAAAAGCTCAGGGGCTATCAACATAAAATTCGGCATAGACCTATTTCCCCGCAGGTAAGACGGATGCGCTAGATGGTGATACATCCGATGCTGGCACATCAATTGCGGAATTAAAATTTGTTATCAGGTTTTCAACAGAAACCGCTGTTATGTCTGTAATCAAAGATGGATAAACCCCCAAGACAATCGTCATTACGGCGAGTGTACCCAGAATGAAAATCTCTTGTCCTGTCATGTCAGCAATACCGTCTAGTTTCTCATTCACCACTTCCCCAAAGATAACCGCACGGTAGAGATAGAGCGCATAAACAGCGGATAAGATCATGCCCATAGCCGCGCCGAACGCAATCCAAGGATTGACTTGATAAGCCCCAACCATTGTCAAGATTTCACCGACAAAACCAGATGTTCCCGGCAAACCAACATTAGCCATAGTAAAGAGCATTAGGAAGAACGCAAAGATCGGCATATGCTTTGCTAGCCCGCCATAAAAGGCAATTTCGCGTGTGTGCATTCGGTCATAGATAACCCCCACACAAAAGAATAAAGCCCCAGAGATAATACCGTGAGACAGCATTTGGAATATGCCGCCCTGTATTCCTTGGAGATTAAACGCAAATATGCCCATTGTCACAAACCCCATATGCGCGACAGAAGAATAAGCGATCAGCTTTTTCATATCATGCTGTCGATAAGCGACCAAGGAAGTATAGATAATCGCAATGACACTCATCCAAAAAACGAGCGGTGCGAACTGTAAACTCGCATTGGGAAACATAGGCAAAGAAAATCTTAGAAACCCATACCCCCCTAATTTCAACAAAATACCCGCAAGAATAACGGATCCTGCGGTCGGTGCTTCAACATGGGCATCGGGTAACCAAGTATGAACAGGCCACATCGGCATTTTCACAGCGAAAGAGGCAAAGAAAGCGAGCCATAATAAGCTCTGCGCACCGATCGGGATATCTAACTCAGTCATTAGAACTTGCATGTTCGTGGTCGGAGAACCGAGGACACTGCCACTCAAATTATAAATCCATAGAATTGCCGCAAGCATTAGAACCGAGCCTAAAAGCGTGTAGAGGAAAAACTTGTAAGAGGCATAAACACG
>CALCKU010000159.1 GCA_937965735.1 uncultured Caulobacterales bacterium
AAAAAATCAATTCCCATACCTAAAGAACGCCGCCCGGTAGACCCGAAAAAGGTTTTAAAGATTATAGGCGCGCGCGGAAATAACCTTAAAAATGTTACGGCAGAATTCCCATTGGGCGTGATGTGCTGTGTAACGGGCGTATCGGGAGGCGGTAAATCAACGCTGACAATTGAAACATTATACAAAGCGGCGGCGCGAAAACTCAACAATAACTCCAATGTACCCATGCCACATGATAAGGCCGAAGGGTTTGAGAAACTCGATAAGGTCATTGATATTGATCAAAGCCCGATTGGACGCACGCCTCGGTCAAACCCCGCCACATATACGGGTGCATTCACGCCCATTCGGGATTGGTTTGCAGGCCTGCCAGAAGCCAAGACTCGCGGCTATAAACCGGGACGGTTCTCGTTTAATGTCAAAGGTGGGCGCTGTGAAGCTTGCCAAGGCGGCGGTGTCATTAAGATTGAAATGCATTTTCTGCCTGATGTTTATGTGACCTGTGATACGTGTAAGGGTGCACGCTATAACCGCGAAACATTGGAAATTAAGTTTAAAGGTAAATCGGTTGCCGATGTGCTAGACATGACGATTGACGAGGCTGCGGATTTTTTCAAAGCCGTCCCAACAATACGCGATAAAATGGTGACATTACAACGCGTTGGATTAGGCTATATCCATGTTGGACAACAAGCCACAACACTCTCTGGCGGCGAAGCACAACGGGTCAAATTAGCTAAAGAGCTCGCCAAACGCGCCACGGGCCGAACGCTTTACATTTTAGACGAACCGACGACAGGTCTACATTTCGAAGATGTGAATAAGCTCTTACAAGTCCTGCAAGAGTTAGTCAGTACGGGCAATACGATGATTATAATCGAACATAATCTCGATGTCATAAAAACGGCGGATTGGATTATTGATATTGGCCCAGAAGGCGGTGATGGCGGCGGCGAGATCGTCGCGGTCGGCACGCCTGAAACCGTAGCAAAGTCAAAAATTAGTTGGACAGGTCGGTACTTAAAACCGCTATTAGAACGCGATTCTCAACGCGCGCGAACAAAATAGCCGAATGATATAATGCGTGATTTATTAAAACCCAACTTCAGGGTCTGTTGATACTGAGCTGGGTTAGATTAGGTTTTACTCTGTTGAAGGGTTATCTTGGTAATATAATTTCAACGCATAAGCCGCAATTCCCGATAGCGTTAGCGACATGAGCGCATAAACCGCGCAATAAACAACGATACATAAAACCGCGATTAAGACGAATATTGGATTCGACATTTTGTCACCCATTGCGTTAAAAACCACAGATGGTGGCTCGGAGCCAAGACCAGAGATTGCTATCATTGCATCGGCGTTTCCAATCAGTAAAACCGACGCTATTCCCATAACAGTATAAATGGCAACATAACCGCCCAAACCCGCAACAAGATAAGCTATAAACAAAGACCAAAATCGTCCTTTAGCAACAGGACGGGCACCAAAAACGGTAAGTTTATCTCGCGAAACCGTCATGGCCGCCGCTGGTGCTAAGCGAACCATTGAATAAATTATCACGCCGATTAAACACAATATTCCGAATATAAGGACTATAGCCAGCAAAGCTTTTGAGAGAAAACCCATCAAGACAGAAACAATTGCAAAGACTAAAACACTCATAAAATAAATGAGCGTAATTAGAACACAGACGCCAAATTGAACAAGCATCACACCCAGTTCCGTTTTACCCAATCGTATCGGTACTTTCGGGTATTCAGCACCGAGAAAAAGCCGCCGATGGAGCGCCGTTTCCGATACGGCGATAGAAACCCACATCCCAATCATTAAAATCAAATATCCAGGGACCATTTTCCCAACAAGTCTTAACATCTCTAGGCTATCTTCATCCGAGAGTATTTCACCAGATTGCGCAGCTTTCACATTCTGCCAATTAAAATCCAGAATTGCGGGATAATATTCTGCGAGCATTGGGAATGAGATCAAACAAACAACCGTGTAACAGGCCGCAAGCCAAAACCATAAACGAATGCCAAAGGGCCGCCCACCATCGGTTAGAAAAGTCTGACCCATAGATTGAGTGAAATCAAATTGTACGCGCGAGTCCGATTCTGACATAATGAAGACTTTCTAAATTTAATACATACATCTAAATTTAATTTGGCTGTGTTTCAATTTATATTTTAATCTGGGCATAGAAAAGGTAAATGCGCCCTACGCTTTACATAAGTTTTCTTTGCCTGCGTTTTCCGTCCTTACGTTTTTACTGATCTGCGTAATCTTTGCCTTCTTTTTCTCCTTGCTCTCTTTCGCGCACTTGCCTAAATCCTGCGCCATGACACACGCATCACTTAAACCTGTTCATATCATCGGCGCGGGCCTTGCGGGT
This sequence comes from uncultured Caulobacterales bacterium, assembly GCA_937965735.1. Classification (GTDB taxonomy): domain Bacteria; phylum Pseudomonadota; class Alphaproteobacteria; order Caulobacterales; family Maricaulaceae; genus CALCKU01. The sequence goes on from CALCKU010000159.1 coordinate 2,393, forward strand.
TCAGAAGCTTGCTGGCAAATTGTACAACGTGGCATTCCAGTGATCTTACACGAAATGCGACCAAAACGCATGACGGATGCGCATGAGACGGACGGATTTGCAGAGCTTGTTTGTTCAAATTCATTCCGGTCGGATGATAAATACGGCAATGCCGTGGGCGTTTTACACGAAGAAATGCGCAAATCAGATTCCTTGATTATGGGTATGGGCGATATGACCAAACTCCCCGCAGGGGGCGCACTCGCAGTGGATCGCAATTTGTTTTCTGAAGCGGTCTCGACAATCTTGCAAAACCATCCACTGGTGACCATAGAATACGGTGAGGTCAAAGGTCTCCCCCCCAAAGAATGGGGTCAAACGATAATTGCAACAGGCCCGCTAACCGCACCAGACCTCGCACAGGCCATATTAAAACAGACGGGCGAAGACAGCCTCGCCTTTTTTGATGCGATCGCCCCGATTATATACAAAGAGTCAATTGATTTTGACAAAGCATGGATGCAATCACGTTATGATAAAAAAGGCCCGGGTGGCGATGGTGCAGATTATATCAATTGCCCTTTAGATAAATCGCAATACGAGACTTTTATCCAAGCTTTGATTGATTCAGATCAAACCGCGTTCAAAGACTTTGAAAAAGACACGCCCTATTTTGAAAGTTGTCTCCCGATTGAAGTTATGGCGGCACGCGGATTAGAGACCCTGCGTTGGGGGCCAATGAAGCCAGTTGGCCTCACGAACCCGCACAACCCATCAGTTAAATCACATGCTATTGTTCAATTACGGCAAGATAATGCGCTCGGTACGCTTTATAATATGGTCGGTTTCCAGACGAAGATGAAATACGGCGCACAAGCGGAGATTTTTAAAACAATTCCCGGACTAGAAAACGCCGTTTTTGCCAGACTAGGCGGCATTCACCGCAATACATTTATCAACTCACCCAAATTATTGAACAATCAGCTTCAATTAAAATCAAGACCAGATTTGCGCTTTGCCGGTCAAATCATGGGTGTAGAAGGGTATATTGAAAGCGCAGCCCTTGGACTTATCGCGGGACGTATGGCGGCCGCGCAAGCGTCTGGCTCGAAATATCCTGTGCCGCCCCTAACCACAGCCCTTGGTGCCTTGGTCGAGCATGTAACAGGCGGCTTTATGACGGGGCCAAAAGCTAAGTTTCAACCCATGAATGTCAATTTCGGCCTCTTCCCGCCAATTGAAAACATCCTCTATAAAGGCCCGAACGGCGAGCGGCTTCGAGGCAAAGACAAGACACGTTTCCGTAAACGACTTTATGCCGAACGCGCTTTACGAGACATTGAACCTTGGGCGAAAGCCTAAAGGCTTAGCCTTTAATTAAATCCGTTTGTAAGAATGTAAAATCTTACATCATAATGACCGACGTCCTCGTCTACGCTCCCTGAGTCCACACTCACTGTGTCTACGCGCTTTGGATCGTCTTCATAATTTAGAATTTCGCGCATTGCTGAATTTAAAAGTAAAATAATTTTTCTTCCATCAGTTTCGTATAATATAAAAGGCTCTATGGTATCAGGAAAACCCAAGTCAGGCCCCGTGAGTTCTGACAACCATTTTTCAAAATCAAACACCTTTAATTCATCCGATTTATAAGAAATCGTCATAACACCATCTGTGATGACGACTTTCAAATCTCGTTCAGAATAAAGGGTTTGTCTATTTTTTGAGACGCTCCAATATATAAGTTCTTTGGAAATAGTGTCGTAATCACGAACATCAACGGAATTAGATCCTCGATTATACATTCTCGTTGGTTGGTTTTTATAGAACGGGATAACCGAAATGTTTTTAAGACGAATTGACGCCATAAAAGCATCGGTATTTTCGACTTTTGAAATCGGTATATTCAAAATTTTAGCAATATTTTTCGAACCCTCATGTCGGAGTAAATAATACGCAGCCCCTTTGGCGCGTTTTGCTGCGTCTTCATTAATCTCTGTGTCAAACGATATTTTTCCGTCACTTTGAAGTATATTCGCGCGGTGTAAATTACGCTCAAACAGAGCGGACTGACTGTAAAGAGAAAGCCATCCAGACAATATCGCACCGAATGTTAAAAGACAGGCCGCACCCCCTGGTATGAGCCTTATGTCCGCTTCGTTCTTTCCTTTAATTGTAAACCAAATCCCAATCCCCAAAGCCCATATAACGCAGCCGATTAAGGCCAATCGCTGAGACGTAAGACCGTATTCTGAGACCCTGACCGCTACTGAAACGGCCAGTAAGATTGAGGCTGGTAGAGAGACAGGGAACCAGATGGCTCTAAAGAGCCTTGCCAATGGGTTCTCCCGAATAAAAGGGGGCTCAAGTAAAAGCCATGTCAGCGTGCCTATAATCAAAAAAGGCACAGTCAAACCCGCGATTTCCCCTTTAGGAAGGGTCATCGATATGCCTATTTTAAGGCCGTAGGTTATTAAAATAAGCGCGTAAATCAGCGTTAAAGGGGCTAGCAACCACGTTCCCATAAAGGCGACAGCTTTAGATACAAAGGTCGGCTCGACTAAAAGCTCTAAATGATCTTCATTAGGTTTCGGCACAAACCCTAACCAGTAAAGCGGTGCGAGCAAACCATATCCAATTGGAAAGAGAATAAACGCGACGAGTGTTTCTATGTTGACATCAAACAGGTTTTTAAGCGCCGCCATTATTGCCAAGAGTCCAAGGCCAAATATGATGGAACCCGCAAATGCGAAAACTGCACCTGTCCAAATTTGATGTGTAAAATCCCAAACCTTGAGATTTGACTGAGGGTTTCGCCACTGAACCACATTCCCCAAAGCCAGCAGGACAGCACCAATCGCCATAAACATATTAATCCGAAGACTTTCAGAAAAAAAAGCAAGCGCCCCAGTGATTAAAACAAAAATGAGTTGCAATAATAAATTCGGTTTTTGGTGTTTACCCTCCGCAATAATTGTCTGCATCACGCAAAGGTAAGCGCCAATGATAAGTCCAGACAAACTCCGAACCAGTGTCTCATTATCGGGGAAAAGGTCATTAAAAATCCAGCCGCCCGTAAAAAAGACAAGTGTTAAAATCACGATTGGAAAACGAGCCATAAGCGTTTCGAAATCAGGGGTGTTTTTTAAAAGATGCTGAAATTTGTTTTTCATATTGATTATTTCGAATTTACATTTTTGATTAAATTTTGGCTTTAAATTTTTCCTGTCATGGAAACTTTCATAAGACGCAAAGTTTTCAAGGGCGGTGCATATGACGGCATCATATCCTCGCAATTATGGCGAGATGATGACATCCTTTTAAGATATTGTGGCGTTAATGCGACGTAAGAAAGCGCGGGAATAATCTGCGCGGGAAGCGTTCCAAATGCCAAACGCGCTTGCTCATACGCCTCCCGCGTTACCGTGCATAGCGCGTTAAATTCTAAAGCGCTTAGCATAGACTGGTGATAAAATCGCCAAGACCGTGCCAAACCAGTTAAACCCCACGCCTTCCCTGCTTGTAAAACATTATCCATATTCAGGGCATCAAAATCACGTGTATTCGAAGGGATATCTGCTTTACAAATATGAACTGCCATTTGCATTAAGAGTCCAGACGTTTGAGCGCAATATTCTTTTGCGGCATTCAAATCAGGGAAAGGGGTTGGATCTAAATCCCGCTCACGTGCGTCAATCAAACGATCCACCCAAAACCTTGGCATTTTCGCGTCAAGAAAAAGTGTGCTCAAAGGCGTCGAAATCTCATGCACTCTCACTTTTCGACCCTCATAAATTTCTGCAATCGCGTCCCGCCACCATTGATAGCGAATTTGCCCGATCATAGGCTCAGAGACAATTTCGGGAACTTTTGCGAGCTCGTAATGAAACGCATAGAGTAACTCTAGCTTTCTACGAAGTCTTTCATTTGCAAAACCTGCTGCACGCATACGATCTGGATCGACTTTAGTTAATTGCAAATGTGTGTTTGGCGACAACATAAGCCTCAAGATTTCAACACTTTTAATTCCAGACTTAATACACAGACTTTTCAAAGATGAAATATCCTTAGCGTGCTTGCGGTTAAAACCCAATAGGCATAGAGTTTTAATATAGATTCATTATCACCAGAGAGGACTTCGATATGAAATCAGTCAAACTTGCAGCAACACTCATCGCGCTATCCGCAACGCCCGCCCTTGCCCATAATGGCGATCACGGCGCAACAAGCTTTGCCAATATCATACCCAAAATAATGCATTGGCTATCAAGCCCAACACATAGCCTATTCGCGGTAATTGGTGGTTTGGTTATAGCCGCAGTCATCGTCAAAATTTCCCGCAAACGTGCATAGAGGACACAATATGTTACATAATTTTATTTCAAAACATGATAATCAAATTTCAACAGCGTCAGCCCATTGCGATATTCCATGCGGCGTTTATGACGCACGGACAATCATGTATCACGCGGTTTCTACCCTTCGCCAAATAGACATTTTGCTTAGCCTCAAAGATAAAGGGTTATCAGAAACGGCTTTTGCAATGCAGGTTGCACGTAATACTGCCGAAAAAGAGCGCCAAGCGGAACTCGTCAAGCACGAGACACGCATCATTTGGGGTGACTTTATGAAAGGTGACCATCTTAAGAAGCATCCTGGTGCCCATGAACTGGCCCATAAAATTATGATGGCTGGCTCTGCCTGTAAACAGGACTTACACCGCGAAGACGGCGAAAAGCTTGTTGCGCTTTGTAATGAGTTTTCAGAAATGTTCTGGGATATGAAAGGCGTCAAAACAAAAACAGCGCCTTGCCCGTATGCACCCAATGTCGATGTGGTTATCCCTGTTCTTTAGATTAGTGCTTTAGGCATGTTTTGAAATGTTTAAACTCGTCAAAGTCTCTGGCGACTCTATGTTGCCAATACTTTCTGACGGCGATTACTTATTGACGAAAAAACCCCGGTCCTTGCGGCCGGGGTTTATTTATGTGATCGCCCATATTGATCTTGGTCTCATTGTTAAACGCCTAGAAAAGGTAGACGGAAATTTTTGTACGTTTAAAGGCGATAACCCAGCGTCACTCCCCCATACGCTCTTAGGGAAAGTGGAAGTCCACCGAGTAACGGGACGCGCTTTTATCGCCTTCACACCGAGTGGTGTGAAACGATTAAAACCGATCTAATCTTTACGATTACCCGTGTTTTGACCACGCTTTAACCGCAAAAGTAAAAGCAGTGGCGAGGCGACAAATATTGATGAGTAGGTTCCGATAAAGACACCCCAAATCATCGCGAATGAGAACCCGCGCAAGCCTTCACCCCCCAGCACATAAAGCGCAACAAGTGCCATAATAGTTGTGAAAGACGTCAAAATCGTACGAGACAGCGTGTCATTGATTGAGAGATTCAAAACATCTGGTAAATCCATTTTCTTGTATTTACGCAAATTCTCACGAATACGGTCATATACAATCACCGTATCATTCAATGAATATCCCACAATTGTCAAAATCGCAGCAATGATTGAAAGGTTAAATTCTAGCCCCGTAAATGAGAACATGCCAATTGTAATCAAAACATCGTGGAAGAGAGCGACAACTGCACCAACGGCAAATTGCCACTCAAAGCGAAACCAAATATAGAGCAAAACCATACCGAGTGCGAGAACAACCGCCAGAATACCTTTTTCACGTAATTCTCCCGAAACCTTCGAACCGACAACCCCTTGATTCCTAACTGTAAAATCACCAATCTCAGTACGAAGCGTTTCTTTCACTAAATCGAGCGCGATTTGTTGCGTTGCGGCACCGTCTTCCTCTGTTTCGGGTTGTAAAGGAATTGTAATTCGCACATAATCATGGTCGACATCAGAATCGAGTGGCGGGCGAATATTTTGAAGCGCCATATCCCCCATATTCAAACCGTTTAAGAGCGGACGAATTGTATCAAGCTCAGGCGCAGCTCCTGTGTCAATTTCAAGAACTGTGCCCCCTGTAAAATCAATCCCGTAATTTAAACCCGCTGTCGCAACGTGAAAAATGGATCCAATTATAGCGAGCACAGAGAGGATTGCGGCAACAATACGAGCCTTGATGAAGGGGACTTTGGATTGTTTAGGAAACAACCGAACAAGAGAAATATCTTTCATGGCAGTCTCCTAAATCGGTAGCGTTTTTGGGCGCGTACCACGAAGCCAAGTCGCCGTAAGTAAGCGCGCAAAGACCACCGCTGTAAACACAGACATGACAATACCAATCGCCAAAGTAACGGCAAAGCCTCGTATTGGGCCAGACCCGACAAAGTAAAGCGTCACAGCCGCAATCAAAGTCGTGATATTGGCATCTAAAATCGGGGCGAGTGACAAACGATAACCTGTTTCAATCGCATTCACAGGCGGACGTCCTTGGTAAGTTTCTTCTCGAATCCGCTCAAAGATTAAAACATTCGCGTCCACGGCCATACCAATCGTTAGGATAATCCCCGCAATTCCTGGAAGCGTTAACGTCGCCCCCAGCAGAGAGAGCGAAGCGGCAATAAGAATGATATTGGTCGCCAAAGCCAAGTTTGCAATTGTCCCAAAACGTAACCCATATGAAAGCCACATGAAAATGGCGACCCCAATAAGACCAACCATAGAAGCAATTTTGCCGGCGTTAATGGCATCTTGTCCGAGTTCCGCACCAACAGTACGCTCTTCAACAATAACCAACTTGGCAGGCAATGCCCCAGCGTTTAAAAGAAGCGAAAGCTCACGCGCAGATTCAATCGTAAAACTGCCTTCAATAAAACCCGATCCCCCTGTAATCGGGCTGTTAATATTCGGGGCCGTAATAATTTCATTATCTAAAACAACCGCAAATCTTTTACCGACATTTCGCGCCGTTAGATCCCCAAATATTCGAGCGCATTTGATATTAAAGCTAAAATTGACAATTGGATAATTCCCCGTTGGGTGCAAACCTTCCGAAGACGACTTTAAGCACTCACCCGTAATTTTAGTTCGTCTGTCAACAATCAGTGCGCCGCCTCTTTGTTCCAGAAAATAAGCCGTTCCGGGCGGTAATTTACCTTCTGCGGCAAGACGCATGGCCGCTTCTGAATTTGATTCAGGGCGCACCATATGAAATCCGAGATTGGCCGTTTTGTTAATCCGACTTTTAATATCATCAACATTTTTTGCGCCCGGAACTTGTAAAAGAATACGGTCATCCCCTTCACGGGCCAATGTCATCTCGGTTGTGCCTGTCGGGTCAATCCGTTTACGAAGCACTTCAATGGATTGCGCAATCGTACGTTTTTGTATCGCTTCAATATTGTCAGACGTGATTGTCACGCGAAACGTTGACGAGCCTGTTTTTTCAATTTTTGTAGTCTTTGCAGTATTCAGTCCCGTATTATCAATCGGAACAGAGGTGCTTTCGAGAGCCTTCATGCCAGGTTCTACATCTTCTTGTTTCCGAAATTTTCCAACAATGGCATCATCAGAGACCCTTAAATATTCCGTACGGATACGGCCTGCATCTGAAAAGGCCTGACGAATAGATTCGCGTTCATTATCAAGCTCTTGATCAATTACGCTCGATAGGTCGACTTCAAGGAGCATATGTGCCCCGCCCTGCAAATCGAGACCCAGATTGATCGTTCTTTGCATTGGCCCAGGCAGGCTATCGCGCACATTTTTTGGCACTGCATTGGGCAATGCCAGCAACAGGCCAATAAAAACAGCCGCAACGATCATTATCGTTTTCCATTTGGAGAAATAGAGCATGAGCGTCCTGCCTTTAAATTGTCAAGCTTAAGGAGAAAGAGTTAAGCCAAAAGAGGAACGGTTAAACCGAGAGGAATTTACTTAGCTTTTCCGTCATTAGCCGCAACAGTTTTATTCCGAACATCAGCAATCATAGAACGGACAACTTTAACTTCAGTTGCCCCTAAATCCAGCGTCAGTTCTGTCTCTGACACTTTCTTGACTTTACCGACTATCCCGCCATTCGTCACAACAGTATCGCCCCGCATAACAGCGGCGAGCATGGCTTTATGGGCTTTCATGCGGCGTTGTTGCGGCATAATTAAAAACACATAAAAAATTACAAAAATAAGTATCAGCGGCACGAATTGCGCAATGGCGCCGCCCGCAGGAGTGGTTTGCATAATCAGGTTAATCATACCTAAATCCCCTATAAAAAGACGCCCTAAAACGACGTGATAGGCGTCTATATAAGGGCGTCAGGAATTTATGCAACGGGGAACCCGTCTATTCGATTTTAAAAAACCATTTTATCTAAAGACAATGACCAGACGGCATTGTTAAACGTTGTCCAGGTTGTAAGTTGTTAGCATCTAAAAATGAATTTTGAGCTTGTAAGTGATCCACACGCACGCATGCGCGACGTGAAATACTATAGAGCGTATCCCCTGGAAGAACCGCGTAAACACCGCTACTACGGGCCGTACCCATTATCGGATCTGTGCTACGGGCATAGGTCGGCGCTGTCGGGTTATTATAAGGCGAAACCACTGTATTTTGGCTAGAGTCAGGCGTTTGGTTTGAAGCTGTGGTCATGCGCCCCGGGATTGATAAGAATTGTCCGGGCTGGATAATATTATCAGCCAAAGCGTTCGCACGTTTCAAATCTGCAACGCTCACACCAAACTTTCTTGAGATGCCAAAAAGCGTATCCCCTTTCAAAACATAATAAGACGGAGACGAAGCTCTGGAATAAGAATCGGGTTGCGCACTTGGTAACATTTCATACTGCGGTTCAGTATAGGGTGGAAGCTCAACATCTACGACTCTTCCCTGCCCAGTATTTTCAGATTGAATATTATAGTCATAGCCATAATCATATTCCGTAGCGCTGCTTATCGTGCCCGCCCCAGCATCACGTGACCGATACGCCCGCACGCGTTCAGCCTCTTCGAGAAGCGCTTGATATTCTTCAGGGCTGATGTCACCAGGACGAATATGTTGGGCCTTCATAATACCATCATCTGTATACTCTAATGGCACTTCATCGATACTTTGATATTCTGGAAGCGGCTCGCGCACAACATTGACTTGTGCAAATGCCGTTTGACCGAAAGCTGTAGACATCACACATCCGAGCAATAGAAACTTTTTCATTTTAAGGACCCCTTAATTTGGGTTTATTTTGAAATTTCAAAGAGTTTGACACGAAGTCCGTTAATGTTTCGTCAAATTTTTTACATTTTAACACACATGCAACTGAGAGAAGCATGGCGCAGACATTGCACGCCATAGCAAAATCTTTTCATAGGCCTGTATTTTCATAGGCCTGCATTGCGGTTACATGAATTTTCAGGATGTTTACAGGATGTTTACAGGGCTTTGGATTTTCCAGACTCAATCATAGGCAAATCAAGTGGCATAAGGGTTTCTCTGTGAAACTTAGACTTTGCCTTGGTGATACGGATTAAATGCTCGTCTATGACTGCGATCATCACACCGTTATGCGCAAGTTGATCAAGTAGCATATCGGGCGCTGCGCGTAGCGCGCATGTTACAATTATACGGTCAAAAGGCGCTTGCCCACCCCAACCATAACGTCCGTCACCATGTCGAACGACCGTATTAAAAATCTCAAGCGTTTTAAATCGGGTTTCCGCCTCTTGAATTAATTGGCGATACCGTTCGACAGAATATACGCGTTTGGCGAGACGGGCTAATATAGCCGTATGATAGCCAGAGCCCGTTCCAATTTCGAGCACTTTATGTTCACGCGTCACATCTAAGAGCTGTGTCATCATGGCAATGGTTAAGGGCGAAGACAATGTCTGTCCGCACGAAATCGGTAAGTCTTGAAATTCGTATGTAATGTCACGATCGGATATATCGACAAAAATACGACGGGGCGAAAGCTCTATTGCCCGAAGCACATTATTATCCGATATGCCCTGACTGCGTAAGGCCATCACCATATCTATGAGGGCGGGATCAATCACGCGGGATTCGAAAATAAATCATCAAGAAAAACATCGAGGCAAGTCATAACCTGTCTAAAATTTGGAGTTGAGGGACTCAAGAGCGTTTAAAGTCTTTATATGTGTCAAATCTGTATGCAAAGGCGTCACAGAAATATAGCCATCATAAATCGCCCGCAAATCAGACCCTTTCGGCGGGTTTGAAAGGGCAGCCCCGTAAGTCAGCCAATAATATTGTCCACCGCGTGGGTGATCACGTTTATCAACACCACTCATTTGAAAGTCGCGTTGACCTTGGCGCGTGATTTGAATCCCCTTTACGGCGTCCACGGGGCAGTCGGGGAAATTCACCGACAAAACCACATTTTCGGGCCAAGACATTTCAAGGAGTTGACGAATAAGGTCTGGTCCGTGTGCGAGTGCAGTTTCCCAAGGCAGACTATTTGCGCCTTGAAAGCCGCGCGCAAGAGACAGAGCAATTGATGGCACCCCCATTTGCATCCCTTGCAAAGCGCCTGCAATTGTACCCGAAAAAGTCACGTCTTCGGCCAAATTCTGTCCACGGTTCACGCCAGATAAAATCAGGTCAGGCTTATGTGTATTCAACACGTCTTGCATGGCAACAATAACGCTATCGGTTGGCGTACCTGTGACCGAAAAGACTTTGTCTTCCAGTTTACGCAATCTGACTGGATTATGCAGTGACACGCCGCGAGACGCCGCAGATTGTTCACTTTCAGGGGCGCAAACCCATACATCATCTGATAATTCGGCGGCAATATCACGCAAAACAGACAAGCCTTTGGCTCGAACGCCGTCATCATTCGTTAACAATATCCTCACGCGATTGTTTCAACGCCGCCCATATAGGGAATAAGCGCGTCTGGTAAAGTTATGGATCCGTCTGCATTTTGGCAATTCTCTAAAATAGCCACAAGGGTACGCCCTACGGCAAGACCAGAGCCATTTAGAGTATGCACAAAACGATTATCTTTTTCCGCATGCTTATAACGCGCATTCATTCGGCGGGCTTGAAAATCACCGCAATTGGAAATTGAACTAATTTCACGGTAGGTTTTTTGGCTGGGCAACCAAACTTCAATATCAAATGTACGGCGAGCGCCAAACCCAAGATCACCCGTACAAAGTTCAACAACGCGGTACGGCAAATCAAGGCGTTTTAGAACGTCTTCAGCACAGCCTAACATGCGTAAATGTTCTGATTCCGATTCATCTGGATGGGTAATCGCGACGAGCTCTACCTTATTAAATTGATGTTGGCGTATCATGCCTTTAGTATCGCGTCCCGCGCTTCCCGCTTCTGACCGGAAACAAGGCGTATGCGCCGTCATTCGACGCGGCAAGCTGTCTAAGTCTAAAATACTCTCACGGACAATATTGGTAAGTGACACTTCCGCCGTAGGAATCAAATAATGTTCTACAGTGGTTTTATATAAATCTTCTTCAAATTTTGGCAATTGTCCCGTACCGAAAAGCGCATCTGAACGCACAAGTAACGGCGGTGTATGTTCAACATAGCCGTGATGTTCACCCGTTTGTAAATCTAGCATAAACGCGCTCAAAGCGCGGTCTAAACGCGATAAAAGACCAGACAATACAACAAAACGACTCCCGCTCATCTTGGCCGCCGTTTCAAAATCCATCATACCGAGTGCCACCCCTAAGTCATCATGTGCTTGGGGTTCGAAATCAAATGTCCGAGGCGACCCGACTTTACGCAATTCAACATTCGCGTTTTCATCTTCACCTTCGGGAACATCGGCAAAAGGCAGATTAGGAAGGCTTGCGAGACGCGCATCAAGCTGTGCTTTTTCACCTTCAATCTGCGTACTCATAGCTGCGATTACATTTTTAGCACCAAGGACTTCATTTTTTAAGCGTTCAGCTTCATCCTTATCCCCTTTGGCCATGGCTTGGCCAATCAGTTTAGAGGATTTATTACGGGCAGCCTCGGCCTCTTGCATGACTTGCATTGCCTGACGAATGAGGGCGTCTTGATCTAAAATTCGCTTCGTTTGAGGCTCCAGCCCTCTTTTGGCCCAGAGCGCATCAAAAACTTCTGGCGTTTCGCGAATGGCTTTAATATCAAACATAATTAGCTCTTCTGAGTTTTAATTGTCATAGCTATTCGCCTGCGAGTCGTAAACGGTTTTGACAGACTTATTTTATGTCAATGTCCCCAACCTTTTCCTCTAATATTCTAACGGAAATTATCGAAATTTCGTAGAGCAGGTAAATCGCACTTCCGAGCACAATTTGTGTTATTGGATCAGGCGGCGTCACAAAGGCAGCAAAGGCGGCAATGCCGACGACGGCAAAGCGTCGCCCCTTTTTTAGCGCTTTAGAGCTGACAATACCTGCACGTCCCAAAAGGCTTAAAATAACAGGGAGTTGAAAAGAAATTCCAAACGCAAGGAACAGTGTCATTGCCAGTTTTAGATAATCACTAATTTTTGTGAGTAGCTCAATTTCACCGCCCGAAGAAAGACCTTGTTGCTGATTGAGCGCAAATTCCATCACATATGGAAAGACATAAAAGAAAACGAGAGACGCCCCCAAAAAAAACAAGATCGGAGATAAGATCAAATAAGGCAAAAAGGCCGAACGTTCATTTTTGTACAGCCCTGGGGCAACAAAGCTATAAACTTGATAAGCTAAAATTGGAAATGACAGAATTATACCCCCAAATATGGCCAGCTTTAATTTGACAAAAAATGTTTCTAAGGGATGCGTTGCAATAATATCAAGAGACATTTCGGGGCGCCCTTGCGCGAGAAGACCCGTATTGTAACGGTCAATTGCGACCTGAAAAGGATGAACCAATAAGTCAAGAATATCACGCAAAAACGGTATACAAATTATGGCCCCAATCACAAAGGCTAAGATAATTTTTATCAATCGAGATCGCAATTCAATAAGGTGATCCATTAAAGGGGCTTGGCTGCCACTTAGATCATCATTATCACTCGATTCAATCTTTGGCACTGTATTCACGAGGGCTGA